>NZ_JAYLVT010000011.1:0-240281 GCF_035818815.1 Cupriavidus sp. SS-3
CCCCCCCCCCCCCCCCCCCCCCCCCCCCCCCCCCCCCCCCCCCCCCCCCCCCCCCCCCCCCCCCCCCCCCCCCCCGCCGCTGTGGCAGTCAGACGCCAGGGAGGCTCCATTGCATCTGCAGCGTTTTTCCACCGAAGCCTATCCGCGCAACCGGCGCGGCGCCGCATGGCGCGACGAGCTCAGGGCCGCGCGCCTGCAGTGCGAGAGCCTGTGCGCGGACCACACCCTGCACGGCACGATCCAGTCGCGCACCACGCCTGCCGGCATCGGGCTGACCTGCATCGCGTCGGTGCCGCAGACGCTGGCCATCACTGCCGGCGACGGCCGCGGCCTGATGCTGCTGATGCTGACCGAAGGTGAAGCCCACCTCGCCAGCCCGGACCTGCGCGAGCCGCTGCGTCCCGGCCAGGTGGTCTGCGTGCCCGAGCACGCGGCGCGCAAGGTGGCGCTGACCACCGGCTTCCGCCTGCTGATCGTGCATATCGGCCAGGCCTTGCTCAATGCGCGCATCCCCGCGCCGTTGCCGCGCTCCGCGCTGGTGCTGGCCGGCGACGCGGCGGAACTGTTCGCGCGCCTGCTGCAGTCCATGGCGGCCAGCATCGACACCCTGGTGTCCGCCGACGACCGCGCGGTGCAGCCCTTCGACAGCACCATCGTCGCCTGCCTGGGCGCGGCCCTGTCGGACAACCAGCCGAGCGCGCCGGCGGACATGACGCCGTCGCGCGCGGCGGTATTCGCGCGGGTCTGCAGCCGCATCGACGCGCGCCTGGCCGAGCCCGAGCTCAGCCTCAGCGCCATCGCCGCGGACGAACACATGTCGGCGCGCTACCTGCAGAAGCTGTTCGAGAAGTCCGGCAGCAGCTTTTCCGCCTACCTGCGCACCAGCCGGCTGGAGCGGTGCCGCGCCGACCTGGGCAATGCGCAGTACGACAAGCTCTCGGTCTCCGACATCTGCTATCGCTGGGGCTTCAACGATCCTTCGCACTTCAGCCACGCGTTTCGCGAGCAGTTCGGGATCTCGCCGCGCGCCTACCGCGAGCAGGCCGCGGGCACCCCCGCGCAGCGCCCGCCGCTGAATGTGTCGCGCGGGCTGCCGGCCGATGCCAGACGCGGCCCCGCGCCACAGCGCGCCCCGGCCAACGACGGTGCGCGCACACGCGCGCTGCCCGCGCCGTCCGTGGTCCCCATCACCCAGGCCCGCTCGCACGCGGCGCGTCCGGAAGGCCGCCACCACTGGCTGCAGGCCACCGACAAGACCGTGCACTGGGGCTACCTGAGCCACCAACTGCCGCCCGTGCTGGAAGTGATGTCGGGCGACACCGTCACCATCGAAACGCTGACCCAGCACGCCTCGGACGACCGCGAGCGCATGATCGACGGCGACCCCGGCGCCGAAAGCGTGTTCCACTGGACCGCCGAGCAGAAGAACGTCGACCGCCGCGGCGCCGGCCCGATCGACGCCTCGGTCTACGGACGCGGTGCCGGCGAGGGTTTCGGCGTGCATATCTGCACCGGTCCGGTCGCGGTGCGCGGCGCCATGCCCGGCGACGTGCTGGAGGTGCGCATCCTCGACGTGCGCCCGCGCCCGTGCGCCAACCCCCGCTTTGCCGGCCGCGCCTTCGGCAGCAATGCCGCCACCTGGTGGGGCTTCCACTACCGCGACATGCTGACCGAGCCGCGCGAGCGCGAAGTGGTGACGGTGTTCGAGATCGACTGCGAACGCGCCGACGGCTGCGCCCGCGCCGTCTACAGCTTCCGCTGGACGCCGCAGCGCGATCCGTTCGGCGTGCTGCATCCCACCATCGACTATCCCGGCGTCCCGGTCGACCACGACACCATCGTCAAGAACCACGACGTGCTGCGCGATATCGAGATCCCGATCCGGCCGCACTTCGGCGTGATCGCGGTCGCGCCCGCGCAGGACGGCCTGATCGACTCGATCCCGCCCTCCAGCTTCGCCGGCAACCTCGACAACTGGCGCGTCACGCGCGGCGCCAGCGTGTACCTGAAGGTGGCGGTGCCGGGCGCGCTGCTGTCGATCGGCGACCCGCATGCCTCGCAGGGCGATTCCGAGCTGTGCGGCACCGCCATCGAATGCTCGCTGACCGGTGAGTTCCAGCTGATCCTGCACAAGAGCACCATGATCGAACGCGGCGCGCCGTTCGCGGACCTGAGCTATCCGCTGGTGGAGACCGCCGACGAATGGATCCTGCATGGCTTCAGCTCGCCCAACCACCTGACCGAGCTGGGCCAGATGGCGCAAAGCCACATCTACCTGAAGTCCACGCTGGACGACGCCATGCGCGATGCGTTCCGCAAGACGCGCCGCTTCCTGATGACGGTCAAGGGGCTGAGCGAGGACGAGGCGGTGACGCTGATCTCGGTGGCGGTGGATTTCGGCATCACGCAGGTAGTGAACGGCAACTGGGGCGTGCACGCCATCATCAGGAAGGCCTTGTTTACGCGATCGTAAGGGTCTGCGATGAAGGGCGCGGGGGCCTGCTGCCGGGCCCTATAGTATTCTCGCGGGTTCCCCGACCCGTACCACGAGATTGATGCCACACACCGAAGACGCGCTGCCCGAGCACGAAGCCTCAGCCATCCACGAACCGCGCCTGTGGCGCGACAAGGGCTGGACCGCCCGCGTGATCAAGAACGAGGATGGTGAAGGCTGGGCGGTCGAGATGATCCGCGACGGCAGCGCCGAGCCGGCGCTGGTCGGCCCCTGGACCATGGGACGCAACAAGGTCGACCCCAAGCCGCTCGACGCCACCGCGCACCAGACCCTGGTCAAGACCGCCTCGGAAGTGATCCGGCGCCATGAGCAGCAGTTGCACGCGCAGCTGAACAAGCAGGTCAGCATCGAAGCCGAAGCCGGCAGCGTGACCGTGAAGCTGGCGATCACGCCCGATGAGTTCGAGCCCTTCGGCACGCTGAGCGCCGAGGATGCCTTCGGCGAGGTGCTGGCCAGCATCAAGGTGCGGCCCGACTTCCGGCTGACGCGCGACAGCGCCGAGCGCTGGGCCGCCAGCGGCTTCGACAAGATTCGCTAGCCCGGACGGTTACTTGCGCAGCCGCAACAGCTCGGCGTAGGAGACCAGCTTGCTTTTCTCCTTGGCCAGCGTTTTGGTCTTGGCAGCCGGGCGCTTCGGCTGGCCGCGCTCGAACTTGGCGGCGGCGCGTTCGTCTTCGCGCGCGTAGGTGCGCGCGGACCTGGCTTCGGCCTTCAGCCGCTCCGCTTCCAGCCGCGCGGCGCTGCGTTCCTCGCGCGCAATATCCTGCGCGGCCGACATGATTTCGGCCCGCAGCAGGTTGCGTCTCTGCCTGGCGACGGCACGGGCCGCCTGCAGTTCTTCCTTGCGCTGCCGCAGCCAGTCCCTGCGGTTGACCGGCGCGGGCCTGGCTTCCGCCGGCACGCTCAGGCGCAAGGCCCGGCTGAGCGAAACCTGGTCGGTCCGCCGTGCGCGCCGCGGCGTTTCCTTCCCATTACTCACGCTGCATGACTCTCCTGACACCGCACGGGTGCCGCCTGCGTCTCGTCCATGGATGTCGTCGAAACCATTCACCAACCTTACCACAGCGACAAAAGCCGCTTGCCCGGTTTCCAGGGCAGCGAAGTGCGATGGCAATCCGCGTTGTCCGCACTATCCGGTATCGGATTCATCACACGCCACGGGGCTGGAATCTAGTGGCGGGGGCAAGATCGTCCGCTGATACGGGCCAGCGAACGATCCTGAACGCCGTGCCAGCACGCGCGCCGCGGCGCAAGCGAGCCCTGCACGACGCCCGCCTGCCGGTCATGCGTGCGATGACGCACAGACCAGAATTCGCCAGCCATTAATCTCGACCCCATGAACGCGCCATCACTTCGAATGGCGTGCGCCGGTCTCTCAGGAGCATCGGATGGATCGATTTTATTTGTTGGACGCCTCGTTCTGCCCGAGCGTCAACCAGGGTCGCACTCCCATTTACGTCAGCTCGCCCGAGCGCGCCGTGGCGTCGCAGATGACCGCGTTTACCGCGGCGCTGCAGGCGTGTACCGGCCAGTCGTTCCACCGCTACGGCGCGCTGCACGATTTCTCGGTACGGGAATACCGGACATTCTGGCGCTGCTTCCTGCAGTGGTCAGAGGGGCTGGCGTGGTCGGGCAGCCCCGAGCCGGTCTGTGTCGGCGACGATTGCGAACATGCCCGCTTCTTCCCGAACCTGTCGCTGAACTACGCGGACAACCTGCTAGGGCTGGAAGTCGCTGGGCCCGACGCACCGGCGCTGACCGCCTGCCACGCCGATGGCCGGCGTGAACGCCTGACTCGCGGCGAACTGCGCGAGCGTGTCGCGCGTGCGGCACATGCCTTGTCGCAACTGGGGCTGCGCGAAGGGGATCGCGTGGTGGCCGTGATGCGCAACGACGCCGAGGCCATCGTCGCCGCGCTCGCCGTGACCGCGCTCGGCGCCACGCTGTCCACCGCCGCCGCCGAGATGAGCGTCGAAACCCTGCTCGACCGCTTCGCCCCGCTGGCACCGCGGTTGCTGCTCGCGCACACCGCGCAGCGCGCCTTCGACACCGGCATCCCGCTGGCGGACAACGTCGCCGGCCTCGCTGCCGCGCTGCCTTCGCTGCAGGGCATCATCCAACTCGACGACGGCGCCTTGCCGGCCACCGTCAGCCAGCCGGTCCATGCGCTGGCGGACCTGATCGGCCGTGGCGATGCAGAGCAGTTCTCCTTCCAGCGCTTTGCGTTCAACCATCCGCTTTTCATCATGTTTTCGTCGGGCACCACCGGCAAGCCCAAGTGCATCGTGCACGGCGCCGGCGGCAGCCTGCTGGAGCACCTGAAGGAGCACCGGCTGCATTCCGACCTGCGGCCCGGCGACCGCATGTACTTCCACACCACCTGCGCGTGGATGATGTGGAACTGGCAGCTGTCGGCACTGGCGTCCGGGGTCGAGATCGTCACCTATGACGGCCCGATCGCCACGGTCGACGCGTTGTGGCGGCTGGTTGCGCAAGAGCGCGTCACGGTGTTCGGCACCAGTCCCGCCTACCTGAAGATGTGCGAGGACGCCGGCCTGGTGCCCGGCCAGCAGTTCGACCTGGGCGCACTGCGCACGATGATGTCGACCGGATCGGTGCTGTTCGATGCGCAGTTCGAATGGGTGCGCGATCACGTCAAGGCGCTGCCGTTGCAGTCGATCTCCGGCGGCACCGACATCCTCGGCTGCTTCGTGCTGGGCAATCCGAACCTGCCGGTCTATGCGGGCGAAGCGCAGTGCAAGAGCCTGGCGCTCGATGTGCAGGCGTGGGAACACGGCGCGCCCACCAGCGGCATCGGCGAGCTGGTGTGCGCCAACCCGTTCCCGTCGCGGCCGCTGGGCTTCTATGGCGACGTCGACGGCCAGGGCTTCCACAAGGCGTATTTTTCGGCCAACGCGGGCGTGTGGACCCACGGCGACCGGATCGAGTTTCCGCCCGAAGGCACGGCGCGGCTGCATGGCCGTTCCGACGGCGTGCTCAATGTGCGCGGCGTCAACGTCGGGCCGGGCGAGATCTATCGGGTGCTGCGCGATATCCCGCAGATCCGCGAGGCGATGGTGGTCGAGCAGCGCGCGCAAACGGCACCGCCCGACCGCACCCACGCGCAGCGGTACGAGCAACGCATGGTGCTGCTGCTGGTCTTGCAGCACGGCGTCGCGCTGACCGGCGCGCTCGCCGCGCACGTGCGCCGCGAACTGGCGCGCCGCGCCTCGCCCACCCATGTGCCCGACCGCATCCTGGCCGTGCCTGAGCTGCCGGCCACGCATAACGGCAAACTGTCCGAAGCGGCAGCGCGCAATGCGGTCAACGGCCTGCCGGTGGGCAACGCCTCAGCGTTGCGCAATCCGGACTGCCTCGACGCCATCCGCAATCATCCGGCCCTGAACCTGGCGGCGCGCGAACTGCCCGCGCCCGGCACATCGCGCGAGCAGCTCGAACGTCATCTGCAGGCGCTGTGGGAGCGCTTGTTCGATTTCGCCCCGATCGGCCGCGACGACAATTTCTTCGACCTCGGCGGACATTCGCTGCTGGCCGCGCGGCTGCTGGCGGACGTGCACCAGTCGACCGGCCGCACGATCCCTCTGGCGACACTGCTGTTCGCGCCCACCATTGCAGGCCTGGCCGCGGCCATCGACGAAGCCGCGTCCCCGCGGACTTCGCCCAACCTGGTGCCCGTGCGCAGCGGCACCGGCTCGCCGCTGTTCCTGGTGCATGGCGCGAGCGGCTCGGTGATGGAGTGCTGGGGCATGGTCAACGCGCTGCGCACTTCGCGCCCGGTCTATGGGCTGCAGGCACGCGGCCTTGACGGCGAACAGCCGACGCAGCGGCGTGTCGAGGACATGGCGGCCAGCTATATCGAACAGATCCGCAGCCTGCAGCCGCGCGGTCCCTACGCGCTGGCCGGCTACTCGTTCGGCGGGCTGGTGGTGTACGAGATGGCGCAACAGCTGACCCGCGCCGGCGAGCAGGTCGAGCTGCTGTGCCTGCTCGACACCTATGTCTGCGAGCACTTCCTGCCGTGGCGCACCTGGATGCGCTACTGCTGGAACTATCCCGGCTGGCAGCTGCGCAAGCTGCGCGCGGTGCCGGCGGCACAGCGCGTGCGCTACCTGAAATACGCGCTGCGCCGGGCCGCGGAAGGTGTCGGCATGCGCCGCGGCGGCATCACCTGCAAGCCCGACGCGTTTACCGAATCGCTGCCGCCGGCACTGCGGCAGGTGCGCGAGACCATGGTGCGCGCCATGACGACCTATCGGCCGCGGCCGTACCATGCCAGCCCGGTGCTCTACCTGCGCGCCGCGGTCAGGCAGCAGCAGCGCGGCGATCCGCTGTCGCTGTGGCGGCGCGTCGCGCTGGGCGGGCTGACCATTGCCGAGGTGCCCTGCAGCCATTTCGACCTGGTGCTCGAACCCAACCTGCAGGCGGTGGCGGCGATCCTGGACGAAGGGCTGGCGGGCGCGTGACGCGGCGGACGTGGCACGGCATGCAGCATGACGACGTTGCCGCACGGGGCGCGGTGGATACCGCGACGTTCGTGCTGCCGCAATCGGAGCGCCTGGCGTTGCCGGACGGCGCGGTACAGGTATGGCGGCTGGATGACGCGCAGGTCAACCCGGCATGCACGCGCCTGGCCCATACGCTTGCGCCGGACGAGCGCGCGCGCGCCCTGGCCTACCGGCACGCCAGGCACTGCAATGGCTATGTCGCCCGGCGCGGGCTGCTGCGCTGGCTGGTCGGCGGCTACCTGCACTGCCAGCCCGAAGCGCTGCGCCTGACCGTGTCGCCATTCGGCCAGCCGGTGTTGCAATGGCCGCAGACCGGGTTGGCCTTCAGCGTGTCCCACACCGACGGCCTGGCGCTGCTGGCCTTCGCGCGGGATTGCCGCCTCGGCGTGGACGTGGAGCGGCGTGCCGGCGGCGTGAACGTAGCGGCCGTCCCGGGATTTGGACGCGGCATATTTTCCACGCAGGAAGCGCAGGTCCTGGCGCGTGCCCGGCCCGCTGCGGCCGACGCCCTGCTGGGCATCTGGACGCGCAAGGAAGCGCTGCTGAAAGCGCTCGGCACCGGCCTCTCGGCCGATCCCACCGCGTACACCACGGAAGACGACTGGCGGCGCGGCGCGGGCCATTGGCGGGCTTCGCGAGATGGCATAGCCATGTCCGGCTGGACCTGCCTGGACCTGGATGCCGGTGCCGGGTTCAGGGCGGCGCTGGCCGTGTCGCTGCCGGATGCAAGCGTCACGTGGCTCCGTTGCTGACCGGTCCCGCGGCTTGGCAAGGGTTCGGCGACGTAACACGTTACGTTACACGTAACGCCAGCCGGGCCGATGCCAGCCATGCGCGCGGGCCGGTCCGCACCGGCCGCCCTGCCGCAAACCCGCGGCCCGCCTGGGTCGCGGCGCTGACCGGGAGCGCACGCCCGGGCCCTGCCGGCATTGGCATCCCCTTTGCTGATCCCGGTGAAAAGCGTTGGCCAGGAAGCCAATGCCCGACAACGGAGGAAGGAATGAGCTGGACTAACCATGGAACGCCGGCCCCGGCGCAGGTGCTGGAGTGCGGCGGCGAGGCCCATGCCGTGGTCATCGACGACATGCCGATGTACCGGCACGGCATCGCGCGCCTGCTCGGCGAGATGCCGGGCATCGGCCGGGTGGAACCGGTGGAGACCGAGTCCCTGGCGGCGCGCAACCTGCGCTTGCCGGCGCCGGCGCTGCTGGTGTTCGGCATGCCGCCGGACCTGGCCGAAGGCTGGAACCAGCTGCGGCTGGCCAGCCTGGTGCTGCGTCCGCGGCGCCTGCTGCTGATCTCGGACAATATGTGGCTGCGCCTGCCGCCCGGCCTGGACGCGCGCTTTGCGCGCACCCTGTGCCGCTCGGCATCGCTGGCAACGATCGAACGGGACGTGCGCGCGCTGCTGGACCTGCCGCTCGCCGCGCCGGCCCGGCCCGGGCCGGACGCCATGCCGGCCGGAGTCCGGCGTCCCTTCCACGCGTTCGCGTAAGACGCGGCTATCCGGGCCTATCGCGCCGGCGAGATCCTGTGCACCTGGGCCGTGGCACCGGCGCTGCGGCGCGCGAACGTGCCTGCGTTCTCGTTCTCGCCGTAATAAAACGTCGGGGCGGGAGCGAGATGCCTCAGGAACGGCTGGAACTCGCGGCTGCCGATGCAGATCTTGGACCGCTCCGAGGCCGCGCCAAGCAGCACCTCCCGCGCCGCGTGGTCAGCCCTGTCCATGCCCACCGCGCGTGCGCGCTGGTCTGTCAGGTCATCGTCGACCAGCACATAGCGCCCCGGCAGCAGGTGCGACAGCATGAAATCGCTCAGCGCTTCCTGGACCGATATCGACAGGCCGAACAATCGCCGGGGCATGTTGGCGGGATTGATGCCGCCCCAGTCATAGGTGCCGCCCTCGCGATTGCGGCGCGGGTTCACGGTGAACTTCGACGACATTGTTCCTATCGCCATGACGTGCACATCGGCGAGCGAGCGCAGCAGGGAATACTGCGCCTCGTGCACGGCCAGCAGGCCCGGCGCATTGGCGTAAAGGCCGCCATCGACGAACTGGTTGTGGTTGAAGGTGTAGCGCGCGAAGTAGGCCGGCGCGGCACTGGTCGCCATCGCGATATCCGCGATGCGGAACTTGTGGTCGCGCTTGAAATTGACGTGGTGCGGCGTCTTGAATATCTGCGGCCGCCCCGTGGAGTAATTGATCGCGGGAATGACGACCCGGTGCGCGCAGGCGCCGAGCAGGCGCTCGCCGAACAGATGCTCGGCGCACAGCAGTTCCAGCAGCCGGCGCGAGCCGAACGGCGCGCGCCAGATGCCGGCAAGCGACCAGCGCCGCTGAAAGATCTGCTCGCCATGCCGCGTCAGCAGGTCCACGATGCGGCTTGCTGGCAGCTCCAGCGCCAGGGCCAGCGCAATGACCCCGCCGATCGAGGTCCCCGCGATCAGGTCGAAGCGGGTCGCAATCGGAGCTCCGATTTCCTCCTCGAAATCGGCAAGCAGCCTGGCCGTGTACAGCCCGCGAAAGCCGCCGCCCGAGAGCGCGAGGATCTGAAACCGGTCCGGAGCCGACTCGTCCAAGGATTCCCCCTGCCGCCATATGAACCGTCGTCGCACGGCCGGAAACCCACGTCTGGTCCTCGCGGCAATGCCGCCCGCCTCAATGCCATGCGCATCCATACTAGGCGACGGCTACATGTTTTTACAGAAGCGTCGCGGGCGATGTAGCCAGAACATGCAGGCAATTAGATGGCATTTCATTCTGATTTGCACGACGGCACTGTCATGCGCCATCGGGCCGCTCCCGCGCGTCGCACCGCGAAGCGAACGCCAGCGCCGGCATGCGAGACCATCCATGCGATGATGGCCACGTCCTGGCCAGCCTAGCCACCCCATGCCCGACCGCATCCCACGCTCGTCCCCGGTGCAGCGCGCGCTCTCCATCCTGCGCGCGCTTTCCGATCCGCAGGTGCGGCGCCTGTCCGATGTCGCGCGCGCCACCGGGCTCGACCCGGCAACGACATCGCGCCTGCTGGAGATGCTGGTCGCGGAAGGATTCGCCACGCGCGATGCCCAGCGGCGCTTCGGCATCGGCGCCGAGGTCTTCCAGCTTGCCGACGTGGCCCAGCGCCGCGTCGACCTGCGCACGCTGGCACGGCATAGCCTTGAGCGGTTGGTGGAGGAATTCGAGGACACCGCCGTGCTGACCGAAGCCAGCCGCGGCGAATCGGTCTGCACGCATATCGAGCTGGGCACCTTCGCGATCCGCGCCAACTATGTCGAGGTCGGCACGCGCCGGCCGCTGGGCGTGGGCGCGGGCAGCATGGCGGTGCTGGCCTGGTTGCCGCCGGCTGAGCGGGCGACGCGGTTGCAGCAGACCGCGCGCCGGCTCGCGGGTTATCCGCGGCTGACGCCGGAACTGATCGCCAGAGAGGCCGTGGCCGCGCGCGAACGCGGCCACGTGATGTTTCTCGACTGGGTGGTCGAGCAGATGGGTGGCATCGCGGTGCCTATCCTGAACTATGAAGGCCAGCCTCTCGGCGCGCTCAGCATTGCCGCGCTCAGCGAACGGCTGCGCTCGCGCGAAGCGCGCCTGGCCAGGCGGCTGAAGGATGAAGCGCGCCGCATCAGCAGCGCCTGGACCCGGCGCGCCGGACCGCGCTAGCGCTTCAGGCCGGCGGCCCGCGCAGCAGGCCGGCAAGCGCGTCGGGAATGTCCAGTTCGAAGCGCAGCACTGCGCTGGCCAGCGCCTTGCCGTAATTGTCGAGCGCCAGGCTGCGCGATACTCCGCCGCCCAGCGCGCCGTGCGCGACAAAGTTCAGCACCTGCAGGCCGTCGACGGCATAGCGCTCCACCGCTCCCGTGATCACGCCGCCGAACAGGGCCTTGAACGCCGGCGCGGTGAGCTGCGCCTTCAGGTAGGGATAGAACGCCGGGTCATAGGCAATCACGGCCGTATTCGAGGTATTGCCCTTGTCGCCCGACCGGGTATGCGCGACGCGCCGCAAGCAAACGATCATTGGCTGGCCCTCAGAGAAAGTGGATGCGGGACTCGACCTGCGCGCGCGGCACCAGTGCCGACCACACCCCGATGATCTCGCGCGTGCGGTCCTGGTGCGGCACGCGCTTGCCGGTCGACGCCAGCCCGCAGACCGCCATGCTGTCGATCTCGCGGCCGACCTTGGCGGCCTCTTCGCGCGTGCGGGTGCGCGCGGCCACGCGCACTGCAACCTCGTTCGGCTCGCATGGCGGCACCGGCGACGCCGCGCCATGGATGGCGTTGACCCCTAGGAAGTCGATGCGCAGTTCATCCGCCTGCAGGTTGGCCAGCGCAAAGCGCTTTTCCAGGATGACGCGCGCCAGCTGCGCCTTGGCCAGGCAGCCGGGCCCGGCGTAGAAGAACATGTCCTCGCCGATAAAGCCCTCGGTACAGCCCAGCGACACCTTCAGCGTGCCGGTGCGCGGCGCGCCGTGCACGCCGCTGATGCGCACCTGGGCCGGCCCCGCCTGCTCGAGCACGGCGGTGGTGAAATCCACCACCACGTCCGGCGTGATATAGCGGGCGGGGTCGTGCACCTCGTAGAACATCTGCTCCTTGATGGTCTGCAGGTCGATGCGGCCGCCGGTGCCGGCCACCTTGCCGATGACGGCATTGCCGTGCGCATCGACCTCGGCGATGGGAAATGCCAGGTTCCAGGGTTCGGGCACATCCTTGTAGCCAGGATCGCCGAAGTATCCGCCCGTTGCCTGCGCCCCGCATTCGAGCAAATGGCCGATGGCGCTGCCGCGCGCCAGCAGGTCCACGTCGCGCGCATAGTCCCAGCCAAAGGCGTGGATCATCGGCGCCAGGAACAGCGACGGATCGGCGACGCGGCCGGTCACGACGATCTGTGCGCCCTGCTCCAGCGCCCTGACGATGGGCAGCGCACCCTCGTAGGGCTCGGCCGAAATCAGCGTGCCGCGCAGCGACGCAACCGGCGCCCCGCTCTCGAGCAGCGCCAGATCCTGGTCGCAGATGGTCGGCGTGAGATCGGTGGTGGTGATGGCGGCGATGCGCGGCATCGGAAGTCCCAGTTCCTCGCAGATCGCGGCAATGCGGCGCGCCGCACCAAGCGGATGGATCCACCCCTGGTTGCTGATGATGCGCGTGCCATTGGCCAGGCAATGCGGCAGCACGGCGCGCATGCGCTCGTCCAGGTAAGTGTCGTAGCCGGCGAAGGCCGGATCTCGCCGCTTGCGCACTTGCGCTGCGGAGACCGTCGCCTCGGCCATGGTTTCAAAGCACAGGTAGTCGAGCCGGCCCAGGCGCGCGCTGAGGGCGGCCGGTTCGACGCGGTCGCCCCACCAGCCGGAGCCGGAACCGACGCGCAGCGTTGTCTTGGTCATTGGCATTGTCAGGAAGTGGAAGGGTCGCCTTACTGGGGCTGGATGCCCGCCTGGCGGATCACGCGCGACCATTTGTCGTGGTCCGCGCGGATGATCGCCGCGAAGGCGGCGGAGGTGTCGCCGCCTGGCATGGCGCCGAGCTGCTCGATGCGCTGGCGCACCGCGGGCTCGGCCAGCACGCCGGCCACCGCCTTCTGCAGCCGCGCAACGATCTCCGCTGGCGTGCCGGCCGGCGCGAGCAGGCCAAACCAGGAATTCACCACGTAGCCGGGCAGGCCGGATTCCTGCACCGTCGGCACGTCCGGCAACACGGGGGAGCGTTGCGGACTGGTCACGGCGAGGGCCCTGACCTTGCCTGCCCGGATCTGCGCCAGCGCCGACGGCAGGTTGTCGAACATCAGCTCGACCTGCCCGGCCAGCAGGTCCGTCATCGCGGGTGCCGCGCCCTTGTACGGTACATGCTGCAGCCTGATGCCGGCCATGCTGGCAAGCAGTTCAGCCGACAGGTGCGGCGAGCCGCCGGTGCTGGTCGACGCGTAGTTGATGCGCCCGGGCTCCTTCCTGGCCTGCGCGATCACGTCCGCCACCGATCGCACCGGCTGCGCCGCATTGGTCAGCAGCACATTGGGCGAGTTGGCGACCAGCGTCACCGGCGCAAAGTCCCTGGCGGCGTCGTACGGCATGCGCGCGTACAGGTAGGCGTTTGTGACCTGCGTGCCAAGGGTGCCCATCAGCAGGGTGTAGCCGTCGGGGGCGGCGCGCGCCACCGCTTCCGCGCCGAGGTTGCCGCCCGCCCCGGGACGGTTCTCCACCACGACACTCTGTCCGAGCACCTCGCCGAGCCGGGCACCGACCACGCGCGCCAGGATATCGGTGGTGCCGCCGGGCGTGAACGGCACCACCAGCCGCAGTGGCCGCGCCGGATATTCCGCCGCGCCTGCAGCCTGCGCGAACGGCAGGCAACATACCGCGACCACCAGCGCCAGCCGGCGCAGTCCTTTCGTCCGCATTGCTGTCTCCTCGCACTGCGCCGGCAGCGCCAGCGCAGTTTCGCCTGATGAAGGTCTAGTGCGGGCGATGTTAGGCAGCCGACAAAAATGCCGTCAAACTTTTGCGGTTTATTTTCATTGAATGAAAACCCGCGTTCCGGAAGGGAAGCGTCGGGGTGGCACCGATGCGCGCCAGCGGAAATCCGGTCCGCCCCCAAAGGTGACGCCCACGCCGCAGCAACAGGCAGCGATTTTTCTAAGCTCGCCGCCCAAAAAGTTTCACTTCCGCTGCAAATCGCAAGCTGTAACCATGCACCCAACTCTGTCCCCGGCCCGCATGGATGGGGAACGCGCGCGGCGGTGGCACCGCCGTTTCCCAAATCACGCGAGCGACGGATGACCATGGTGTTCTTGCTGACGCGGCGGCTTCCCGTGCTGGCCATCCTGCTGTGGCTTGGCATCGCCGCGGTCCGGGCCGCGCCGGATCCCGCCGCCGAAGCGGCGGCCGTGCCGGTCGAAGTCCGCCTGATGAACCGCCCGATCATGGTGCTGCGTGCCACGCTGGCCGGTGTCACGCCTGAAGTGCGCGCGCGGCGCGCGCTCGACCGCTTCGAAGCCATGACCCCGTCGGACCTGCGCCAGCCCGTGCGCACCAGCCCTGGCGAGCTTGCCGGCCAGCGCGGCGAAGCCATCTATATCGGCGAGCGGCTGCTGCTGGCCGTGGTCGAAGGCGACCTCGATCCCGAGGACAAGGCCGCCTCGCTCGAGACCCTGGTCCGGCAGACCGTCGACAATGTCGGCCAGGCCGTCGCCGCGCGCCGACAGCAACAACATTGGCCTACGCTGATTCGCGGCGCCTTGCGCACGGGCGGCGCGCTGGCGGTCGCGGTCTTGCTGGTCTGGGGGTTGACCAGGACCCGGCGCTTGCTGGGGCGCGTGGTGGACGCCTCGCTACAGCGGCACCTGAAGGCGCGCACCGCCAACGGCTTCGACTGGACCGCCGCGCTCTACCAGCTGACCGACCGCATCGTACGCATCCTGGCGGTGGCGCTGTTTGCGCTGGTCGCCTTTGTCTGGCTGGAATTCTCGCTGCTGCAGTTTCCGCTGACGCATCCGCTCGGCGACCGCATGGGCGCCTACCTGTGGCGGCTGCTGGAAGGCATCGGCAACGCCGTGGTCGGTGCCGTCCCGGGCCTGCTGGTGGTCGCCATCATCCTGTTCATCACGCGTGGCGTGCAGGCCGTGGTCTCGAGCGTGTTCACGGCCACCGAGCGCGGCAACCTCACGGTGCCCGGCCTGCATCCGGAGACGGTGCCGGCGACGCGCCGCCTGGCCATGGTGCTGGTGTGGGCGCTCGGCTTCACCTTTGCCTACCCCTACATTCCGGGGTCGCAGAGCGACGTGTTCAAGGGCGTGTCCGTGCTGCTCGGCTTCATGCTGACGCTGGGCTCGGCCAATGTCGTGAACCAGCTGATGAGCGGCATGGTGCTGGTGTATGCGCGCGCGCTGCGCGTGGGCGACATGGTCAGCATCGGCGATACCGTGGGATGGGTCGAGAACCTGGGTCCGCTGTCGGTCAGGCTGGTCAACCTGCGCCGGGAGCAGGTCACGCTGCCGAACGCGGTGGTGGTCGGCAGCGCCGTGCACAACTATTCGCGCTCGGGCGACGTCCACCAGGGCAGCGCGGCCCTGCTGTCATCGGCGGTGACGATCGGCTATGACACGCCCTGGCGCCAGGTCCATGCGATGCTGCTCAATGCCGCGCGCCAGGTGCCCGGGCTGGACCCGGCCACCGCACCCTTTGTGCTCCAGCGCGGACTGTCGGACTTCTATGTGGAATATGAATTGTTCTTCGCCATCGAAGACCCGCGCCACCGCTTCTTCGCCCTGTCCACGCTGCATGCCGCGATCCAGGACGAGTTCAATCGCCACAACGTGCAGATCATGTCGCCACATTTCGTGCTGCAACCGAAGGAGCCGGTGACGGTGCCGGCCGAACAATGGCATGCACCCCCCGCGCAGCAGCGCAGCGACGGCTGAATCGCCTGCGCACTGCACGCTGCGGAGGATATGGCTGCAGACGAGGCCACGCCATCGTGACCCGACCATCCGTAGCGGTCAGCGCTTGCGAACCACGCAGGCTTAAAGAGCTTATAAGCTGTACTTATCAATCCGGCACGGCATTCTTGACGACAATGATGGCCTCATGACAGGCGCCGCAAGTTCGCGCGCCTTGGCATGGCACCGTGCCATTGTCTTCACAAGGAGTTCCCCATGACAAGATTCCAGGTCAACGGCCAGCCCAAGGACGTCGACGTTCCAGGCGAGATGCCGCTGCTGTGGGCGTTGCGCGATGAGCTGGGCATGACCGGCACCAAGTTCGGCTGCGGCATGGCGCTGTGCGGCGCCTGCACGGTGCACGTCGACGGCACCGCGATCCGCGCCTGCGTGACGCCGGTGTCGGCCGTCGCGGGACGATCCGTTGCCACCATCGAAGGCATGGAAGGCGACCGCGTGGGCCAGGCGGTGCAGCAGGCGTGGATTCAGCATAACGTGGCCCAGTGCGGCTATTGCCAGGCCGGGCAGATCATGACCGCGGTCAGCCTGCTCAAGACCTCGCCGGCGCCGACCGACCGGCAGATCGATGAAGCCATGAGCGGCAATATCTGCCGCTGCGGCACCTATCCGCGCATCCGTGCCGCGATCCGGCAGGCGGCCAGCCGCCTGGCGCAGGGGGGCAAGTAATGGCCGACCTCGCTCGACTCTCCCGCCGCGGATTCCTGCGCGGCAGCGTGGGCCTGATGACGCTGGCCGTGACCAGCGGTGGCCTGGTAACCGTCGCCCGCGCCGCTGATCCGGCTCCGAAGAAGTTCGGCGCCGACTCCATGCCGGGCGGCACCGTCGACAATCCGCTGGCGTTCGTCTCGATCGCCGCTGACGGCACCGTCACCATCGTGGCCCATCGCGCCGAGATGGGCACCGGCGTGCGCACCAGCCTGCCGATGGTAGTGGCCGACGAGATGGAGGCGCGCTGGGAGCGCGTCAAGGTGGTCCAGGCCGAGGCCGACGAGACCCGCTACGGCAACCAGAACGTCGACGGCTCGCGCAGCGTGCGGCATTTCCTGATGCCGATGCGGCGCGTCGGCGCGGCGGCGCGACAGATGCTGGAAGCCGCTGCGGCCGCGCGCTGGTCGGTGCCGGTGTCCGAGGTCCGCGCCGTGCAGCACGAAGTGCTGCACCAGCCCAGCGGACGCCGCCTGGGTTTTGGCGAATTGGCGGCCGATGCGGCGCGCCAGCCGGTGCCGAAGGGCGATGCGCTGCGGCTCAAGCCCCGCGCCGGCTTCCGCTATATCGGCAAGAACGCGGTACGACCGGTCGACCAGGAAGCTATCGGCTCGGGCCGCGCTGTCTATGGCATGGACCTGCGCCTGCCGGGCATGGTGTACGCCGTGGTGGCGCGCCCGCCGGTGGTGGGCGGCAAGCTGCGCCGGCTGGACAGTCGCAAGGCGCTGGCCCTGCCCGGCGTATTGAAGGTGGTGGAGATTCCCGCCTTCCAGGGCGCGCCGGCGTTCCAGCCGCTGGGCGGCGTGGCGGTGGTTGCGCGCAACACCTGGGCGGCCATGCAGGGCCGCGCCGCGCTGGAAATCGAATGGGACGACGGCCCCAACGGCAGCTACGACTCCACGGCGTATCGCCGCACGCTCGAGGCCGCGTCACGTACGCCGGGCAAGGCGGTGCGCAACCAGGGCGATGCGCAGCGGGCCTGGGACACCGCGCCGCCCGCCGAGCGCCTTGCCGCCGACTACTACGTGCCGCACCTGGCCCATGCGTCGATGGAGCCGCCGGTGGCCACCGTGCGCATCCGCGGCGGCAGCGCCGAGGTCTGGACCTCGATCCAGAACCCGGTTGCCGCGCAGACCGCCGTGGCCAGGCGGCTCGAGCTCAAGCCCGGCAACGTCAGGGTCAACGTGCTGCTGCTGGGCGGCGGCTTTGGCCGCAAGTCCAAGCCCGACTTTGTCGACGAGGCCGCCATCGTCGCCCAGGCAATGCCCGAGGGCACGCCGGTCAAGCTGGTATGGACGCGCGACGACGACATCCACCACGACTACCTGCACACGGTCTCGGCCGAGCGCCTGGAGGCGGTCATCGACAGGCAGGGCCAGGTAAAGTCGTGGCTGCACCGCAGCGCCGCGCCGACCATCGCCTCGCTCTTCACCGAGGGCGCGAAAGGCCAGCAGATGTTCGAGTCGGCCATGTCGGCGATCAACATGCCCTACCGCATCGACAACGTGCGCGTGGAAACCGCCGAAGTGCCGGCGCATGCGCGCATCGGCTGGTTCCGCTCGGTGGCCAATATTCCGCACGCGTTCGCGGCCCAGTGCTTTATCGCCGAGCTGGCGCACCGCGCCGGCAAGGACCACCGGCAGTTCGCGCTCGACCTGATCGGGCCCGCACGCAAGATCGACCCCGGCACGCTGGCCGATACCTGGAACTACACCGAATCGCCCGAACGCTACCCGTATGACACGGGGCGCCTGCGCGGCGTGATCGAGGCCGCCACCCGCGGCGCGGGCTGGGGCCGCAAGCTGCCCAGGGGCCACGGGCTGGGCCTGGCGTTCTGCTACAGCTTCATGAGCTACACCGCCACCGTGGTCGAGGTGGCGGTCGATGCGAAGGGCGAGGTGCGCGTGGTGTCAGTGGACATGGCGATGGACTGCGGCCCGCAGATCCATCCCGACCGCATCCGCGCGCAGATGGAAGGTGGCGCCATCATGGGCCTGAGCCTGGCGCTGGCCAGCGAGATCACCTTCGACAAGGGCCGCGTGATGCAGAGCAACTTCCACGACTACGAAGTGCTGCGCCATCATGCGTCACCGCGCGTGATCCGCACCCACCTGGTCAACGACAACCACGACCTGCCGCCGGGCGGCGTGGGCGAGCCGCCGGTGCCGCCGGTCGCGCCCGCGCTGTGCAATGCGATCTTCGCCGCCACCGGCAAGCGCGTGCGCAGCCTGCCGGTGCGCAAGGTGGCATAGGGAAGGCGCCGCGACCATGGCCGCGGCGCCTTTCGCGCAAGCGCGTCAGGCAGCCCGCGCAGCTTCGGCGCGCGCGGTCAGCCAGGTCAGCAACGCCGCAATCCCCAGCAGCGCCGCGCTGGCGACGAAGGTGCTTTGATAACCGCTGCGGTCAAATAGCAGGCCACCCAAGGTAGAACCCAGCGCGATGGCCAACTGCACCACCGCCACCAGCAGGCCGCCTCCGGCCTCGGCGTCGTTCGGGAAGGTCCTGGCGATCCAGGCCCACCAGCCCACTGGCGCCGCGGTGGCCACAAAACCCCACAGTCCCAGCAGCGCCACCGCCGCGCCAGTCTGGCTACCGAATGCAATCAGCGCCAGCGCAATCCCGGCCATCAAGACCGGTATGGCGATCATGGTCGCGTAGAAGCCGCGCCTGAGCGCCGCGCCGATGGCCATGGTGCCGATAAAACCCGTAATCCCGATCACCAGCAGGATCAGCGACAGCGACGACACATCCACGCGCGTCACCGTCTCGAGGAACGGCCGCACATAGGTGAACAGCGTGAACTGTCCCATGAAGAACACGCTGGCGCCGAGCATGCCCAGCAGCGCCAGCGGCTGGCGCAACAGTCGCAAGCCGCTGGGGGAGTCGCTGCCGCGCGCTGCCACCGGCATCGCCGGCAGGCTGAGCCACTGCCACGCGAAAGCGACCAGCGCCACCGGCACCAGGCAAAAGAACGCGCCGCGCCAGCCGATCACCCCGCCCAGGTAGCTGCCCAGCGGCGCCGCCACCACCGTGGCCAGCGCGTTGCCGCCGTTGAAGATCGCCAGCGCGCGCGGCACCTGGCCGGGCGGAACCAGCCGCATCGCCGTCGCCGCCGACATCGACCAGAAGCCGCCGACCACCACGCCGATCAGCGCACGGCCCGCCATGTAGGCAAGGTAGTTGGGCGCCAGCGCAATCACCGCGCCGGAAACCGCCATCAGCGCCGTCAGCCCCAGCAGCAGCGTCTTGCGGTTCATGCTGCCGGCCAGCGCGGAGATAAACAGGCTGGTCACCACGGCAAAGGCGCCGGAGATCGCGATGCCCTGGCCCGCCAGGCCTTCGGTGACATGCAGGTCGACGGCCATGGGCGTCAGCAGGCTGACCGGCATGAATTCCGAGGCAATCAGCGCAAATACGCACAGCGTCATCGCCAACACGCCACCCCAGTGGGCAGGCTGGCGTTCGGCATCGTGCGCAGGGAGGGTCGCGCCCATGGGGGCGTCACAGAGTCGGGTTGTCATGCAGTGCGGAAGATGTGGATGCGCGCACCACGCCGCGCGGCGCCGTCATCGTCCGGAGCTGCGTGGCCTGAGCGCGGGGAGCGGAAAAAATGTGCCGGAAGCGGCAATGGCGAAGCCGGGTGTCCCGCCTCTTCGTCCCACCCATGTTCGCGCGTCGACGCGCCCGTGACTAGCTAATGAGTGCTTAAAGACGATATAAGTAGCACTAATCAATATGCCGATGGAGACCGACTCATGGTCCGACGCAATCTCAACGACCTGCTGGCTTTCGTGACAGTGGCGCGCGAAGGCAGCTTCACCCGGGCCGCCGCCTCGCTGGGCGTAACGCAGTCGGCGCTGAGCCAGGCCGTGCGCGGCCTCGAGGAACGGCTGCGGATCCGTCTACTGACCCGCACCACGCGCAGCGTCTCGCCCACCGCCGCGGGCGAACGGCTGATGCAGGCCATCGGCCACCGCTTCGACGAAATCGAGGCCGAGCTCGATGCCCTGACCGCCTTGCGCGACAAGCCCGCCGGCACGGTCCGCATCACCTGCGGCGACAACGTGCTGCACACCATCCTGCTGCCACGGCTCACGCCGCTGCTGCAGGAATATCCGGACATCAAGCTGGAGTTCGACGTCAACTACGGCTTCCGCGACATCGTGGCGGACCGCTTCGACGCCGGCGTGCGCCTGGGCAACACCATCGACAAGGACATGATCGCCGTGCCCATCGGCCCGCCGCTACGCATGGCGGTGGTGGCGTCGCCCGCCTACTTCGCCGCCAATCCGCCGCCAAAGACCCCGCAAGACCTGATGGCGCACCGCTGCATCAACCAGCGCATGCCCACCTCCGGCGGGCTCTACGTCTGGGACTTCGAGCGGCGCGGCCGCCAGGTGAACGTGCGCGTCGACGGGCCGCTGATCTTCAATACCACGCAACCCCAGGTGGATGCCGCACTCGCCGGGCTGGGCATTGTCCTGCTGCCCGAGGATGAGCTGATGCAGCATATCGAAGCCGGCCGGCTGGTGCGCGTGCTGGAGGACTGGTGCCCGAAGTTCAATGGCTACCATTTGTACTACCCGAGCAGGCGGCAGCCGTCGCCGGCGTTTGCGTTGGTGGTGCAGATGTTGCGGGGGTAGGGAGGGAGCGCGGTGGCGATCGATCGCAGCCGTGCGACCTCGGCCAAAGAAGGGACAATCAGTCATGTTCTCTAGCCCACCCACGCGTGACTCGTTAGCTTGCGGTCGAGACGCTGGGCCGAAACTTTACGCGATCGTCCTAACTGTCGAAAACCCTACGATAACGTCCGTGGCCCTTGGGCTCGCGGCGCGTCGCTGTACCCATTACTGCAAGTACCGCTTCCGTACTCGTTCCAGCGATTGCCCGAAGATCCGCCGCATCAGCGTCCGTCATCAGCGGGACGCCACCTGGGGTCTTCTTATTGGCTTCGAGAACGCGCCGTTCAAAGGCATTCAATTCATAAGCCAACGCTCGGCGGCGCATATTGTTGGCATACCCTGGATTGCCCGACTTCTCCGCGCTCTCCATCAACTTGTCATGCATTGCCTTCTTCTTCCTGACCTCAGCGATGAATACCGCTCTGTCGTCCTTGGTAATCGGACCGAGGAGCCAGAACCCCCCATGTGAATCATGCACGAACTTGTCGAAGAACTCACTCACCGCGGCGGGGACGCTGGACGCCGCGTTGACTTCCGCCACTATCTGCCGTTGCACCGCGTCTGCTGGCGGCGGTAGGTCAACATAGCCGATTCTGGGATTGAAAACCCTTCGCGGCTTGCTTGCCTCCTGGGCGCGTGCGACATCCTTGCGCCAGTCCAACTCCGATTCCCACAGATCCGTCTTGTCCTGGGCGCTGGAATTTCGATAGCTGGACAGACCTTTGAACTTTGAATCAGGAGATACCTGCGCACGCCAACGCCAATAGAGTTGCATGTGATATTGCATGCGGTTCTCGCATGGAGGACCATTTCCAGCGCTTACGCTTTCCTTCTCGACGAATCTGGTCCAGTCGCAATATGCATTGAATGCATTGTCCAGCTCTGGAGCGATATCGAAGTCCACACGGGCTTCAGGCAACATCTTGTCTTTAGGCAACAACTTGACGCCTGCATTGCGCGCTTCAAAGTACATGTCATTCAAGGCTATCTGCGACAGCAGTGCCGATCTACCACTGACTGACTTGCCCTGATCTCCTGGCCCATATCCACCCCCCAAGTCCGAGTGGGCGCCAGGATAGATGAACTCGTTTGTGTTGGATGGGTAGGCCTTGGCACCGATACGCGCGGTGGACAGTGGAAAGGATTGTCGGATTTCGTGGGCCGCCACGTAGTGGACCACCTTGCCAACATTCTCGATATCCATAGTGCCGTCAGCCCAGTCCATCAAGCCCTTGGCAATAGGCATTGAATCTGCCACTCCAACCGAGGCGACGGTGTCAAAAATCCCCAGGAAACGCAGATCGAGGGTGGCGTTGCCGACCTTCATGCCGGTTGCCTTTCGAATCCATTGGCAGAATGTACGGGCTTCTGCTGCGCCGCGTGAAAAGCCAAAGACCGAAAGACGGACGGCGGTGATTCTTGGCCGCTTTCCTTCGATTGCTTTTATCAAGCGATTTTGAAGACCGCCGAAAATAGCGATCATTTTTCCATCGCCCAAGCGCCAGCTCGTGCGAAGGCCATGCATTGCACTTGTCGTGAGCGTAAGCATCTCCTGCTCATCGAGCAAGTCATCGTCTGTCACGGAGCGATGCAGTGCATTGAAGACCTGTAACATCGCCCAATGGATGCGCGCCTCTCCGCCGCTGGCAAAAGCTTTACCCCCGCCAGATTCCGAATTCTCACCGATCTGAGGGAATTTCGTTCCGACGCCAGGCATATAGTAACGAAATCCCTCCACACGATCATTAACGTGAACATTGTGGAGGGCTACGATATTGGAGTGGCTGTTCGTAGGCATATCTCGCACCATGTTGTTATTAGTGCCATCAAAAAAAAGACCGACGTGAATTTCCCGCGTACAGCTTAGAATGCCTTCATTGGCGGCGGCGGTGCCCACACGTTGGCAAAACTCGCGCGGCGTGGGAGCACGCGTTGCCCGTGGCCCTGCGATCGGCAGCAAAGGCCGAAACGTTGCACCACCCGGTGGTTCATTCCACCAATCGGTGGTCGCTGCAGGGGTAAGCCGACGAAAATGTGGTGACCATACCGAAGGCCTGCCATTCCCATTCAATCCAGATGAATCGAGCCATAACAGAGTTTGATGACCGCTACTCTGGACCAGGCATTCGGCTGTCAACGTTGTCGCGGTCTTAAAGTATCCACACCGCACATCACGCGTCGTGGCATTAAAATCAAGTTCATACCAGCCGGGCTGAAAAGCGCTCATTGTCGCTCCTTCGGGTATAGGGGCATCTGCTCCGGGGGAAGTGATGGCGAATCGTCAGGACTAACCTGCAGCGCACGGTGTGCCTCCCGAGATCGGGCACGAGCTTCGGCCTCGCTTGCCGCACCACGCCACGGTTCGAAATGAAAGTCAGGTGGCATTACCGGATAATCTGGCCCGGGATAGTCGGGATGGCCTGCCCCCTTGCTTGAGATGATGATCCTGACTTTCCCGTTCGGTAGAAAATGGACGTTAACGTTGCCGGGCTTGTCGTACTTCTCAATTGGGACGATCGCCTCGTGCCATTTACCTACTGCCGCGTCGCCCGTCGCATTCGGATCCGAACTCGAGGTCGTCCAGCGTACCGTTGCAGTCAGTCCTTCATGCCACTTCCTTGGGTAGGTCACACAACAAACAAAGCCTCCGCCACCGCCATAGGCGAAGGAATTGCCTCCCCACGCGTCGTTGACGTAGAACTGATGGATATAGTCGGGCGTATGATTGTAAGCAGTGATACTTGAAGCAGCCATATCATCCGCCCGCCCCTCACTCTTGCTGCATGCCGCAATCATCATGGTCAGCGCTGCCAGGATAACCGTCATCAATGTCGTGCGCTTCAGCTTCATACCATTTCCGTCCTTCACCGTTTTGTCTTATGTCCACGCATTGCTCACCTACGCACTATTCCGGGGATTTCACCGTATTGCCGGACTCATAGCAGTACTACCACCCGCCACCTTCCCTTCCAGTACGTTCCATATGGCATCAGACCATTGCGTCATGCAGTCCTTGAGACTTTCTCCACCAGCCACCCGTCTCCAGGTATCCGCCAGTTCCGGCAATCGATAAAACGCCTCAGTACAGGTCAGACTTAGTACTATGAACTGAAGTTTGTCTGCCGGCGCTCCTATTCCTAGCTTCGTGGCACGATCGATATGATCCATTAGAGTCGCATGGAACTCCCCCCGTTGTACGACAGGAACCAATTCAGGCGTTGTGTCGAGAAGGAGGCTGAACATGGTGTCGCCCTCACTGGCATCAAGCATTGCGGCAAACTGGCCACCGGTGAGATGTAGAAATTCATGCTGATCGGCAACTTCATAACTGTTCGTGACGACAGGGTTCAGCCGACAAGGCACATTTGTCCGGTCCAAGCAACTCCAGGATGCTATGTCTTGCGTCACCCTGAGACGTTGGGAATTCGTCAACAATCGCCACAACTCGGGCAATATGCGCGTGTCGGCAAACCGACAGTGGAATTCCATGTCGCCGTCGATCTGAGCCATCGCCAGGTAAGAAAGCGTTTGACATACCTCCTCGGCGCACTTTGAGGAAGACAGCCAACTGAACGCAGGAGCGGCAGCCCCTGCCCCAATGATTTGACTGACACGCGCTTTCGCGCTTGCATCGCTGGCGGGTAACTCGACTAAGTGCGGTGCCACATCGCCAAATGCCGCGAGCCTAGAGTGTGCCAGCACATTATGGATTGGCCAGGACTCCTTTCGCGCAATGGCGCGGATTCTCGCAAAATCGACGAGCATCGCATCGATCAATAGCCACTGTGAAAGACCGTCTTGTGCCAACTGCCACTGCGCAATTTGTGCCGCCGCAGCTTCAGGCTTCAGGACGTCGACAGCAAAGTCCACGGCCTTCCTCATTGCAACATCGAGAACGGCGCCCCGCGCTTGGCGGCCTCCAATGCGCACTCAACGCAAACACTGGAAGGGAATAGCGGAATGCCATAAGACTGACTCACCGGCCCCTCGAACTTCCTCTGCGCCGCCTTGTAGGTAATCGGGCCGGGACATTCGAAGGTGATATTGCCGCCCTCAATCGTGATGGCAGCCCCACCAGCCGTCCCAATGTGAATCCGCTTGGCCGCGGCAAAGTCCACATTCATGTTGGCCGACACAATGGTCAGGTCCTCACGCGCCGCCAACATAAGCAGATCCTGCTGCGCCTGGAGATCGATATCGCCCTGACCTGCCGTCAGTTGCAGGCCGACGTTTCCGTCGCCGGCAGCTGAGAGTCCCGCCGCCACGCCAATCGCCTGACCCGCATGGATGCGCCCCTGCCCTGCGACGGCGACATTGCTGTCCTGCCCGCTGGCCATTACAACGCTTTCCCCATTAGCGATCTGCAAGTCCTGTCCCGCGACGACGGCCACGCCAGCCCGGCCGTTGAGGTGGACCATCGGCTCGATTTGGTGCGGCACCATTCCCGGCGTGCTGGTATTGCCGCTAGCCGCGTCCTCCTTTGCTGCTTCGAGCGATTGTCCATCTACCATGCCTGCCGTGGCCGTTGCTTGCCTCACCAGCGGTGAATCGTCATCCTTCGCGGTCGAAAGGGCGTGGCTTTGATGGGTGGTAGCGCCATCACTCAGCGTCCTGACCAGATCGCCCGCCTGCCGCAGCAGTGCGATGCCTGCAGCGTTGTCACCCGTTGGCAGTACGTGGCCCGTGGCGGCATCGCGATAGGTCGTCAACAACAGCCCGGCCCGGCCGCGTACCGCGGCGTAGCCATCGGTCCGCAACTCGAATCCCTGGCCTCGGAAGCTGCCGCGGCGGTTGTCCTGCTGATGAATTAGATGGCCGAGGTTAAGCTGGGTAGCTTGTTCCGTCGTTGCCAGTTGCGTGCGCAGCTGCCCGTCGCTGTCGTCAAGCACCAACTGGTTGTAGCCCATGCCGCCGTGTTCCTGACTCTTGAAACCGGTCAGCGCTGCGGCATTACGGTGTCCGTCTGGGTCAGTGCCCATGCCATGCCACGCGGGGCTGTTGCCACTGGCCAGGTTGCCTTGCGCGCTCGACTGGCTGTCAGAGCCAAGCGCATAAATGCCAGTGGCCTCATAGGGTTGGGAGAACGTGCTGCCGTTCATGGACTTGCCGCCCGGCGTGGGCGGGATGCCGGCTTCGCCTTGGCCGTTGTAGAGCGCGCCGATCACGAACGGCTGGTCGATGTCGTCATCCGCAAATTTGACTAGCACCTCCTGCCCGATGCGCGGCAGCCATTGCCAGCCCATGCCGGCCCCAGCCTGCCGTTGCGCCACGCGCACCCAGCGGCTGCTGCGGTCGTCGGCGCGCTCGCCGCGCTGCCAGGGAAAGCGCACGCGAATCTGACCGCGCGGGCTGGCGTGATGTTCGGCATTGCCGGACGGCCGCGTCTGTCCGTCGGGGCCGACTACGATCGCCGTATGAACGCCGAGCGGGGTGGCGCGGCTGTAAAGACGCGGACAATCAGCGCCCAGGACACGCGCGCGCCATGGCCGCCGCGCGTCGTAGGCGCGGAAGAGGCACGCGTAGCCCTGCTGTTGCGCTACCGCTTTCAGCGCGGAGGTAGGGCTGAGCCGGTCAGCCTCGGACAGCGGAAAGGGGTCCGGCAAGCCAAGCGTGAGCTCGGCAATATCGGGGGCCGGTAGCGGTGTGTCGAAGCACAGTGCCGCGTCCAGCGGTCCCAACCGGTCGGCCAGCGCCGCACGCGTGTCGGCGGCGAGGCTGTTGATGCCGCAGTGCTCGACGGCGTCGATCAGCAGCGGATAGCCGATGCCATCGTCATCCAGCGGGGGCAGGTGCGGGCAGCCATTGACGGTCAGCCGGGTGCCGCTACGCAGCGAGCGCACCGAGGCGCGCCCAGTGAAGCGCAGCGAACGGATTTCGATCGCTTCCATGACCTGTTCGGCGACCCGCTGGGCGCTGGCTGCGTCCGGCGCGAGCGACAGACTCACCGACAGATAGGGGTCCGGGCTCGCGGCGCGGTTCACATGGCCAGCGAAGCGCGCCGGGGCGTGAGCCCGGATCGTGCGCTTGGCTTCTGCGTCCCACGCGGACACGGCGACGCCTCCCACGCCGACCGATGTTTCGCAGGCCAACTGCTGGATAGCGTCCCGGGCTTCCTGGCTATGCGCACGGTGGAAACGAATGCCGCCGCCATCCGCCGACTCGGTGTCTTCGGGCAGTTGCGCGCTGTCGGCAAAGATCACCACAGCGTGACCACCGGCCGCTTCATCTTCTTCCACCACGGTGTAGCCCAAACCGGCCTCGGCCAGCAGGCGCGACAGGAACTGGTAATCGGTCTCGCGGAATTGCGCGACGTGGGGGCGCTCGCCGATTGCCGCGATGCGGGCCTCGGCGCCGGCGGCATAGCGCCACTGCACGTAGGGCGAATATGGCTGCAGGATCGCCTCGATGATGCTGTCGAGGCGGCGGCTCTGGAAAACCTGGCTGTTACGCTGCTGCGTGGTCAGCCATAGCCACGGCACCACGGTCAGCCGGTAGCGCGCCAGGCTGCCATCCGCGCCGAGCTTCTCGGCCTGCCGGATCAGGCCGGTACGGCGCGACTGCCCGCCATCTGCAAGTGCGGTAAGTAGCGTGACGCGCTGCCCAAGCAAGCTGTCGAGCGGGATGCCTGCATTGGCGCTGAGCGCGATGATGCGTGATTCCGCAAGCATCGAGATACCTTCGCGGCCGATCCATGCTTCGACGGCAAGTTCCTCGAGCGGCGAGCTGCCGTCCAGCCTGTACAGACGGTGGTGCGATGAAAAAAGATGCTGATAGAGCGTGGCAAGGTCCATTTTCCGTACAACCAGGGCAGCGCAATCACCGATGGGCGGAACATGCGAATTTGCCGCGAAACGGTACGGAAGTCCATCAGAAATGTATTAAATGATATTTATATCTATTTCTAGCAGATTAAAGAACCGTCAATGAGGGCCTCTGCCGGCTTCGCTAAACAAAAAAAGCCGCTCAAAGAGCGGCTTCCCATGACGCAAGCAGGCACCCAGCCCGCCCCTCGCATCAATCGTCCAACAACGACAAATCCCTCACCGCGCCCTTGTCCGCCGACATCACCAGCTTGGCATACGCCTTCAGCGCCGCCGACACCTTGCGCGGGCGCGGCTTGGCCGGCTTCCAGCCCTTGGCGTTCTGCGCTTCGCGGCGGCGCGCCAGTTCCTCGTCGGACACCAGCACGTTGATGGTGCGGTTGGGGATGTCGATGCGGATCTTGTCGCCGTCCTGCACCAGGCCGATGGCGCCGCCGGCCGCGGCCTCGGGCGAGCAGTGGCCGATGGACAGGCCGGAGGTGCCCCCGGAGAAGCGGCCGTCGGTCAGCAGTGCGCAGGCCTTGCCCAGCCCCTTGGACTTGATGTAGCTGGTGGGGTAGAGCATTTCCTGCATGCCGGGGCCGCCCTTGGGGCCTTCGTAGCGCACGATCACCACGTCGCCGGCCTTGACCTTGTCGCTGAGGATGTTCTCGACCGCTTCGTCCTGCGATTCGGTGACGTGGGCGGTGCCCTCGAACACCAGGATGCTTTCGTCGACGCCGGCGGTCTTCACCACGCAGCCGTCCAGCGCGATGTTGCCGGTCAGCACCGCCAGGCCGCCTTCCTTGGAGAAGGCGTGCTCGTAGGAGCGGATGCAGCCTTCGGCGCGGTCCAGGTCCAGGCTGGGCCAGCGCGTGTTCTGGCTGAACGCCACCTGGGTGGGAATGCCGGCCGGGCCGGCCAGGTAGAACTGCTTGACCGCCTCATCCTGGGTGCGGGTGATGTCCCACTGCGCCAGGGCGTCCTTCAGCGTGGGCGCGTGCACCGTCGGCACGTCGGTGTGCAGCTTGCCGGCGCGCTCCAGCTCGCCCAGGATGGCCATGATGCCGCCGGCGCGGTGCACATCCTCGATGTGGTACTTGTTGGTGTTGGGCGCGACCTTGCACAACTGCGGCACCACGCGCGACAGGCGGTCGATGTCGGTCATGTCGAAGTCGATTTCCGCCTCGCGCGCGATCGCCAGCAGGTGCAGGATGGTGTTGGTCGAACCGCCCATGGCGATGTCCAGCGTCATGGCGTTCTCGAACGCCTTGAAGCCCACCGCGCGCGGCAGCACGCGCGCGTCTTCCTGCTCGTAATACTGGCGGGCCAGTTCCACGATGCGGCGGCCGGCGCGCTTGAACAGCTGCTCGCGGTCCGCATGCGTGGCCACCACCGTGCCGTTGCCGGGCAGTGACAGGCCCAGCGCCTCGGTCAGGCAGTTCATGGAGTTGGCGGTGAACATGCCCGAGCACGAGCCGCAGGTCGGGCAGGCGGAACGCTCCACCTCGGCCACGTCGGCGTCGGAATACGCGCTGTCGGCGGCGATCACCATGGCGTCGACCAGGTCCAGCTTCTTGAACTCCATGGCCTTGGTGACGGGGTTGGCCAGGCGCGTCTTGCCGGCTTCCATCGGCCCGCCCGAGACGAAGATCACGGGGATGTTCAGGCGCATTGCGGCCATCAGCATGCCCGGGGTGATCTTGTCGCAGTTGGAGATGCACACCATGGCGTCGGCGCAGTGCGCGTTGACCATGTATTCCACCGAGTCCGCGATGATGTCGCGGCTGGGCAGCGAATACAGCATGCCGTCATGGCCCATGGCGATGCCATCATCGACCGCGATGGTATTGAACTCCTTGGCGACGCCGCCCGCGGCCTCGATCTCGCGCGCGACCAGCTGGCCCAGGTCCTTCAGGTGCACGTGCCCCGGCACGAACTGCGTGAAGGAGTTGACCACGGCGATGATGGGCTTGGAGAAGTCTTCGTCTTTCATGCCGGTGGCGCGCCACAGCGAGCGCGCGCCCGCCATGTTGCGGCCGGCGGTGGAGGTTTTGGAACGGTATGTGGGCATGGTCTTGCTTTAGAAGTATCGCGGTAGGAAGCGGGCCGCGGGAATAAGGGCCCTGGCATGCCCGTGCGATCAACCTCTTGAGCTGCGCCGTGGGCAAAGCCGCGATTATCCCACAGCCGGCCGGGCAGGTTATGCCGTCCCGCCCGTGGCGTCCGGCGCGCGCAAACGCCGCGCAATGTTCGGGCGGCCACCATGGGAGCGCGCCATTTGTCCCCGACGCCCTTGCGCGATCGCCGTTTCGGGGAAATGCTTGCGCTTATGTCACCTGCGCGGAGCAACGTCATGGACACATCAAGTGAACTGCAAGCCACCGTGGATGCCCTGGCACAGCCGGGCAAGGGCCTGCTGGCCGCCGACGAGAGCGGTCCGACCATTGCCAAGCGGTTCGAGCGCATCGGCGTGGAATCGAGCGAGGAGAACCGGCGCGCGTGGCGTCAACTGCTGCTGGGCACGCCGGGGCTGGGCGACTACATCAGCGGCGTGATCCTCTACGAGGAAACGCTGGGCCAGAGCGCGGACGACGGCACGCCCTTGCCCGAACTGGCCGCGCGCCAGGGCATCGTGCCCGGCATCAAGGTCGACAAGGGCAAGCTCGCCCTGGCGCTGGCCCCCGGCGACGAAATCACCGAGGGCCTCGACGGACTGGGCAAGCGGCTTGCCGGCTATCGCCAACAGGGTGCGCGCTTTGCCAAGTGGCGCGCGGTCTACAACGTGTCGGACACCCTGCCCGGGCGCGCCGCCGTGCAGGCCAACGCCGAGGCGCTGGCCCGCTACGCCGCGATCTGCCAGCAGGCCGGCGTGGTGCCGATCGTCGAGCCCGAAGTGCTGATGGATGGCGGCCACTCCATGGCCCGTTGCGCCCAGGTGACCGAGGCCGTGCTGCACGAAGTCTTCCACGCCCTGCACCGCTACGGGGTGGCGCTGGAACACATGCTGCTCAAGCCCAGCATGGTGCTGCCCGGCAAGGACGCCGGCCAGGCGCCACCGTCGGAGGTCGCGATGCAGACCGTGCAGGTGCTCAAGCGCACCGTGCCCGCGGCGGTGCCGGGCATCTTCTTCCTGTCTGGCGGACAGACTCCCGCCGAGGCCACCGCAAACCTCGACGCCATGAACCGCCTGGCGCCGCTGCCGTGGCGGCTGTCCTTCTCCTATGGGCGCGCGCTGCAGGAACCGCCGCTGCTGGCCTGGCGGGGCGACGCTGCCAACGCCGGGCAGGCGCAACAGGCGCTGCTGCTGCGCTCCCGGCTGAATGGCATGGCCTGCCTGGGGAAATATGACGCGGCGCTGGAAAGCTCCGCCAGCTGAATGCTGCCGCTGCGCCTATGCCCGCCGGGCGTAGGCGCTTGGCCAGCGTCCACACGACGCCTGACCAGGGTCCATGCGCGTTGCGCGACATTGCGCGGCGCCGCGGATGCTTTTAACATTGCGGGCAATCCCCCATCACCGAGGTACTCGTCATGCGCCATTGATGCCGCCGTCTTCATGACGGCCAGTCTCCACCTACCCCCACGAGCAGGGGGAGTTCCTGGCATCCCTGGATGGACTCATGACGCATCCCTATCTCGCGCTGGAAAGCGTGTCTTACGTTCTTCCCGACGGCAGGACGCTTTTCTCCGACCTCACCGAACAGTTCGACCAGCGTGCCAGCGGCCTGGTCGGGCGCAATGGCGCCGGCAAAACGGTGCTGGCGCGCATGCTGGCCGGACAAGTGCAGCCGACCGGCGGCCGCTGTATACGCTCCGGCAGCGTGTATTACCTCGCCCAGCAGGTATCGCCTGCGCCTGGCGCTACGGTGTCGGGCCTCGCCGGTGTGCAGGCCACGATCGATGCGCTCGAACGCATCGAAGCGGGCAGCAGCGCGCCTGACGATTTCGATGCCGTGGGCGAGCGCTGGGATGTGCGCGTGCGCCTGCAGGACGAACTGGCGCGCAATGGCCTGGACCATCTCGATGCCGCGACGCCTGCCAGCGCGCTCAGCGGTGGCGAAGCCATGCGCGTCACGCTGATCGGCGCATTGTTGTCGGATGCCGATTTCCTGATCCTGGACGAGCCCAGCAATCACCTCGACCGGCCGAACCGGCAGGCGCTGCTCGCGCAGCTGCAGCGTTGGCCGCGCGGGCTGCTGGTGGTGAGCCATGACCGGCAACTGCTCGACGCCATGGCGCGCATCGTAGCGTTGTCTTCGCTGGGACTTCGCAGCTATGGGGGCAACTACACCTTCTACGCCCAATGCACGGAGCGCGAGCGGCAGAACGCGATCCAGCAACTGGAACAACGCAAGCTCGAACGCCGGCGCGAAGAGCAGTCCCTGCGCGAACAACGCGAACGCCTGGAGCGGCGCCAGGCACGTGGCAACCGGCATGCACAAGAGGCCAACCAGGCCAGGATCCTGCTCGGCCGACAGAAGGAACGCAGCGAAAGCTCGGCCGGCAAGCTGCGCCAGCAGCATGCCGAGACCCGGCTGGAAATGGCCGAGCGCGTGCGCGAGGCCGCGCAGCGGGTCGGGCACGACCTGGCCATCGTCGTGCACGAGCTGCCGGTTGCCCTGGCTTCGCAAAAACGTGTCGCGGAACTGGAGGCCGTGGAGCTGCCCTTTGTCCAGGCTGCCACGCGCCAGATCAGCCTCACGCTGACGGGGCAGCAGCGCGTGGGCGTGGTCGGCCCCAATGGCAGCGGCAAGTCGACCTTGCTCAAGGTGCTCGCGCGCCAGCTGCAGCCCCTGGCCGGGACATGCAAGCTTCCGGTGCAAGGCATCTACCTCGACCAGCGGCTGGCCAGCCTGGACCCGCGGCGTCCCGTGCTGGAACAGATGCTGGCGGCCAACCCGACGACGAGCGAAGGCGATCTGCGCATGCGCCTTGCGCACCTCGGCCTGGATAGCGGGAAGATTGCAGTGCCTGGCGGCTCGCTCAGCGGTGGCGAGCGTCTCAAGGCGGCGCTGGCGTGCGTGCTGTATGCCGATCCACCGCCGCACCTGCTATTGCTGGATGAGCCCAGCAATCACCTGGACCTGCCTTCGGTACAGGCGCTGGAAGCGATGTTGCGCGGCTACCAGGGCGCGCTGGTGGTCGTGTCCCACGACGACGCGTTCATGAACAACCTTGGCTTGACGGATCGGCTGGTGGCAACGGAACAGGGCTGGCAGACAGCGCCATGGTGATGTCAGGTCACCCGCATCGCCAGGGCGTAGTACGACGCGCCGTCATCGCTGTGCTCCAGCACCGCGCGCACCGTCACCGGCAGCCCGCTTCCATCTTCCCGTTGCAGTTCGGCGGCAAACGTCGCGCGGGGCCGGTTGCGCGTCATCCTGCGCAGGCGGGCCCCGGCCTCGGCGCAGCGCCTGGCAAACCCGTCGCCCAGCAGCGCCTCGGCGTCGCCGCCAACCATCGCCACCAGCGCCGCATTGACCGATTCGCACCGCAGCTTGCCGTCCAGCAGCGCCATGCCTTCCGAGGTCAGCTCGAACACCGCCCGGAACCGCGCCTGCTGGTCGCGCAGTGACTGCTCGGCGAGCTTGCGCGCAGTGTTGTCCATGCTGATGCCGACGATCTTGACGATGCGTCCGTCGAGTTCGCGCACCGGCGTGGCGCGCGACGAGATCCAGCGGATGCTGCCATCGGGCTGGATCAGGCGGAAGTCGAATTCGTGGGCCTTGCCGGTGCGCACCGATTCCTCGTAGGCGGCGTTCATCATGGGAACGTCATCGGCGGGCACATGCTTCCAGAAGCTTTCGTTGCTGACGATGCGCCAGCCGTACACGGCCTCGACGTTGGACGAGTAGGTCACGTCGTCGGTGATCAGGTTCCATTCCCACGTGACGATGCGCGCGCCCTCCTGCGCCAGCTTCATGCGCGCCTCGCTCTCCATGATCTCGGCGGTATAGCGGCGGCGCATGTCGGTCATGGGGATTTCCACCGCGCTGGAGGTTTCGGCCTCTTGCCGGGCCTGTTCGCCGTAGCGCAGCCAGATCCAGTTGACATCCAGGAACGCCGCCAGCTTGCGCAGCTTCTCGTAGTCGATCTCGCCGCCCCGGGTCCACTTGTGGACGGCCGGACGCGACACGTCTAGCGCGTTGGCCACCGCCTGCAGCGTGAGCTTCTTGTGTTCGAGCAGTTCCTTGAGGCGGAAGGCAAAGCTGTTTTCTGTCATGTTGTGGATTCCCCCGTGGCACCGCCGAGATGCCGCATGAAAAACTCGACGCAGGCGCGCACGCGCGCGGAGCCGGACAGGCGCGAAGGATACACCGCCCAGATATCGGCGTCCTGGCGGTAGTCGGGCAGCACCTGCACCAGGCGCCCGGCGCGAAGGTCGGGCGCGATATCCCACATCGAACGCAGCATGACGCCATGCCCGGCCAGCGCCCAGCCGGTGACGATCTCCCCATGGTTGGACGACAGCCGTCCGCCCACCTTGACGCTGCGCTCGCCCTCCGGCCCCGTCATGCGCCAGATGCCGAACGGGTGGTCGCGCTCCTTGGTGACCAGGCAGTCGTGCTCAGACAGCGCCTCGAGCGTCTGCGGCACGCCGCGCGCCGCCAGGTACGAGGGCGCCGCGCACAGCACGCGCCAGTTGCGCGCCAGGCGGCGCGCGATCAGGTGCGGGGCAATGTCGTTGCCGATGCGGAGGTCGAGGTCGATGCCTTCGGCCACCAGGTCGACCAGCTTGTCGAATACGTCGAAGCGGATTTCCAGCCCAGGAAACTGCTGGCAAAGCGTCGAGATCAGCGGCGCGACATGGCGCCTGCCGAAGCCCACGCTGCTGCCGATGCGCACCAGCCCGCGCGGCGCGCCGCCGGCGGCAGCGATTTCATCCCTCAGCTGCCCGATCTCGTCGAGCATGTGGCGGGCCCAGCGGCACACGCGCTCGCCGTTTTCCGTCAGCGATACCTGGCGCGTGCTCCGGTGCAGCAGTTGCGCGCCCAGCACCTGTTCCAGCGCCTTGACGCGCTTGCTGACATAGGCCGGCGAACTACCCAGCTCTTCGGCGGCGGCGACGAAGCTGGCGCGCTGCGCGACCAGGCAGAACACCCGCAGGTCTTCCAGTGGGGGCAGATTATTCACGATTCGTGTTTCCTGTATCCACGCTGGCGCGGATGATCCGCGCCGGGTTTCGCGGCATTCTCGGTCGGACCTGACCACCAGACCCGAGCGAGACACCGCCATGACCACACCATCTCCTGCTGCATTCCGCATCGCCGCCATTGCCGGCGACGGCATCGGCAACGAAGTCCTGCCCGAAGGGCTGCGCGTCGTCGAAGCCGCCGCGCGCAAGTTCAACCTGCCGATTGAAGTGCGCCACTTCGAATGGGCCAACTGCGACTACTACCTGCGCCACGGCAAGATGATGCCGGACGACTGGAAGCAGCAGCTCGACGGCTTCGACGCGATCTACTTCGGCGCCGTGGGCTGGCCCGACAAGGTGCCCGACCACATCTCGCTGTGGGGCTCGCTGCTCAAGTTCCGCCGCGAGTTCGACCAGTACGTCAACCTGCGCCCGGTGCGCCTGCTGCCCGGCGTGCCGTGCCCGCTGGCCGGCAAGAAACCCGGCGACATCGACTTCTACGTGGTCCGCGAAAACACCGAGGGCGAGTACAGCCCCGTCGGCGGCCGCATGTACGAGGGCACCGCGCGCGAGATCGTGATGCAGCAGTCGGTGTTCAGCCGCCACGGCACCGACCGCATCCTCAAATACGCCTTCGAGCTGGCGCAATCCCGTCCGCGCAGGAAGCTGACCTCGGCGACCAAGTCCAACGGCATCGCCGTCAGCATGCCGTGGTGGGACGAGCGCACTGCGGCAATGGGCGCGCAGTACCCGGAGGTGGCATGGGACAGCCAGCACATCGACATCCTGTGCGCGCGCTTTGTGCTCCAGCCCGAGCGCTTCGACGTGGTGGTGGCCTCCAACCTGTTCGGCGACCTGCTGTCGGACCTCGGCCCGGCCTGCACCGGCACCATCGGCCTGGCGGGCTCGGCCAACCTGAACCCGGAACGCAGGTTCCCGTCGCTGTTCGAGCCGGTGCATGGCTCGGCGCCGGACATCTACGGCAAGCAGATCGCCAACCCGATCGGCATGATCTGGTCGGGCGCGATGATGCTGGACTTCCTTGGCGGCGAAGCCGGACGCCAGGCCCATGACGCCATCCTCGCCGCCATCGAGACCGTGCTGCGCGAAGGTCCGCTGACGCCGGACGCCGGCGGCAAGGCCGGCACCAGCGAGGTGGGCAAGGCCATCGCGGCCGCGCTCTGAACCTGCGCGGCGAGCGGGACGTGATGCCGGGTTCGCGCCCGGCATCGTATTCCCACAACGCAGCGCGCACCGTTCGTCACACCCGCAATTTTTTTCCACGCGGAGCTTGTGCATGTCCGGAATTTTGCATAGAGTTTCCGTTAACTAATAGTTACTGTAAACCATTAGTTAACAAAATACAAGCAATCTGAACGCGGGCACCACCCGCGCCCGGGCAGACAAGTTCCACCCCAAAACCAACCCGTGCGCCACGACGCATCGGAGGAGACGCACTTGAAAACTCCCACGCCCCGCCTCGACGGCTTCCTGACCGTCTGCACGCTCACCGCCGTGCTGGTCACCGTCATCGCCATGGTCCGCTGGCCCGCCGAAGCGGCCGCCACCGCCACCCTGCTGTTTGAATGGTCCACGCGCTCGTTCGGCTCGCTGGTCCAGATTTTTGTCTTCGGCTGCGTCATCGCCTGCCTGGCGCTGGCCTTCAGCAAGTACGGCAACGTGCGGCTGGGCGAAGGCAAGCCCGAATACTCCACGCTGTCATGGGTGTTCATGTTCATCTGCGCCGGCATGGGCTCGTCGACCATGTACTGGGGCGTGATGGAGTGGGTCTACTACTACCAGTCGCCCGGCCTGAACGTGCCCACCGGCACGCGCGAGGCGCTGGAGCACTCCATCAGCTACTCCTTCTTCCACTGGGGCCTGAGCGCGTGGGCGGTGTACGCGCTGCCGTCGCTGGCGATGGCGTACCACTTCCATGTGCGCAAGAACAAGGGCCTGAACCTGGCGTCCATCGTCGAGGCCATCACGGGTTTCCGCGCCACCGGGCCGGTGGGCCGGCTGGTGGACCTGATCTTCCTGCTGACGATGTTCGGGGCGCTGACGGTGTCGATCGCGCTGACCGCATCGACCTTCACGCGCGGCCTGTCCGGGCTGTTCGGCGTGCCGGATACCTTCGTCACGCAGCTGGTCGTGATCGTCGGCGTGTCGGTGCTGTTCTCGGCGAGCGCCTACGTCGGCATCGACGGCGGCATGCAGCGCCTCAGCCATATGGTGTGCTGGGGCGCGCTGCTGCTGGCCGCGGTGGTGTTCGCGATCGGGCCGACCCTGTTCGCCGGCAATAACATCGTCAACGGCCTGGGCCTGATGCTGCAGAACTACGTGCACATGAGCCTGTTCACCGATCCCACCGGCGACGGTGCCTTCAGCCGCGGCTGGACCGTGTTCTACTGGCTGTGGTGGGTGTCGTACTCGCCGGGCGTGGCGATGTTCGTGGCGCGCGTGTCCAAGGGCCGCAAGATCAAGGAAGTCATCTACGCCCTGCTGCTGGGCGGCAGCGTCGGATGCTGGTTCTTCTTCGGCGCGCTGGAAAGCTACAGCATGCACCAGTTCATCACCGGCGCCATCGACGTGCCGCGCATCCTGAAGGAGCATGGCGGCGAGGCCGCGGTGGAAATGCTGCTGAGCGCGCTGCCGGCCGGCAAGGTGTTCCTGGCGGTGTACCTGGCGATCATGATCGTGTTCCTGGCCGCCCACGTCGATGCCGTCGCCTACGCCGTGGCCGCCACCACCACCCGCCATCTGAAGGAGGGACAGGACCCGTCGCCGACCAGCCGCGTGTTCTGGTGCGTGATGCTGACGCTGGTGCCGCTGGCGATGCTGTTCGTCAAGGCCTCGCTGGAGACCATGAAGACCGCCGTGGTGCTGACCGCGATCCCGTTCCTGGTAATCCTTGCGATCAAGTTGTTCGGTCTGTTCCGCTGGCTGATGCAGGACTACGCCGACACGCCGGCCCACCTGATCGAAACGGCCCGGCCCGAAGCCGAGGGTGCCGTGACCACCGAGCGGCAGGCCGCCATCGCCAAGGCCTGATCGCGCCAGAGGGGACGCGCCTCGGCGTCCCCTCTCGGGAAACTTTGCCGCCAACTGGCTCTATTTTTACGCCGTGCTGTTAAACAATATTTAACTGGTAACCACAAATTAACTAAAGGAAACGGAATCATGGAGAAAACCCTGGACACCGCCGCCGTCAAGCTGCCTGCCGGCTTCTGCGCCGACGACGAAAACGCCTGGACCCTGCCCGCCTCCTTCTACACCACGGACGCGGTGTTCGAGTACGAGAAGGAGAAGATCTTCGCCAACAGCTGGATCTGCGTGGCCCACCGCAGCGAACTGGCCGAGTCGAACGACTACGTGACGCGCGAAGTCATCGGTGAAAGCATCGTCGTGCTGCGTGACCGCGAAGGCGTGCTGCGCGCCTTCTACAACGTCTGCCCGCACCGCGGCCACCAGCTGCTGCAAGGCAGCGGCCGTGCCAGGAACGTCATCACCTGCCCGTACCACGCCTGGACCTTCAAGCTCGACGGCGAACTGGCGCTGGCGCGCAACTGCGACAACGTGCCCAATTTCGACAAGAGCAAGTCGAGCCTGGTGCCGGTGCGGGTCGAGGAATACGCCGGCTTTGTCTTTATCAACATGAACCCGGACGCGGGCAGCGTCGAGGAACAGCTGCCCGGCCTGGAAGCGCGCATGCGCGCCGCCTGCCCCGTCATCGACGAGCTCCACCTCGGCGCCCGCTTCGTCACCGAGACGCCGGCCAACTGGAAGTCCATCGTCGACAACTACATGGAGTGCTACCACTGCGGCCCCGCGCACCCCGGCTTCTCTGACTCCGTGCAGGTCGACCGTTACACCCACACGCTGCACGACAACTGGACGCTGCAGTTCGGCCATGCCAAGTCGTCGGAGAAATCCTTCAAGCTGGACGAGTCGGTGAAGGACCCCAGCTTCAGCGGCTTCTGGGCCTGGCCCTGCACGATGTTCAACGTCCCGCCGGGCGCCAACTTCATGACGGTGATCTACGAGTTCCCGGCCAGCGCCGAAGTCACGCTCCAGCACTACGAGATCTACTTCCTGAACAAGGACCTGACCGAGGAGCAGCAGAAGCTGGTCGAGTGGTATCGCGACGTGTTCCGCCCCGAAGACCTGCGCCTGGTCGAAAGCGTGCAGAAGGGCCTGAAGTCGCGCGGCTATCGCGGCCAGGGCCGGATCATGGTCGACCGCCAGCGCAGCGGCATCAGCGAGCACGGCATCGTGCATTTCCACCGCAAGGTGGCCAGGGAATACGAAGGCGCGTGAGCGCCGGTACAGCCAATACTGAAACGGAGACCAGACCCATGCAACTAAAGGACAACGCCCTGTTCCGCCAGCAGGCCCTGATCGGCGCCGAATGGACCGACGCCCCCGACGCCGCCACCGTGGCCGTGACCGACCCCGCCACCGGCGATCTGGTCGGCACCGTGCCGCTGATGCGCGAGGCCGGCGCCGTGGCCGCGATCGAGGCCGCCAATGCCGCCCTGCCCGGCTGGAAGGCCCGCACCGCCAGGGAGCGCGCCGCGCTGCTGCGCAAGTGGTTCGACCTGATCATCGCCCACGAGGACGACCTCGCCGCCATCATGACGCGCGAGCAAGGCAAGCCCCTGGCCGAGGCGCGCGGCGAGGTGCGCTACGCCGCCTCGTTCATCGAGTGGTTCGGCGAGGAAGCCAAGCGCCTCTATGGCGATGTGATCCCCTCCCCCGCCGCCGACAAGCGCCTGGTGGTGGTGCGCGAGCCGATCGGCGTCTGCGCCGCGATCACGCCATGGAACTTCCCGGCGGCGATGATCGCGCGCAAGGCCGCCCCCGCGCTGGCGGCCGGCTGCACCATGGTGGTCAAGCCCGCCAACGAGACGCCGTTCAGCGCCCTGGCGCTGGCCGAGCTGGCGCTGCGCGCCGGCATCCCCGCTGGCGTGCTCAACGTCGTTACCGGCGACGCCGCGGCGATCGGCAGCCAGTTCACCGGCCACCCGCTGGTGCGCAAGCTGTCGTTCACCGGCTCCACCCCGGTCGGCCGCCTGCTGATGCAGCAATGCGCCGGCACGGTCAAGAAGGTGTCGCTGGAGCTGGGCGGCAATGCGCCCTTCATCGTGTTCGAGGACGCCGACATCGATGCGGCGGTCGAAGGCGCGATCCAGGCCAAGTACCGCAACGCCGGCCAGACCTGCGTCTGCGTCAACCGCCTCTATATCCACGACGCGGTCTATGACCAGTTCGTCGAGCGCTACGTGAAGAAGGTGGCCGGGCTGCGCGTCGGCAACGGCTTCACCGCGGGCAGCGAGATCGGCCCGCTGATCACCGACAAGGCGGTCGCCAAGGTCGGTGAGCTGGTGGCGGATGCCGTGAGCAAGGGCGCGCGCATTGCCATCGGCGGCGGCGTGCATGAGGCCGGTGCGCAGTTCTTCGCGCCGACGGTGCTGGCCGACGTCAAACCCGGCATGCGCGTGCTGGACGAAGAGATCTTCGGCCCGGTCTCGCCCATCGTCCGCTTCACCTCGGAGGCCGACGTGGTGCGCATGGCCAACGACACCATCTACGGCCTGGCCGCCTACTTCTTCAGCCGCGACATCGGCCGGGTCTGGCGCGTGGCCGAGCAGCTCGAGTACGGCATCGTTGGCATCAACACGGGCCTGTTCTCGAACGAGGTGGCGCCGTTCGGCGGCGTGAAGCAGTCGGGCCTGGGCCGCGAGGGCTCGAAGTACGGCATCGAGGACTACCTCGAGATGAAATACCTCTGCATGGCGCTGTAACGCGCGGCAGTACACCCGGAAGACAGCAGCATGGGCAATACCTACCAGACCCTCCAGGTGCGGGTCTCGCGCATCGAGCACGTGACCCCGCTGATCAAGCGCTTCACCATGGAAGCGCTCGACGGCGGCGAGCTGCCGCCCTTTACCGGCGGCAGCCATGTCATCGTGCAGATGCGCGACGGCGAGCGCCAGTACAGCAACGCCTACTCGCTGATGAGCTCGCCCGACGCGCTCGGCAGCTACCAGATCGGCGTGCGCCGCGAAGAGCAGTCGAAAGGCGGATCGGCGTTCCTGCATGACAAGGTGGCCGAGGGCGACGCGCTGACCATCACCACGCCGAACAACCTGTTCGCACTGAACCATGGCGCGCATCACCACGTGCTGATCGCTGGCGGTATCGGCATCACGCCGTTCATGTCGCAGATGCACGAGCTGCGCAAGCGCGGCGCGTCGCACGAACTGCACTACGCGTTCCGCGCCGACGAGCACGGCGCGTTCCGCGATGAGCTGGCGGCGCTCACGCAGCAGTCTTCCGGGGGCCAGGTCCGCTTTTACATCGACAGCCAGGGACAGAAGCTCGACCTGTCCGGCCTGCTGGGCAGCATCGACGCCGGCGCGCATGTCTATGTGTGCGGCCCGGCCCCGCTGATCGACGCCGTGCGCCAGGCAGCGCGGGACCGGGGCCTCGATCCGTCGCGCGTGCACTGGGAACAGTTCGCCGCGCCGGAACAGGCGGGCGACGCCTTCACCGTGGTGCTGGCCAAATCCGGCAAGACGGTCGAGGTTGGCGCGGGCGAATCGATCCTGAAAGCGATCGAGCGCGACGGCACCGTGCCGGTCGAATGCCTGTGCCGCGAAGGCGTGTGCGGCACTTGCGAGACCCGCATCCTGGAAGGCGAGGCGGCGCACTTCGACCAGTACCTGAGCGACAAGGAGAAGGCTGCGCAGAAGACCATGATGATCTGCGTCTCGCGAGCCAGGGGCGGCAAGCTCGTGCTCGACCTGTAAGACCACGACAGGCCGGCGCATCGGACGCCGGCCACCATCCACCGAGGAGACCCCATGAGGAAATCAGCCAGCCTGTGGCTGCTGGCGGGCGCAGTGCTGCCCGCCGTTTCGTATGCGCAGTCCAGCCTGACGCTCTACGGTGTGATCAGCACCGCCGTGCGCTACACCTCCAACATCGACGGCCGCCATCACGACCAGGGCGAGCTGGTCTCCAGCGGCATCGGCGGCAGCCGCTGGGGCCTGAAGGGCGACGAAGACCTGGGCGGCGGCAACAAGGCGGTGTTCCTGCTCGAGAACGGCTTTGGCACCGACGACGGCAAGACCGCCTATAGCGCGCTGTTCGGCCGGCAGGCATACGTGGGCCTGTCCGGCGACTGGGGCACGCTGACCTTCGGCCGCCAGTACAACGCCCTGAACAATATCGCCTGGTCTTTCGATCCGCTCGACCAGGGCTGGGGCAATTTCTGGTCGGACCCGCTCTACACCGGCGGCGATATCTTCTTCCAGGGCTACCGCGTCAACAACAGCGTGGTCTACAAGAAGAAAGTCGGGCCGGTCAGCGTGCAGCTCGACTACGGCTTCGGCGAGCGCCCCGGCAGCATGGCGCGCGGTGCGACCTTCGGCGGTGGCGTGATGTACCAGGACGGGCCGCTGGCGCTGGGCGTGGCCTATGACCAGCAACGTCCCGGCAGCGGCGACAACACGCTGCACAACTACTCGGTCGGCGCATCCTACGTGATCGGCAAGGCCACCGGCTATGCCGGCTACATGGGCCGCCGTGAGACCAATCCGGACGCGCGCTTCTGGATCGCCTTTGTCGGCCTTGGCTATCAGCTCACGCCGGCGCTGCACCTGTCGGGCGCCTATTACCGCTACCAACAGAGTGGCACTGTGACCACCCAGTTCCAGGCCACGCCGCTTGTGCTGGGCAGCGGCAATGCCGATGCGATCTCGGCGGTTGCCGACTATGCCTTGTCGAAGCGCACCAGCCTGTTCCTCGAGGCCGACGCCACCTTCGCACGCGGCGGCACGGTCGGCCGCGAGACCGAGTACTGGGCCGGCACGCCGGTGACCGATGTCCGCAGCACCACGCGCGTGGGCGTGATGGCGGGGATCCGGCACGTGTTCTGAGGAGGCTTCATCGGTACGGGCTGGCGCTGCGCGGCCGGCACCACGCCGCGCGCCCCACAACGACGCTCTCGCAAACACGTCAGCCCGCCGTAGCGGCGGTGACAATGATTTCCACCAGAATGTCCGGATGACCCAGTTCGCACTGCGCGGTCGCTCGCGTAGACGCGGCGTTCGGCGCCGTCCATGCGTCCCAGATCTCGTTCATGCCTTCGAAATCCCGCTCGAGGTTCTTCAGCCAGATCTGTGCGGTCAACAGACGTCGCTTGTCGGTGCCAGCGTCGGCGAGGAACTTCTCGATCTTGGCAAGGGTCTGCCTGGTCTGGCCCTGAATGTCCTGGCTGCGGTCATCGGCCGTCTGGCCGCCCACGAATACCATGCCGTTGTACACCACCGCGCGGCTACGTCGTTGGTCCGTAGCGATTCGCCGGATTTCAGCCATAGGTCCTCCTGGTTGAGGCTGTTGATAGTCATGCAGAACCGGTGTGCCGGCGGGGCTATGCCATGGCCCCGGCCAGGCCGCGGTGTTATCCCGCCAGCTCGCCCAGCGTGATGGGCTTGATGGGTGGACGGATGCGGTAATAGCCCACTTCCTGTGGCGCCACACCGCGTCCCTGCGCGATCAGTTCGGTCACGGTCAAGCCGCAGAGGCGCCCCTGGCACGGGCCCATTCCGCAGCGTCCAAACGCCTTGGCCTGGTTGGGGCCATGGCAACCCACCTCGACATACTTCCTGATGGCCCCCGCCGTCACTTCCTCGCAGCGGCAGACAATGACGGCGTCATCCGCGGGCATGCGATGCAAGTCGCTGGGGCGGTACAGCGCATCCAGGAAGGGGCGGATACGCAAGTGTCTTTGCAGCTCGGCACGCATCGATGACTCTCTCACCCGCCGCTCGCTCATGCCGAGTCGCTGCAACCTGGAAGCAATCGACAACGCGGCCAGCGTTCCCTGCACCGCGGACGCCCTGGCACCGACAATGCCTCTGCTGTCGCCCGCGATATAGATGTGCGTGTCTTCAATCTCGCCATACTCGTCCGTCTCCGGAATCCAGCACAGCTGGGCATCGCTCCAGTTGTGCCTGGCCCGCAGCGCCCAGCTGATCTGGGTATTGGGCACGACACCCTGGTGGAGCAGTACCAGCGAGGTGTCGATACGACGCTCGACACCCCGGTGCGTGAAGCACAGGGCTTCGGCACGAGCTTCGCCCTGGATGGCGAGGGCTTGCGCTCCCGCATACACCGGGACGCGATGGCGCCGCAGCTGCCTGAACATGTCCATGCCCTTGCGCAGGTCCCGCCAACCGCGCAAAGCCGCCGGCAGATGGGAGACGGCGCGCAGGTAGTCAGCGCGCTGCGTGGTGTGCACGACGGCCTTGAGCTCGATGCCCGCGCGCAGATATTGCGCGGCCAGCAGATAAAGCAGCGGCCCACAGCCTGCCAGGACCGCCGGCTGCCGTGGCAGCGCTGCCGCGCTCTTGATCAGGATCTGCGCCGCCCCAGCGCCCATCACGCCGGGCAGTGTCCAGCCTGGCAAGGGGAAAGGACGTTCCATGGCCCCGCTGGCCAGCACGATGGACCTGCCCTCGACGGCGTGGCTGGCACCGTCCTGCAGGTAGCTGACTTTCCGGTCCCGGCCGACGTTCCACACGGAGGCCCCAGCGATATGCCGCGCGCCCGATGCGGCGAAGGCCCTTGTCAGCGCCGCGCCGGCAACATAGTCATCGCCAAGGACCGCGCGCAGCGTCGGGCTTGCCGCGTCGACATTCCGATAGATCTGCCCGCCAGCCGCCGGCTGTTCATCCAGCACTGCGACGCTCAGCCCCCACTGCCGCGCTTCGATCGCTGCGGACAGTCCAGCCGGGCCCGAGCCAACCACGACCACATCGAACACTGCACCGTTCATGCTTCAACCTCTTCCTGGATAGCAATTGCCGAGGCGCCTTGCTGGCGCTTGATGACCATGCCGTCCCGGACCGGAGTCAGGCAGGCCTGGCGGCTGGGCTTTCCGTCGATCTCGACCAGACACTCGAAGCAGACGCCCATCATGCAATACGGCGCACGCGGCGCGGATGTCACCGGTGTGGTGCGGAACGGGGCCACGCCGTTCAGCAGCAGCGCCGCGGCAACGGTGGCACCGGCCGGCGCCCTCAGCGGCTGGCCTTCAAAGGTCAGAGTGACGGTGGACGATCGATCGGTCTCGACCGCCGTGAATAGCGGTGCACCAGCGGCGTGGTCATTAGTGGGCATTGGCAAAGCTCCTGGTGGGGTCGAGGTAACGATCCCCGGCGAATTCTTCGATATCGTCCGGTGCGGGTCCAAGTCCGGAAATCCATGGCCCTACGACATAGGCATGCGTGCCCGCAAGCGTCACGCCACTGTGGCTGGCCGCGACGAATGCTCCCGGACATGACCGGGATTCCTGGTAGATCGGGTGTCCATCCGGCGTCATCACGCGCAACGCGCCCCAGGCGCGGACCAGGCGCACGTTGGCAAGCAGCGGGAAGGTGTCCACGGCACGCCGTGCGATCCACTCGATGGCTGATACGGTAGTGCCATCATCGAAGCCAACATCCTCGATGGAATAGCCAAGCTGCACCGTCCCTTCCGCCGTCTGCCGCGCCTTGTTGGTCGGATAGGGCAAGAACGGCCTGAGCCGCTCGGTGATCAGGACCTGGCCCCGGTTCGGCTCGACCGGCGCGTGCAGCCCCACCTGCGGCGCAAGCTGCTTGTTGCCCAGTCCGGCCGCCAGCACGAGCCGGTCGCCGCTCCAGCTCCGGTTGTCCGAAGCTGCCACGACAAAGCCGCCGTTGGTCCGATGGCGCACGGCAGTCACATCCACCCCAGAAAACACCTGGGCGCCCAGCGCTTTCAGACCCGCGTGCAAGGCGTGCAGCAGCTTGAGCGGATTGACATGCCCGTCCAGCGGACACCAGCTGCCGCCAGCCACCTTCGGTCCGATGGCGGGGAGATGGGTCTTCAGCTCGGCATGCTCCATCATCTGGTAGGGCACGCCCGCACCCGTGTGCCTGAGACGCTCCAGCAGCTTCTCGCGAGCGCGCATTTCCGTTTCGCTGAACCCTATCCAGAAGCCGCCCGCCTGTTGCAGATCGACGTCGATCCCGGTGAGGGACAGCAACTCGGCCGCGAGCGGTTGCCAATGATCGATGGCATCCCGGGACCAGCGCGCATAGCGGGGAAACCCGTCGCCTTTGCTCTGGAGCCATACCAACCCAAAATTTCCCCGCGAAGCGCGGTTCGCGATGTCGCCCTGGTCGAGCAATGTGACCGGCGCCCCGGCTTTCGCGGCCCCGAAGGCTATGGCCGCGCCCACCACGCCGCCCCCCACAACGATGACTTCTTCCTTGCGCATGTCTATCCTTCGGCCGCCCCATCCTTCAGTCCGGCACAATGCGTTCTCTTGCGAGACGGGCGGCGTGGTTGCTTCAATCGATACTGATGTGACCGGCCTTGATGACCGCGCCCCATTTGGCGGCATCGGCCTTGATAAGGTCGGCAAACTGGGCGGGGGTACCGGGCGCAACGGTGGCGCCCAGGCTCTCGTGCTGCTTTACGATGCGCGGATCGGCCAGGATCGCGTTGATCTCGGTGTTCAGCTTCTGGACGATGGCGGCGGGCATGCGAGCCGGCCCGACCACCCCGCCCCAGGTCACCATTTCGACGGCGGGAAATCCGGCTTCCGCGATGGTTGGCACATTCGGCAGCAACGGCGAGCGGTTGGGGCCTGTGATGGCCAACGCGCGAATACGGCCGGCGCGTACCTGCGGTTCCATGGAGGTGAAGTTGCTGATCATCAACTGGATCTGCCCGGCTGCCAGGTCAGATTCCGCCGCGGGCGCGCTCTTGTAGGGCACGTGCGTGATCTGTATGCCGGCCTTGGTCCGGAAAAGTTCGGTCACCACGTGCAGTGACGTTCCCGTACCGGTAGAGCCGTAGAACAGCTCGCCGGGATGACCCTTGGCGTATGTCACAAGGTCGCTGACGGAATTGACAGCAAGCGAAGGAGTCACGCCCAGAAGATTCGGCTGCGTCCATTGCTTTGCAATCGGCGTGAAGTCCTGGATTGCGCGATAAGGCAGCCGTTTGGCGGCAAGCGCGGCGACGACGAAGGTAGAGAGGTTAGCGCCCCCGATCGTGTACCCGTCCGGCTCTGCCTTGGCGACAACATCGAGGCCGATCACGCCCGCGCCGCCGGGCCGGTTCTCCACCACAAAGGGCTGGCCAAGGCGCTGGCTGAGGGCGGCGGTGAGAATGCGCGCCGTCACATCCGCCGCGCCGCCGGCGGCCGCATTGACAATAAAACGCACCGGCCGATTGGGGTAGTCGCCCTGCGCGACGGCCGCACACGCCGCAAAGGTCGCCATCAGCCCGACGGCGGCGCGGCCTATGTCCAGGATAGATAACTTCACAACAGTCTCCCCTCTTTTAAAAATCATGATGGAGATGTTATGAAGGTGCGGCCCTTGAATCTATGGCGCCGGCGTTAGCAACCTATTCAGATTCGATATGAGTCCGCGCCTTTTCCGTCGCCGTCGACAGGTATCGGAGCAGATCCCCGGCCGGCTTGCCAAGTCGGGCATCGCTCATGGCGGTGGCATAGAAGGTATAGCTCAGCGTCGGCCTCAGCGGTAGCACCACCCCGCCACGCTGCCGATGGAGCACCCCGGTCAGGGGATCGACGATCGAAACGCCCATGCCACGCAGCACCAGTTCGCTCATGGAGTGGAACAGCGAGGCCTCGACGGTGATGTCCAGTTGCACCCCCGTGGTCGCCAGCAAGGCGTCCAGGCGCTTCTGGAACGTGCCGGTCTGGCCGACGAAAGGCTTCCCCTCAAGATCCTTCAACTCGACGGCGGCCGCCTTAGGCGACAGCCATTTGCGGGTCCCGATGCAAACGCAATCAGCGCTGAATTCAGCAACGGTCTCGAGATCGCCAAGGGAGAGAATATCCGCCGTGAAGCCGATGTCTGCCTGGCGATTGCGTACCGCACGCGCGACTTCGACATACGACGTCACCGAGAGCGTAATGAATACATCCGGATATTTGCCTCGCAGGTGCTCGATCGCCTCGGGCATGATCGAGTGTCCGATCGACGGGATGGTCGCGATGGAGAGTCGTCCCATCTTCTGCTTGCGCAACTGATCAGAAAATCTCATGATCTCGTCCAGCCCCAGGAAGGATTGCTGGACCTTTGTCATGAGCGCAAGGGCTTCCTCGGTCGGCTTCACCGTGCGGCCGTGTTTCAGGAAGAGCGGGAAGCCGACTGCCTTCTGCAGTTCGGCTATCACGCGGCTCATGGAAGGCTGGGACATGCCAAGCGCATCGGCGCCTGCACTCATCCCGCCATGCGCGATGGCGGCGCGAAACGCCTCGATCATCCTGTGGGTTATGACATTGTCGGACATAGGTCGCCTAAGGCTTGCTCGGGTGCCGCCTGGTCGCGGTACGGATACGCAGTATAAGGGTCCGACGGAATACCGATGACGCGCCTTTCTGCAAGCCGCTTCCCTGCCGGCGACACGATTTCAGATGGTCCGCGCGCGGTAATGATGCTCAAGATGGCGGCTCTCGGGCCGGCCCAGCAGCCACATCCCAACGCTACGCCCCGGCGTATTTCAATGGAAGAGAGATGATCACCGGACACGTCTTCATTGCCACCAGCCTTGATGGCTTTATCGCCCGCCCCGATGGCGACATCGGCTGGCTCCTGGAGCGCGATGACCCCGCTGAAGACCATGGCTATACAGCCTTCATCGCCGACAAGGACGCGATCGTGATGGGCCGTGGCAGCTATGAAAAGGTCGTCACGATGGGCGAATGGGCCTACGACCGTCCGGTGCTGGTGCTGTCCCGGCAACTGGCCGGCAAGCCGGTGCCCGACGCGTTGCAGGGCAAGGTGCGCTTTTCCGATGCCACGCCCGCGGACGCGATGGCGCAGCTGGAGGCGGAAGGGGTGCGACGCGTCTACGTCGATGGCGGCCAGGTGGTGCAGTCCTTCCTGCGCGACGGATTGATCGCCGACATGGTGGTCACCACGGTGCCGGTGCTGATCGGGGCAGGCAGGCCATTGTTCGGCGCGCTGCCGTGCGACGTGAGCCTGAAGCTCGAGTCGAGCCGTCACTTCCCCTCGGGACTGGTGCAGTCGGCCTATCGCGTGCTGCGCTGAGCCCAGGACGGGTCGGGGCGCTCCGCGTTATGAGGCTCGAATTCCGCAGTTGCCGGGAACACCATGCTCGATCGAAATGAAACTCAAGCGGGAGCCGGAAAGGGTTGGCGCCGCCCGCCGGCCTGAATGCGTTGTGACATAAACTCTGCGGAAACCGGGCGCCGCGAATGGGCGGCCCCCGTTCGCCATGACCGACCAAACCCGCCGCCGTTACGTGACTTATGCCTGCGCGCTCGGCGCCAGCGCGCTGACCGCCGCATGGCCCACCGAGACGCGCGCCCACGCGCCGCCTGCCATGCGGCGCGCATCCCGCTGGCCGCTCTACCGGCAGTTTCTGGAACGCTTCGTGCAGGCGGATGGCCGCGTCATCGACTACTCCACGCCCTCGTTGCAAAGCACGTCCGAGGGCCAGTCCTACGGTATGGTGTTCGCGCTGGTCGCCGATGACCGCGATGCGTTCGACCGTCTGTGGCGCTGGAGCGTTGCCCATCTTGGCGATGGTCGCCTGGACGACAAGCTGCCGGCATGGCAGTGGGGCCGGCGCGACGACGGCACGTGGGGCGTACTGGACCGCAATCCGGCTGCCGACGCCGACCTGTGGTTCGCGTTCGCGCTGGCGGAGGCGGCGCGCCTGTGGCAAGCCCCTTCCTACGCTGGCGCGGCACGTGCCTTGCTGCGGCGGGCGGCAGAGCAGGAGGTGGTGACACTGCCCGGCTTCGGCCCCATGCTGCTGCCCGGTCCGCAAGGGTTTATCGACGATGGCCCCGATGGCTCGCGCCGCTGGCGCCTCAATGCCAGCTATCTGCCGGTACCGCTGCTGCGCCGGCTCGCCGCCTTCGACCCGTCCGGCCCGTGGGACAAGCTGGCCGCACAGGCGGCCAGGCTGATCGGCGCGGTGTCCCATGCCGGCATCGTGCCGGACTGGTCGGCCTACCGCGCCGGGGGGCGCCGGCAGGGATTCGTGCGCGATCCGGTCAAGGGAGACGTCAGCAGTTATGATGCCGTGCGGGTCTACCTGTGGGCTGGCATGACGCCGCAGCAGGACAGCACGCGGCCTGCCCTGATGCAGGCGCTGCTGCCCCACGCGGCGCGCGTGGCCGGCCGTGCGGCACCGCCGGAGAAGATGTACGCGCAAAGCGGCAAGGTCGAAGGCACCGGGCCGCCGGCTTTCTCCGCCGCGCTGCTGCCGTTCCTGCAGGCCGCCGGCTCGCCCGCCCTGGCCACCCAGATGGCACGTGCGCAGGAGATCGTGGGCGCTCCGTCGGGCCCCGGCGCCCCGACTTACTATGACACGGTGCTGGGCCTGTTCGGGCTTGGGTTCATGGAAGGGCGCTACCGGTTCTCCGCCTCGGGCCAGCTCGACATGTGATGGCGCAAGGCTGATGCGTCTGCCGCAGGATGCACTTTGCCTCGCATCTTCGGGGAAACAGCCATGGCCGGAAACAAAATCCACGTCGTGCCCGTCGATGCCTCCGGGGCCCGGGCGGCGTGCGCCGCATGCGCCGGGCTGCGCTGACCCGGGCACCGGCATCGGGAAACGCCATGGGTGCACGGCGAAAAGCTGATGGGGCGTCGGCCTTCGCGCTCGGCATCGGCGAAAGATACGAGGCTGCCGACGAAGGGGCGGCCCGCGCGACCTGCCGCCAGCATACGAGCACGTGAAACTGGCTGCATCTACTGCAGCGTCAGAACAGCGACGATTGCGGTGTGGCCGCCTGCTTCCAGACAATCCGGTTTTCCGGCGGCAGGCTTTCAAAGGGCACGGCGCGTGCGCATGGCGCGTCGATGTCGTATTAGAGCGTGAGGCGCAGTCGATGCTATCCGCCCCGGTGCACTGGCAATGCCACCCGAGCCAGCTCCGCGAAATACCGCGCCCCGACGCTCAGCACTCCGTCGTTGAAGTCATAGCCGCTGTTGTGCAGCGGAACGCCGCCAGGCATTCCTGTCTCGCCGTTGCCGATAAAGACAAACGCCCCTGGCACGGCCTGCAGGAAGGCGCCGAAGTCTTCGGAGATCATCATCGGCGCGATGTTGCCGTCGACGCGGTCGCTGCCCACGACATTGCGGGCGGCCTCCAGTGCGGAAGGCACCCACTGCTCCCAGTTCACCGTCGGCGCGAACTCATGGGAGTAGGTGAAGGCGCACCCGGCCCCATGCAGCCGGCAGATTCCCTCCGCTATCTCGCGCATGCGGGTTTCCAGCAGCGCCTGCACCGCAGGCGTATAGCTACGCGTATCGCCCTTGATGGTCACGTTGGTCGGAATGGCGTTGCGGATGCCATCTGTGATGAACTCGGTGCACGAGATCACCGCGGGCAGGCCGGGATCGAGGTTTCTGGATACGATGGTCTGCAGCGCCAGGACGATCTCGGCGCCGATCACGATTGGGTCGACCCCCATGTGCGGCCGCGCGGCATGCGTGCCGCGCCCTTTCACGTGGATCACGAAGTTGTCCTCGCTGGCCATGATGCCGCCTGCGCGCGTGGCGATGCTGCCAGCCGGCAGCCCGGGCATGTTGTGCGCACCGAAGATGGCGTCCACGGGGAAACGCTCGAACAGGCCATCCGCCATCATTGCCTTGGCGCCACGCCCATGCTCCTCGGCGGGCTGGAAGATAAAGCGCACCGTACCCTCGAAATCGCGGCGTTCGCTGAGCAGTCTGGCGGCGCCCAGCACCATCGCCATATGGCCATCGTGGCCGCAGGCGTGCATCTTGCCGGGCGTGGCAGACGCATGGGCGCGTCCCGGCGCGTCTTCCTGAATGGCGAGCGCGTCCATGTCCGCGCGCAGCCCGATCACGCCGGTACCTGAGCCGGCGCGCAGGTTTGCCACTACGCCTGTGCCACCGATGCCGCGATGCACTTCCATGCCCATCTCGCCAAGCACGCGAGCGATGAAGTCCGCAGTTTGCCATTCCTCGAAGCCCGTCTCGGGGCAGCGGTGCAGCGCGTGGCGCCAGGACTTGAGCTGTGCAGCGAGGTCGTCGTCAGGAATCATGATTCGGTCCGCAAGAGAAAACATGAGGCATGGCCGATCATAAGGGCTGCCCGCTGCAACGATGTCCGGTTCCACGGGATCTATTCGGGACATCGTTGCGCGCCTGGCCGTTGCCCCGGCAAAACGTCGCGATTCAAACGAGATGGCGCCGGGGATGCTGCCATGCTCGGCGTGGGATGCGAAAATGGCCGTTCCATGCCATGCGCGGGGCCACAGCCCCGCGCGCAAAGAGGACCACGGGCAATGCAACTCGACGCGTATGACCGCAAGCTGCTGCGACTGCTGCAGGACAACAACAAACTCTCGCAGCGACAGCTGGCCGATGCCGTCAACCTGTCGCCGTCGGCCGTCAACCGGCGTATCGCCGCGCTGGAAGCGGATGGCGTGATCGTCGCCAATACCGCCGTGGTCGATCCCGCACAGGTCGGCAAGATGATCACGGTACTGGTCGAGGTGACGCTGGAGAACGAGCGGCTGGACCTGCTGGACGAGGTCCGCAAGCGCTTCGTCGACTGCCCGCAGGTCCAGCAGGTGTACTACGTGACTGGCGACTTCGATTTCCTGCTGGTGCTGGCCGTGGCCGACATGACCGAGTACGAGCGCCTGACGCGCGAGTTGTTCTTTGTCTCGGGCAACGTCAAGAACTTCAAGACACACGTCGCCATGCAGCGGGCCAAGGTGTCGCTCGGTGTGGCGATCGAGCCCTGAATGGGCTCGATCATGCATCGTGTCTTGTCAGTACGCGTGGCTCAGCGTGCCGTCCACGCGGCCTGGCGCGCCAGGACGGAATCCGCCGATTCGCCTACCAGTTGCTGGTAGACCACGGGAGCGGTGGCTCCTTCGGTATTGATCACCAGCACGCGCGAACCAGCATCTAGTCCGGCCGCTGCGGACAGCGCCGGCTGCGCGCGCAATACCGCCAGTCCCGCGACGCCGGCCGCTCCGGATTCGCCAGCGACCACGGGCACGTCGCCGTCGTTGCCGCTGGCGAGACGGTGCATGGCGGTCACGGCATCGTCGTCGGCAATCGTCATGAAGACGTCCACGCTGGGTTCCAGGAAGCGCCAGGCCAGCGGCGACGTCTCGCCACAGGCCAGTCCCGCCATCACCGAGTCGACCGAACCGGTTGCGCGCGCGGGGCGCCCCTGCAGCGCGCTTTGGTACAGGCAATCTGCCTGCGCCGGTTCCACCACGACGAATTTCGGCCGGCCGGCACCGAAGCGCTCCCACAGATAGCTGGCCACGCCGGCGGCCAAGCCGCCGACGCCCCCTTGCAGGAACACATGCGTGTACGGGCATGGCTGGCCGGGCGCGACGTCGCGCTGCGCCAGCACTTCCGCGGCAATGGCGCCGTAGCCCTGCATCACGTCGCGCGGGATGTCCTGATAGCCCTCGTAAGAGGTGTCGGACACAACGGTCCAGCCATTGGCCGCGGCCAGCCGCGCGGCTTCCTCGACCGACTCGTCATAGTTGCCGACGATGCGCACGATGCGCGCACCGCAGGCCGCAATCGCGTCTTCGCGCTCCTGGCTGACGTTCGCATGCAGTACGATCACGCACCGGCAGCCGAAGCTGCGCGCCGCCGCGGCGAGCGCGCGGCCGTGATTGCCGTCGGTGGCGCTGATCACCGTGAAGTCACGCAGCAGCGCGGCATGGCGCCCGGCGATCAGTTCGAACGGATCGAGCTCGCGCTCCGGAAACATGCGCAGCACCAGCCGCACCAGCGCGATGGGAGCGCCGAGCGCCTTGAAGCTGCCAAGCGGCGAGCGGGCCGACTCGTCCTTGACGCTCAACTGCGCGATGCCAAGGCTCGCGGCCAGGCCGGGCAGTTCGCGCAGCGGCGTGAGCCCGGCGTTGAGCTGGTCCCAGTGCGACAGCCACGCGAGGCTGCGCCCGGCTTCGGCGATGCTCATCAGCTGCCTCAGCTCGGCCGGATAGTCGCACAGGTGGGCGCGGGAATTAATGGTCAGCATGGGGGTATCTGCGGTCATTGGAGAAGGGATTCACTCAGAGGTATGCCCAAGGCGGGCGAGGATGACATCAAGCAGCACTTGCGCGCCCATTACCAGCTGGTCGTCGTCGGTGTGCTCGCGCGGGTTGTGGCTGATGCCGCCGCGGCTCGGCACGAAGATCATTGCCGCGGGGGCGATGCGCGCGATCATCTGGGCGTCGTGGCCGGCACCGGAGGTCATGCGCCGATGCGTGTAGCCAAAGCGCGCCGCCGAGGCTTCGATGGCGGCAATGATGCCGGCATCGAAGCTCACCGGCTCAAAGCGCGCGAGCGGCTCGGTGCGGATCGTGACACCCTCGGCTTCGGCGACTTGTGCCAGGAATTCCGCCAGCCGTGCTTCGGCACGTTTCAGCCGGATTTCATCGGGATCGCGCAGATCGACCGTAAACACCGCCTTGCGCGGAATCACGTTGATCACGCCGGGCTCCACGCGCAGGCAACCCACTGTCGCCAGCGTGGTGCCATCCGACGCGTTCGCCAGTTCACGCAGGAACGCCACTACCGCGGCAGCCGCCCAGCCGGCATCGTGCCGCAGGCGGGTAGGCGTGGTGCCGGCGTGGTTGGCGTTGCCCTGTACCGTCACCTGCTGCCACGAAATCCCCTGCAAGTTCTCGACCACGCCGATCTGCGTACCCTCGGCCTCCAGCACCGGGCCTTGTTCGATATGGAGTTCGATGTACTCGTGCGGCACCACGGCGCCGGGTTCCATGTCGCCGGCATAACCGATGCGCGCCAGTTCGTCGCCAAGCCGCGTGCCGTCGGTGCCGACCGTGTCGAGCGCCTGCCGCACCGGCAGTCCGCCCGCATACACCAGCGAGCCCATCATGTCGGGCTGGTAGCGGATGCCCTCCTCGTTGGTGAAGGCACCGATCATGATGGAACGGTTCGGCGTGACGCCGGCCTGGCGGAAAGCGCGCGCCACCGCGAGCCCGGCCAGCACCCCGTAGCAGCCATCGAGCGCACCGGCATTGGTGACGGTATCGATATGCGAGCCGGTCATCAGCGGCGCCTGGCTGCCATCATCGGCCGCCGAGCGCAGGATGCCGAAGACGTTGCCGATGCGGTCGATGCGAACTTCAAGATCCAGCTCGCGCATCCATTGGACAACCTGGTCGCGGCCCGCTTTCTCGGCGTCGGTCAGCGCAATCCGGGTGCGGCCGCCGCCTTCGGGGTCGGCACCGATTTCGCCAAGCGCACGGATCTGGGCCAGCAGCCGTGCGCCGTCCAGCGATAGCGGGTTTCGCCGGGAGGGGGTGTGTTCCATTCACTCTCCATGTCGGTCGGCCCCCGGGACGCTGGTGCGGAAGACCTGGACGTCGCAACGGGGGTGATAACGTCAATGGTAGAGGCGGCGGGATGAAACACGCGCCCTATCCCCGGCACGCAAACGCAACAACGGTGCAATCTCCGCGGCGGCGTGGGTGCGGCGTAGCGTAGTGCAATGCGCAGCACATTAGCGTCTGCGCGAACTACCGCGCTGCACGGTGCGGCCAGCTTCTCCCAGCACCAGCGCCCGGCCGATGGTGTCGAGCGCGTCGCGCATCAGCAAGGCTTCCTCGACATCGCTGGCATACGCGCTTAGATCCGACCAGGTCACATGGCAGAGCAACCTCGACAGAGCGGCTGCGCGCCGCTCGTCGAGCGCCAGTTGGAAAGTTGATGCCATCACCGTCCTATTGCATCCCCGGTCCCACATTGGGCATCTCGGCCAGGCCCGGCCGCCCTTCCCTGGTGTAGAACTTGTAGGCGACGAAGACGATGGCGACCCACGATGCGGAGACGATCAGCGACATCCGCATATCCGGCAGGATCGCGATGCAGACCAGCACCGCGGCAATGAACGCCAGGGCAATGTAGTTGCCATACGGGAAGAACGGCATCTTGTAGGACAGGCTGTCCGCTTGCCCGGTCTGGATCCTGAGCTTCCGGAAGCGCAGGTGGCTGACCACGATCGAGGTCCAGGCACACACCAGCGCGAACACCGTGATCGACGAAAACAGTTCGAACGCCTTTTCCGGCATCAGGTAGTTCAGCAAGACGCCCGCGAACATCGTGGCGAACACCAGCATGATGGCGCGCGACGGCACATTGCGGCGGTTGACCGTGCCCAGGAAAGCCGGTGCGTTCTTCTGCAAGGCCAGATTGTAGAAGGTGCGGCTGTTGGTGAACACGCTGGCGTTCACGGCAGACAGTACCGCGGTGATGACCACCAGGTTCATGACCCCGGCCGCCGCGGGCACGCCGATCCTGGTGAAGACGTCGACAAACGGGCTGCCCTTCGCGGTCAGCGAGGTCCACGGGAAGATCATCAGCAGCACTGCAATGGCACCAACGTAGAAGATCAGCAGACGCCAGAAGGTCGCGCTGACGGCCTTGGGCATGGTGGTCTTGACATCCTTGGCTTCGCCTGCAGCCAGGCCGAGGTTCTCGATGCCGCCAAACGAGAACGCCACCATGACGATCGACAGCACCATGCCGCCGATGCCCTTGGCGAAGAAGCCGCCATGGTCCACCAGGTTGTGATGGCCGATGGGCTCGCCATTGTTGCCCAGGCCGAAGAAGATCATGCCGACGCCGAACACGATCATGGCAACGATCGCGGTCACCTTGATCAGCGCGAACCAGAATTCGGCCTCGCCGTAGAACTTCACGCCGATCATATTGACGCAGAACATCACCGACACGGCTATCAGCGCGGTCACCCAGATCGGCATGGCCGGGAACCAGAAATGCACGTAGTTGCCCAGCGCGTTCAGCTCGGCCGCGCTGGTTGCCAGCAGGAAGATGAATGCGTTCCAGCCGTTCAGGAAGCCGGCAAACCGGTGGATATAGCGGTTCGAATAGGAAATGTAGGACCCGGAGACCGGCTCCTCGACCGCCATCTCGCCCAGCGCCCGCATGACGAAGTAGATCGCCACGGCGGCGACCAGGTACGTCAGGATGATCGCCGGACCCGCGGTCTTGATGGCCCACGATGACCCGTAGAACAGGCCGGTACCGATCGCTCCGCCAATGGCGATCATCTGGATATGGCGGCTTTTTAGATCTCGTTTGAGCTCTTCCTGCTCATAGGACTGAGCGTCTGTTTTCCTGCGCATTACATTGTCTCCTTTGGTACATCTCTTTGTGATGCTTGTCGTTGTGGGTGGCTGTTGCGACGGGCGAGCGCCGTCCGCAGCCGATGGCTCCTTTTCCATCGACTGTCGGTTGGTTTCGTCTTGCGTTCGCTGAGCCGGATCAGAGTCCGGCGACGGCGGCAGTCAATCTGCCGATGGCTTTATCCACGATCGCGCGCGGACATCCCAGGTTGACGCGCATGTAGCCGTGGCCCTCGATGCCGAACTTCTGGCCCTTGTCGAGCCACAGGCGAGCCCGGGTCAGCATGAACTTGTCCAGCGACGGCGCGTCCATGCCGAGGCCGCGGCAGTCCATCCATGCCAGGTAGAGCGAGTCGGCCGGCAGCACCTGGATGCGTGACGTGGCGCGATGCACCGACTCGCGGAAATGGTCGTGATTGGCGCGCAGGTACGCCAGCATCTGTTCGAGCCATGCTTCGCCGTGAGCATAGGCCGCCTCTGCGGCAACCATGCCCAGCGTATTGACCAGCGGGAACATATTGCGGTCGTACTGGCGGCGCAGTTCGTCGCGCAGGCGCCGGTTCGGCACGAACACGTTCGCGCTTTGCAAGCCCGGCAGGTTGAAGGTCTTGCTGGGCGCCGTGCAGGTGATGCTGTGCTGGGCAAAATCTTCGCCGAGCGAGGCAAAGGGGATGTGCCTTTTCTCCGGATTGATGATCAGGTCCTGGTGGATCTCGTCCGAGATGACCAGCACGCCGCGTCGCAGGCAGATCTCACCCATGGTCCGCAGTTCGTCTTCCGACCAGACATTGCCGGTGGGGTTGTGCGGATTGCTCAGGATGAAGAGCTTCGTATCTTCGCGGATCGCCGCTTCAAAGACGGCCGGGTCGAAGCGGTAGCCGTCCTCGGTGCGCTCCAGCGGCGCAAAGGCGAGATGGCGGCCGTTCATCAGCACGTCGTTATGGAAGTGCGCATAGACAGGCGGCTGGATCAGCACCGAATCGCCCGGTGCGGAGAATGCCTGGATGGCGGTCTTCAGAGTGGTGATGATGCCGGAGGTCTGCACCACCCATTCCTTTGCCACCTCCCAGCCGAAGCGCTTGCCCTGCCACGCGACGACGGCATCGACATAGCTGTCGGTCGCGCCGCCGGGGTAGCCGAAGACGCCGTGCGCCACCGCGTCGTGCAGCGCATCGATGACGGCTTGCGGCGAGCGGAAATCCATGTCGGCGACCCACATCGGCAGCGGCTTGGCGGCAGCCTCGTCCGGCGCGAGGAGTTTTTCGGGGATGGCCCATTTCATGGAGTGCGAGTTCGCGCGGTCGATGACTTCGTCGAAAACGCTGCCTGCGTGGCCGGCCGCCCCAGCCGACATCTCGCCTTGCACTGCCGTTGCATTGACCTTCATGACTTCCTTTTCTCGCTATGGAAAGGCGCCGAAGGGCGCCAGATGGATTCGACCGAGGCCAGCATAGCAACGCCTTTTCATGAAAAAAAATGGTATCTTTTCATGAACCAATGAACAGGAGTCATGCGTGCTGGATCGCCAACATCTTGCGGCACTGGTTGCGGTAAGCCGTACCGGAAGCGTCACCGCCGCCGCGGAAAAGCTGAACGTCACGCAATCCGCGCTCTCGCACATGGTGAAGAAGCTGGAAGACCACCATGGCGTAAAGATCTGGACCAAGAGCGGCCGCGGCCTGCGCTTCACGCAGGCTGGCGAATACCTGCTGGCGCTGGCGGAACGCCTGCTGCCCCAGCTCGAGCACGCCGAGCGCATACTGGCGGACTTCGCCGAAGGGCGGCGCGGCGCGCTGCGTGTCGGCATGGAATGCCATCCCTGCCAGAAATGGCTGGCGCGACTGACGCCGCATTACCTTGCCGCGTGGCCGGACGTGGACTTCGATGTCAGGACCTCATTCCGGTTCGACGGCGTCGCCGCGCTGCTCGGGCATGAGATCGATCTGCTGATCACACCGGACCCGGTCAAGCTGCCGGAGCTGGCTTTCACCCCGGTGATCGATTACGAACTGGTGCTGGTCGTTCATGAATCGCACCCGCTGGCCGCGCAGCCCTACATACGGCCTCAGGATCTGCTTGACGAGACGCTGATCACGGTCCCGGTCAGCATCGAGCGTCTCGACATCTATACCCGGTTCCTGGTCCCGGCGCATTGCCAGCCGAGACGGCACCGCACTGCCGAAGTGACAGACCTGATGCTGCAGCTCGTCGCCGCCGGGCGCGGCGTTTCCGTGTTGCCTGACTGGCTGGTGGAAGAAGAAGGCGCGGGCATGCCATTGCGCGCGGTGCCGCTGGGCAAGCACGGTATCCGCAAGCATATCAATCTCGGCATCCGGCGCGGCGACGAAGACACCGCCTACATTGCAGGCTTTGTCGAGATGGCGCGGCAAGCGCGCCGCTAGGCGTCTGCCCGACATATTCTTATAGCTTCTGCGCAGACAGAATGGTGGCCAGCGCGCCTCCAGACAAGACGATTGCCATAATAAAATACAAGGCCGAGCCAAAGTTCCCCGTCACGCTGATGGACAGGCCTATCAATACCGGCGATAACGCTCCAAAACCGACGGCGATACCATTCATGGTTCCCGCCGCGGAAGACATTGCCGCCTTTGGAACCAATCTTTGCAGCAGCGTGAAAATTCCCGGAATCTGCGCGGACGAGGCACCGATGCCGAAGGCGATCACGATGGCAGCCGTGTAGTTATCCTCCAGGGTCACCCCAAGATACACTCCCGCTGCACACAACAGTGCCGACAAAGCCATGACGGGTGCGTTTCTTCCGGTGCGATCGATGATCACCCCAGCGGCAAGCTTGAACACGAAGCCAAGAATGAACGGCAGCGACGATATCCAACCCATCGCTTCCCAGGAAAATCCTCGCTCCTGGTTGAGATATGTCGGCAGCCAGGTTGCCACCCCCCAGGACAAGATTGAATTGGATGCAAGAATTAGCAGCAGCATCCAAAAGCGATAGTTGGAAGCAAAGGTTCTCGCCAGCCGAAGGAAAGGTTCTTTCGCTGGTGCGTGGTCTTCGCCACCCTCTTTTTCCTTGGCCAGATTCTCTTCTATGTATTCCAACTCTTCCTTGTTCACGCGCTTATGCGCGTGGGGTGAGTCGGCCGTGAAAAACCACAGCAGTACCAGTGGAACAAGACTGACAGCAAATGAAAAATGGAAAGTCGATTCCCAGGAGAACGCTGCAACAAGATAGGTGAACACGGGCATGGCAGCTGCCGGAGCGAGCGATTGGCCAATAAGCCAGGCGGTATTTGCTCTGCCACGCTCTTTCGGGGGAAACCAGTTCTTGACGAAGGTGTTCTGCATAGGATAGTAGAGTCCCTCGCCGACTCCCAACAAGACGCGCGTAGCGAGGAGGACGCCAAAAGTACGCGCCATGCCGCCCGCCAATAGCGAGACGCAGATGATCACATACGCAACCACCATGGCTTTACGCGGCCCGAGATAATCCCCCAGCGGACTCAGGACGACATTGGAAATGCCATAGGCCGCCAGGAACAGACTCATCATGAGTCCGACTTTTACCGGCTGCCCGGCAATACCCATATCAGCAAGAAACCTCGCATTTGCCGCTATGACTGCGATATTGACGCGGTCCAGGTAGGCAATGGAAATCCCGATAAAAAGAATCACCACCAGAAAAAACCGTTGTCTGGTCGGTCGCTTTCGATCGAGCGCGTGCATACTTGCGTCGCACATATAAGAATTCTGGCTCATTGTTGTCTCCTGAAAACTGTATTTTTTTGCGAGGTGTCACAGGCAAGCCCGATGGCTGGGTTGCCGCAAGGTACGCGTCAGCGCCGTGCCTGGGTTTCGAACCAGCGCCGCGCCAGGCGGTCCCAGAATCGAGCCCCCAGATCCAGGTTGTGGTCGTTGAAGTCGTAGCCGGGGTTGTGCAAACCCAGACCGGAATTGCCATCCGCGCCATTGCCGATCCAGCCATAGGCGCCAGGAATCTGCTGCAGCATGAATCCGAAGTCCTCGGCGGTCATTGCGGGCAGCACGTCGGTGTGCGCGTGTTCGTTGCCCACCAACTCGCGCATGATCTCGCCCATGAACACGGCTGCTTGCGTGTGGTTGGCGGTGTTGGGATAGCCGCCTGGCTTGAGGACGACTTCGGCCGTCGCGAAATGCGCTGCGGCAACGTGGCGCGCAATGCGATGTATGCCGTCGATCAGGAACTGCTGCGATGCCTCGGTCAGGGTGCGGCAAGTGCCATGGATGCGTGCTTCATCCGGGATGATGTTCGCTGACGTGCCGGACTCGATCTTGCCGACGGTAAGCACGGCAGGGTCCAATGGATCCGTGCCGCGCGACACCAGCGCCTGCAACTGGGCAACGATGAAACAGGCTGCCAGAATCGGGTCAATCGTCGTGTGCGGGAGTGCTGCATGGCCTCCCTTGCCTCGCACGATGATCTGGAACTGCTGGGCGGCGGCCATGATGGGGCCCGCACGCACGCCCATTTGTCCCTGGGGCAGCGCGGGCCAGTTGTGCAGGGCGAAGACAGCCTGGCAAGGGAACTGGTCAAACAAGCCCTCTTCCATCATTACGCGCGCCCCAGCACCGCCTTCCTCGGCCGGCTGGAAGATCAGATGCACCGTGCCGTCAAAGTCGCGATTGGCTGCCAGCAGTTCGGCCGCGCCTAGCAGCATGGTGGTATGGCCGTCATGTCCGCAGGCATGCATGCGGCCGTCGACCTTGCTCGCATGACGGAACTGGTTGATTTCCTGCAGCGGTAGCGCGTCCATGTCGGCGCGAATCCCCACGGCCGGGCCTGGATTGTCTGCGCCGCGGCCCTCGCCGTGGATGCTGGCTACGATACCCGTGGTACCCAGGCCGCGCACCATGGGAATGTCCAACGCCGCGAGGTAGGCCGCAATCTTGTCTGCGGTGCGGCATTCCTCGTACTTCAGCTCGGGATGCATATGCAGGTCATGACGAAACGCGGTAAGCCGAGCGATATTTGGGGCAATGTCAGTATTGGAGCGCATAAGCTGGATGGTGGAACGGGGAGGCGTTTCGGTGAATGGTAGAAACAAGCCGTCATGCCGTAAAATACCTTTTCAACATCCAACCAATGCCGAAAAGGTATAGCCATGGATCTCCGTCAATTGCGCTACTTCTCCGCGGTGGCCAAGCATGGGAGCATCAGCATTGCGGCCCAGGCGGTGCACATTGCTCAACCGGCGCTGACACGCCAGATTCAGTCTCTCGAAGACGAATTGGGCACACGCTTGTTCGAGCGAACAACGCGCGGCGTGAAGTTGACGGATGCCGGCAACCAGCTGCTGGAGGATGCAGGCAAGCTGCTTGACGATGCGATTGCCGCGAAAGACCGAGCGCAGCGTGCCGGGCGCGGAGAATCCGGGCACTTGTCCATCGCGCTGCCCGTGATGCAGAACCTGGCGCCCAAGATCGCCGAAGTGCTGAAGAAGTATCGAAGGGAAGTGCCAGGGGTCGGAATCACCCTGCACCATCTGCTTTCCGATGTTCAGCTTGGCCAGATCGCCGAAGGGAGGCTGGACGCAGGCTTTCTGCTATTCCGTCCACCCGGCGACCCGGATTTCGAGGGGATTCCTGTGTTCTCGGATCGGATGTTGTTGGCCTATCCGTCGGACTGGAAATGGCCCCGGGGCAAGCGGCCCAAAGTGTTGAAGGATCTTCAGGATCTGGAGTTCGTCTGGCTGCCGCGCACGGCTGCCCCGGCATGGCATGACCGGCTGATTCATTGTTTCTTCGACGCCGGCTTTATCCCGCGCACCGCGGTTCACGGCGTGGACGCCGCCTCGATGCTGACCCTGGTAGCAGCCGGCATGGGATGCACGATTTTGCCGGAAGGTGCCCGCCGCATTGCTCCCGAAACCGTTGCTTTCATGCCATTGGCAGACCTGACGATTCGTCAGGATTGGGAACTGGTATGGCGCCGTGACCGCTGCTCCTCCCTGCTTCAGCGCTTTATCAGCGTGGTCTCGTCTTCTCGATCGGAATTGAGACAGGGCTCGTGAGCATTGACCGGGCAGCAAGCTGCCCGGTCTATGCAATCTCACGCCATGCTTTGGTGCTCGGCGGCAAGGGCCTTGTTCCTTCTTATCGCCACGGCGAGCGCCACCAAGGCCAGCGCCAGCGGAACGAACGAGACCCACAGCACTGTGTTCCAGCCATAGGCGGACAACAGGCCGCCGGAGGAAAAAGAGCCGATCGCCATCAGGCCAAAGACGATGAAGTCGTTGAGGGACTGCACGCGCGTCTTCTCCTCGGGGCGGTGGCACTCCAGCACCAGCGCCGATGCGCCGAGGAATCCGAAATTCCACCCAAGGCCGAGCAGGATCAGCGTGGCCCAGAAGTGTGCCACGTCGACGCCGCCGAGTCCGACGGCGGCAGACAGCCCGGTGAGCGCCAGACCGACGATCGCCACGCGGCTTGCTCCGAATCGCGCAATCAGAGAACCCGTGAAGAAACTCGGCGCGTACATCGCGATGACATGCCATTGCATCCCCAGGTTGGCGGAGGCCTGCGGATGCCCGCAGATATGCATTGCCAGCGGTGCGGCAGTCATCAGGAAGTTCATCAACATATAGGACACCGCGCCACAGATCGCCGCGGCAATGAAACGCGGCTGCCGTGCGATTTCGGTGAGCGGCCGGCCGCTGGTCATTTCCGCAACGCTGGGTCGAGGTAGCTTTACCCCGAGCAGGACGAGCGCCGAGAGCGCTGCCACGAGTGCCTGCACCAGGAAGGTAGTGGCAAACGTATGCCCTGGCCACAGATCCATGGTCCAGGTCACCAATTGCGGCCCCACCACGCCCGCGGCCACGCCACCTGCCATGACGAGCGATAGTGCCCGTGCGCGCCGGGCGGGTGCAACCCCATCGGCGGCCGCAAAACGAAACGACAGCACCACGGCGGCGTAGCTGCCGCCAAAGAAGGTCGCCAGGCAGAACAGCCAGAACCAGCCCAGGATGACAGCAAGCATGGCCAGCACGCCGGTCAATACACCGGCCCCTGTGCCCACCAGAAAGGCAGCGCGCCGGCCATATCTGCGGGAGACCGCACCGATGGGCAAAATGCACGCCGCCATGCCCACCACAAAGATGGAAATGGGCAACGTAGCCAGCATGGGGATCGGCGCCAGCATGTCGCCGACGATGGCGCCGGTGGCATAGACCACCACCGAGTTGGCGCCAGCCAGTGCCTGGGCGATGGACAAGCGCCAGATGTTGCCGCTCTGGACGCGGTCGGGGAGAAGATCGGATGCGTCGAGGGCTGGTTGGGTGTTGTACTTGGTCATATTAGTATTTGGCCGCCCCTTGCACAGAGCGGTAGCGCGTTCAACGCGGATTATCCATCGTCAGCACCATGCGGTATTTCGCGCTACCGGATTTCATCTTCGCGTAGGCCTGAGCTGCTTGCTCAAGCGGCATGGTCTCTATCCGAGGCCGCACATTCGCTAGCATACTGAAGTTCAACGTTTTTTCGTTGTCGTAAGGCGTACCCGTGAGCGACCCGAGGATGCTGCGTTGTCCGCCGACGAGCAGACCTGGGGGGATGTGTAGCGGGCTTCTGGCGGGGTTGAGGACAACCAGCCGCCCCTCGGGTGCCAGGCCGGGGAGCAGCGCCGAAATTGCCTCGGCATGATCGATCATGGTCACCATGGCCTGCGCGCCGCCCATGGCCTTGAGCCGCGCAGCGGCATCTTCCCGGCGGTTATCGATATAGACATGTGCGCCCAGCGCCAGCGCGTCGCCGGCCTTTTCGTTGCCTCGCCCGATCGCCACGACCCGGAAACCCATGTTTCGTGCATATTGCAGCGCCATGTGCCCCAAGCCGCCGATGCCGAGGATCGCCACCGTATCGCCGGCTTGCGCGCCGCACTTCTTCAAGGCGTTGAAGGTGGCGATACCCGCGCATAGGATAGGGGCGGCCTCTTCCGAGCCAAGCCCGTCTGGAATGGCGACGAGGCCGGTGCTGCGCGCCAGCATCATCTCGGCGTAGCCACCGTCGACGGTGGCACCCACCACAGGTTGGTTCAGGCAAAGCTGGAACCGCCCCTGCCGGCATTGCACGCATTCGCCACAGTGACCACCCAGCCGGCCCACGCCCACACGCTGGCCTGTCGTCCAGATCGATGGCGTGCCTGGGCCCATCGCCAGGATTCGGCCAACCACCTCGTGACCGGGCACACGCGGCGGGTGCGTAGCAGGGCCTGTTCTTTCGATGTCGGCCGCATCCGCTCCGCAGATGCCGCAGGCTTCCACCCGGATCAGCACCTCAGCGACGCCAGGCTGTGGCACGGCCCGCTCCACAAGCTCCAGTACGCCTGGCCTGCTGATCTGCATGGCCCGATAGGTAGTCTTCATCTCGACACTCCAATGTCTCCTCTGGTCCCGCGCTGCGCGCAAAGGCAAATCAATGCAAAAGGGAATCTGCGGTATTGCCGGCCATCAAAGCGGCCACAGCCCGCCGGGCAGCGTCCAATGCGCCCGCGACATACCCGCCAAACTCCGGCGACCATTCGCTGGCAATACCGGTGAGCCGGTTGCACCAGACGCCGGACGCCGCGCACGAAGGTAATGGCAACACTTGGTGCGCGCCCACCTTGTTGTCGGCCTCCAGCGCTGTGTAAGGGTCGCGCGCCCAGTCTTTCAGGTATTCGATGCGGGGTGATGCAGCGCAGCGGCCGAACAAGCGAACCAGCTGAGCACGGCAGAGCGCCCGCAATTCCTGCTCCGGAATCCGGCGGCGCACGGGGGCGGGGACGCCCAGGAAACCGAACAGGGCACCATCGCAAGCCAGCGCCGAGGCGTCGTGAATCTCCGTCATCGGCCCGACAGCGCTGCGCGCCTCGCCGGATAACCCGTGCTCGCGCCAGAAGGGTCGATCGAAGACCGCCAGATACTTGGCATGTGGCGCCATCCATGTCGCGCAGTGCTTCCACGGCCCTGCCAATGCGTCGGGCAACGCTGGCTCGAACACAATGGTGCCGGCTGCAAGACGCGGCGGCACCGCCAACAGAACGTGGGCCACGCGATGCATGAGTTCACGCCCCTGCGGGCCGTCAGCCTCCACTTCGACACAGTCATCCAGATAGCGCACCCGCTTCACATGGCAATGGGTCATCAGCCGGTTTGCTGTCAGGCGCTGATGCAGAGAATCGACGAGCGCGCCCATGCCGCCCACCAGCCGCCGCGAGGCGGGCGTGGAGCGATAGCCATCGACGCGTACGGGGGCGTGCGTCGCGGAGCGCTCCAGCAGCATGTCTCCCTCTTCTTGCTGCGCGAAGGTCTGCAGGCCCAGCTCGTCCACCAGCACCTGAAGATCCGGTTGCAAAGCGGGCCAGAACCAGGTTGCGCCAAGGTCATACTGGTCGCTGGCCCGCTGCTCGCCGGTACGGGCCTTCGGCGAGACAGAAACGATCCGCCCCCCCAAGGCGCCTCGCGCTTCCAGCAACACGTAATCCCGGATGCCGCGTTGCTCCAGCAAGTAGGCCGCGTAGAGGCCACTCAGGCCGCCGCCGATGATGGCAATGCGCGCGGTCAGCATGACGCGCCGTCCAGACTGACAGGGATCGCGAGATGCCCTGTCTTGAGGTACACGCAGGCCCCGAATCTGCCCGCGACGAGATCCGGATACGTCCCCGGCGGCAGCCTCACCCAACTGCCCCGCTCGTATTCCTGTGCGCGCTCACGCAAGCTGCCCTCCACTACCAGCATCTCGGCACCCTCTACCGGAGCGCGGAACAGGGTGGCGCCCGCCGGTATGCGCTCGAGGGAGACATGTTCGATGTCGTCCGAGAACAGCGGGCAGCATTCACGACCATTCCTGACCGTCCAGCGCGACACATCACGCGTGTCGACACGAACCGGGCGGGATTCGTCCTGTTGCATCTGCCGGAGTTTTACAAAGATGACCGCCCCCTCGGCGCTGGAGGGCTCGTGGCAGGAGCCCGGCGGGCTGCGCAGATACCAGCCGGCCGGATAGTGAATGTCTCCTTCGGAGAACGTGCCCGACAGCACGAGAATTTCCTCGCCTCCCGGATGTGGGTGGTGGGGAAACCAGGATTCGGGCGCGTAACGCACGATGCTGGTGGCGCGTCCTTTTTCTCCCCCCATTCGATCCAGCATCACGCGCTCGACACCGGGCTGGGGCGAGGCGATCCACTGGTACTGATGTGGCGTGACGGCTGCGCGCAGCGCAAGATCCGCATTAACTAGCATAGAGACTTCTTTAAAGACAAGCGGGGTACAGGACCGCGGCGTTCCGCGGCGGCCCGATGTACCCCATACCCTTTACCTGGGCAGATGTGCGTGGGTATCGAGCACGCGTGCCGAATAGACGAGAGCGGCGCCGGCGTTGAGGGCAATGGCAACCCCGAGCGCCTCGGCAATTTCTTCGCGCGTGGCACCATACTCCGCTGCCTTCTGCGTGTGCACGGAAATGCAGCCGTCGCAGCGCGTGGTAACGGCGACAGCCAGGGCAATCAGCTCGTGCATCTTGGGTTCCAGATGTCCGGGCCTGGCCACGAATTCATTCAACTTCGCGAGCCCTGCCATTACCTCTGGGTTCAACGACGCGAAATCGCCGACGCGCGTCTTCAATTCATTCCGGTAGGCATTCCAGTCCTGCATCATGTCTTGAGCTCCTGCTGTCAATGAGTGGGCGGGCGGTTGCGGCGAGATCACGCGACCTCGTAGATCCGCACGTCGGGCGCGGCACCCAGCAATGGCTCGAGACCGGCCACCACATCTGCCGTGAACAGCTCGCTTCGCAGATAGGCAGCGGCGTTCTCCCTGCTGTCGAAGCCATGCAGCACTTGCACGTCTTCCTCACGCACCAGCAGTTCCTTCGACTTCGCGCCGGCAACGGTGCTGAGGAACGGCGCCTTGTACCTTTGGTAGACGCCAGCCGCGGCCGCGCGGTTGGCGCTGGCGATCATGAGGGTAATTTGCAGATAGACCATACGTGCTCTCCGAGCAGGTGGTTGGGAAAACAAGGAGGCAAACGGCAGGCGCTCGCCCCACGCATCAGTTGCGGCCAGCCATCACGCCGCCATCCACATCCCAGATGGCGCCCGTCACCCAGCGCGCCTTGTCGGAGAGCAGGAAAACGACCGCTTCGGCAACATCCCGCGGTTTGCCAACGCGGCCGATGGGATGGAAGCTGTTGAAACCTTGCAGGGCGCCATGTACTTCAGCCTTGGGAATGAAGCCCTCGTAGATCGGCGTTTCGACCACCGCAGGCGACACCGCGTTGACGCGGATGTTTTTGGAAGCCAGCTCCATCGCCAGATGCTGCGTCAGCGAATGCAGGCCGGCTTTGGCCATCGAATACGCCGAAGATGGCGTGGCTGCAATCGCCTGCCTGGCCCACATCGAGCCGATGTTGACGATGGCGCCGGTTTTGCCTTGCGCGACCAGGTTGCCTGCGACGCGTTGGGTAATGAAGAAGAACGCCTTGTTGATCTTCATGTACTGGTCGTAGTCAGCCTCCGAGTGTTCCAGGAATGGCTTTGGAAAGAACACACCGGCGGCGTTCACCAGCAGGTCGATGTCGGCATGCTGACCGTCGACGGCTTCAAGCAGTGCGCGGACGCCCTCATCGCTGGCGAGGTTCACCGTCAGTGCCCAGACCTGCCCCAGCGCGGCTAACTCGCTGCGCGCCGCCTCGGTCTTTTCGGGGCGATTGCCCACGATCACCACGCTGCCGCCTTCGGCGAGCACCATGCGTGCGGTCTCCAGCCCCATTCCGCTGGTGCCGCCGACGACCAGCAGTTTTTTGCCCTTGAACTGATTGCTCATATCTCTCTGCCTGTCGGATGGGCCAAATCGGGTTGAAAAAAGAGCACGGTGAGGCTGCTAGTGCGACTTGATGTCCGAACCGAGCGCCAGACCTGCGCCGAAGAAGCGGAATGCCCTTATCGAGTGTCAATGCAATCTGAAAGGAAAACTATCCGCCCAGGGATGCGCCATCTGCTCCCGGGATCCGCGACAGAATCCAGGGAAGTGCCGCGAATCTTTGCCAATTTTTGGTCAATCCGAAACCTCTGGCAAATGAGATAAAATTTCTTTCCTTGAAAGAAAACCTTTACTGCGATGAAGCTACCGGTCCATCTGAATGCGCTGCGCGCCTTTGAAGCCAGTGCCCGACACGAGAGCTTCTCCGCAGCAGCGGAGGAACTCAACGTCACGCCCGCCGCCGTTGGTCAGTTGGTTCGGGGCCTTGAGGATTGGCTTGGCTCCCCGTTGTTCGTCCGGGGCAACAGCGGTCGGGCACGACTTTCTGCCACCGATGCCGCACTGCGCGCATTGCCGGACATCCGCGCCGGATTTGACCGGCTATCCCTGGGCCTGGAACGGCTGCAGGAGGGTTCCGTCCGCGGAGTACTGAGCGTCACGGTCAGTCCCGCTTTCGCTGCCAAATGGCTGCTGCCACGCTTTGAGCGATTCCAGGCGATCTGCCCTGACACTGATATTCGCCTGGAGACCAACCTCAAACCCGTGGACTTCGTGGCGCAGCGGGTGGACATCGGCGTGCGCTACGGTACCGGCACGTGGCCCGGACTGACTGCTGAAAAGCTCATAGAGGAGGAGGTATACCCGGTTTGTTCGCCTGAGCTACTGCGGCAGCATCGGTCTCTGCGCCGCCCCGGTGATCTGGATGGCGTCACCCTCATTCACGATCTCTCCATGGATGGCCATGCGGGCTTCCCCACATGGAGCCAGTGGTTTCAGAAAATGGGCGTCTCCGGCGTAGCGACTTCGCGCGGCATGAAGATCAACAACTCCGCAGCCGTGTTGCAGGCAGCAAGCGAAGGACGCGGCGTGGCGCTGGCGCGCAGCGTCATGGCTCGCGACGACTTGGCGGCCGGGCGCGTGGTACGGCTCTTTCCAAGGTTAAAGTTCCCTTCCGAGTTGGCCTACTACGTCGTTTATCGGCCGGAGAGTGCCGGCTTGCCGAGGTTGCAGGCATTCCGGAACTGGCTGCTGAGTGAAGCGGCCTTACCCAGCGAATAGCCCTATCCCGTTGCAGCGGCGCCGGCTCGAAACCTTATTCGATCGAAGAAGCGAGGTAGTCCTTCACGACTCCATCGTTCAATGTCTGACCGAGGCCGGTGCATCAGCTTCCATCGACGCGACGATGGCCGTGTGCGCGGCGAGCGAGGATTGAAAGTGGGAATCGGGGAACGTCAGCAGACTCCTCATGGCCCAGATCTTGATGTCCACGGTCTCGTAGGCGTCCGTCATCTCGAATTCGCCCTGGACGATCAGCGACTTGATCCGCTCCTGTATCTCAAGTTCGTGGCTGGCCTCTTCCAGACGCACTGGCACGGCTGTCTCCCAAGTACTCAAACCGGCAATGACCGGCGCGCGCGAGATGATATCGCCACAGGCGCGAGCACGACAGGGCGGCCGCCCTCGTCACCGCGTCCGCGCATGAATGCCTGCGGACCGCAACCCATGTCGAGGCGGAAGGCGTAGACGAACGCGGAGGTGGAACCGTAGCCCAGCTCCATCGCCGTGCGCGTCACGCTCATCCCGCCGCACAACAGTTCAATGGCCCGGAACAGGCGCATGCGGCGGCGCCACGAACGCAGCGATATGCCGGTCTCGCCGACAAAGCGCCTGGAAAGCGTTCGCGCCGACATCCCGAGCACCAGGCCCCAGTCTTCCGGCCCGCGGGCGTCGGCGGGATCGGCGTACAACGCCTCGCACAGCGTCGTCAACGGCGCGCTGCGCGGCCACGGCAGCGCGGCGGGAATCGCCTCGGCCCTGCGCAACTGGTCAATGATCAGATGCGTGACGCGTCCGGTGTAGCCGTCGACGTCTTCTGTGCCATCGATCTCGGCTGCCTCGACGATCAGCGCCTTCAGCAGGGCCGATACCCGGAACACGGTAGCCTGGGCAAACGGCAACTCGCCACCCACGCCATCACTGATCCAGAGGCTCCGAAACTCCGCGCCAAGCAACGAACCGACGCGGTGCTGAAGACCGGTGGGCAGCCAGGCCGCCTGCTCGGGAGAAATGACGAAGGAGCCACCAGGAACGATAACGGTCAAGGCGCCCGATATCGCATAGACCACCTGGTGCCACGCATGGGCGTGATCCGGAAAGGCATGGCGTGCCGGAATCGACTGGGCCCGCACGGTCATTGGCCGCGGCGGCGCTACGCCGTGTGGTGCCTCAATGGTGTCCCATCTCATGGTCCTGCCCTCCCCTTGGCAGTTATTCTATATAAATTGACCGTTAGTCGAAAGACGGCCAGCACCGCTTCGGCTTTAATAGTTGGCATGGCGATCCTCCGGCATGCACCGCGCACCCGGAGCTGCCGCTTGCCCGAGGCCTTGATCTCACAGGAGTGAATAGTTTTATGGCGCGCTTCGAAGACCGGTACGGTCTGCAACTCTCCACGACCTCTGACGTCGCCGCGGACCGGTACCGGACCGGCATCGACCTGCTGCTGTCCCTGTGGCCCGACGCGGCAGCGACGCTCGATGCCGCCATCGCGGCCGATCCGGATTTCGCGCTCGCCTACGCTGCGCGCGCACGCCTGCACGCCATCCGCGCCGAGGCCACCGACGCCAAGGGGAAGATTGCCCTCGCCCAGGAGCTGGTGGCGCGCCATGGCACCGAGCGCGAGCGCAGCCATGTCGAAGTCCTGCGGCTGGCCATCCACGGCCAGTCGGCCAGCGCGCTGGCCGGCGCCCTCGAGCACGCCGACCGCTGGCCGCGCGACATCCTGATCCTCTCTCTGCCGCTGGGCGCCTTCGGCTTGCTTGCATTCTCCGGCATGGCAGACCACGACCAGGCACGCGTGGACCTGTGCGAGCGTCATGCTGCGCATTTCGACGCGGATGACTGGTGGTTCCTGACCTATCGCGGCTGGGCGCATGGCGAGAACGGGGATGTCGTGCGCGGTCGCGCCTTCACCGAGCGCGCACTGCAGTTGCGACGGAACAATGTCAACGCGGTTCATGCGCTCACGCACGTGATGTATGAAGCCGGCGCTGGCACCGAGGCGGAAGCGCTGATCGAGGACTGGCTGCCCGGCTACGACCGCAGCGGCGTCCTTCACAGCCACATCGCCTGGCACGCCGCGCTGGTTGCGCTGGAGCGGGGCGACACAGAGAAGGCGCTCGGGATTTATGGCCAGTACGTAGCGCCCTCTAACACCTTGGGCGTGCCGATCAATGTCGTGAGCGATACGGCTTCATTCTTGTGGCGCTTCCAGGCTTATGGGCATCCGGTCCCAGCGGGACTCTGGCAGGATGCATCGGCCTATGCTTCGCGGTACTTCCAGCAGCCCGGCTTCCCGTTCGCGGACGTTCACATGGCGCTGGTCGCGGCAGCCAGTGGCGACCGGGCTGCGCTCGAGGCGCGCGTCAAGGCGCTGAACGCACTCATCGAGGCGGCAAAGCTTCCCGCCGGTCCCGTGGTGCCGACCATCTGCCGCGCTGCGCTGGCATTCGCCGAAGAAGACTACCTGGGTTGCGCCAGCCTCCTGGAGCCCATGGCGCACGAAGTTGTGCGTATCGGTGGCAGCGCGGCGCAGCGGGAGGTCGTGGAAGACACCCTGCTGGTTGCATTGATGCGCAGCGATAACGCGGCCAAGGCGCGGGCGCTGCTCAGCAAGCGGCTACATCGTCGGCCTTCTCCCCGCGACGCAAGCTGGCTCGAAGACCTCGCCCCGGCCTGACACGCTGCACGGCAACGGCTTCTCCTGAGCCACAGCGCCAGGGGTAGCAGTTGAATTTCGCATTGCCTCCGCACTGCTGCGCCATCATGTCCGCCGGCGGCGCAGCGTTCCGGTTCGCCCGCACGGGGCGCGCGCAATTGCGCAGCAGGACAACCTCTCCACCCATGGCCGGCCGCCACGCAACGGCCCGCCGGTTTCCTCATTCCGCATGACCTCCATCGCAACGACAGAAGCCAGCGGGCTTCAACGGCTATTGGTCCATCGCATCGGACCGGTTGCCACGATCGCCATCGCGCAGCTGTTCGGCACCGCGCTGTGGTTCAGCGCAAACAGCACGGCGGCAGACCTGATGCGGCTCTGGCACGCCACGGAGGCCGACATCGGCTGGCTCACCAGCGCCGTGCAGCTCGGCTTCATTCTCGGCACGCTCAGTATCGCCCTGAGCGGCGCGGCAGACCGCTTCCGCGCGAGTTTCATTTTCGTGGCCAGCGCGATCGCCGGAGCGCTCTTCAACCTCGGCTTTGCCTGGTTGTCGACCGGCCTTGCCAGTGGCGCGGCGCTGCGCTTCTGCGTGGGGATCTGCCTGGCAGGGATCTATCCGATGGGCATGAAGCTCATTGTCGGCTGGGCGCCGCATCGAACCGGGCAAGCGCTGGCGCAACTGGTCGCCATGCTGACCCTTGGCACCGCGCTGCCTCATGCGATGCGCGTCATCGGCGCGGGCCTGCCGTGGCAGCTTGTGATTACCGCGTCGTCGGTGCTTGCCTTGCTGGGCGCCTGCATGATCGGCGTGTTGAGGGACGGCCCGCACACCCTCACCAAGCCTCGCCAAACCAGACCAGGACAAGCGCCGCACGCGGCCTCACGCTCCGTGCTGCAGGTCTTTCGCATCCGTGCCTTCCGTGCCGCGACATTGGGTTACTTCGGCCATATGTGGGAGCTTTATGCGTTCTGGACGGTGGTACCGCTGCTTGTCGCGCGCACCGCATTGGCCGCACAGTTTCCCGGCATCGGCATCGCAGGACTCACCTTCATCGTGATTGGCATCGGCGGGCTTGGCTCGCTGATCGGGGGCGCCTTCTCACAGCGCGTCGGCAGCGCCAGGGTAGCGTTGACGGCGCTGAGCGCTTCCGGGCTTTGCGCCATCGCGTTCGCGCTGGGCTGGCAGACGCTTGCGCCGATGCCGCTGTTCGCCCTGCTGATGCTGTGGGGCGCATCCGTGGTGGCCGACTCGCCACAGTTCTCCGCGCTGGCAGCCAGGGCATGCCCGCCGGAACTGGTTGGCAGTGCCCTAGCCATCCAGAACGCGATTGGCTTCGCCATCACGGTCGTGTCGATCGCGGCGACCACGGCCCTGATCGAGCGCATCGGGCTGGACGCCACCTGGCTTCTCGTACCTGGCCCGATTCTTGGACTGGCCGGCTTCTCGCTGACGACGCTGCGCGCGCGCACCGCTCGCTGAACGCCGAAGACTTCCGCAAGTTTCTGCTGCAAGAGCAGACCAAAAAGAAGGCATTGGTCAAGCGCCGTGGGCTGAGCCAGCACTAATGGGGGATCGGCAAGCGATGTCCGCGGGGTACAGTTCCCGTAGCGCTTCCACTACGGCACCCCGCTTCGATCCCTGATTCTCGCTTAAAGCAAGATACCGATGCCTACGCATACCAGCAGTATGCAGACGATTTGCCGCAGTCTCTCCTTCGACACTGGCGGCTGGCGATTCGCGGCGAGGATGGTCACCAGCATGGCGACCGGAAGCGCCTCTGCCGCGAGTTGAAGCGCGAACAGATTCACCTGCCCCGAGAGCCCCATCACCGATAGCCGCAGCACCGCGCCAACACCGAAACTGAAAATCAGCGATTCCTGGATGACCTCCACGGACCAGGGCTGACGATACACCGCATACACCAGCGGCGGACTCGCCGTAGCAAACATGCCGCCGAGGACGCCCGACAGTGCGCCGACGAACGCAAAGGTCCTGGGACCAGACGCCACGGCGTAAGGCCTGGCCGCCTTCCAGAGCAGCATGGCACAACCGATCACACAGATTCCCAGCAACGCGCGCAAGGTCTGGAACGCGTGGGTAGCAAGAAAAGTCAGCAATGCCATACCGACAAGAGAACCGCCCAGACTGCAAACCACCGCAGGCTTGATTTCCGGCTGAATCCTCAGCGGGCGCCTCTTGTACAAGAACAGCGCTGCGTTCAACACGATGATGACGGTTACCGCATTGACCGCATCCGGCAACGGCACAATATCGGTCAGCGCAACCAGGCCCAACAGGACCAATGCCAGCGCGAAGCCGGTCACGTTCGACGCATAGACGGATATCGCCACAAACAGCACGAATAGCAGGTGCGCTCGAGCTTCTGTATCTCCTGACAGCATGGTGTCTCCAACGTGCCGGGCGCGCCGCTATCAGCAAGCGCAGCCATCCCTTGATCTCACTTTCGCGGCGACGTCCACGGCCGGCTAGACGTTGGTGTAACCGGAGATAAAAGTCTTCTGCTCCCCGGTGTGCTCGTCATAGACATGACGTGAGATCTTGCCGATGTTCCCCCCATAAACATGGATGCTGATCGACACGCTGTCGTCATGCGCATTCGCCACGCGGTGAATATCTCCAATCGACGGCGACACCCGATCGACGTGACCGGGCTTGAGAATGTCTTTGCCGAGGGAACGCATCGGCTTGCCAGGCGCCGCGACTTCGAATCGTTCGGACGTCTCGGCACCGCGTAGCATGCCGATGAGGGCCCAGACCGTGTGGTCATGCACCGGGGTCTTCTGGCCCGGGCTCCAGACAAAGCTGACCACCGAGAACCGATCGCCCGGGTCGGCATAGAGAAGATATTGGCCGTAGTACTGGGGATGCGGCTGCGCGTACGCCTCCGGCAACCAGTCATCCACGGCAATCAGTTCGCCAAGCAGCTTCTCGCCCGCATCGAGGATGCGGCGCTCGTTGCCTTCAGCGGTATCGACGATCCGGGTCATTCCGGCGATAAAGTCGGTAAAAACCTTGGGCAGATTCATTGCATGTCTCCTTTCTGGGGTCAAAGCCTTACGTCGTCGCGCGGCCCAGGTCACTGCCAGGCCGCCCTGGTTGATGCTTTTCCATCCTGACAAGGCAAGTGTGAGCCGCACAGCCTTGCGAGAAGCCGGAGCTGCATTTGTCCAGGGTCAGCACGTTCGGATTGCCGGCGACATCTAAGGCGTTCGGCCCCTCGTCTTCCGGCGCATACCACGCGCCCGTCGGCAGCATCAGCACGCCTGGCCGAACCGCATCGGTAACGGATGCCGATGCCAGGCACTGTCCCCGGTCATTCCATAGCCGCACCGCGTCGCCATCGGATATCGACAGCCTTGCCGCATCGCCCGGATGGATCCACACCCGCTCACGGCCGTTATGCTTGGTCGCCATGCTGACCGGCGCCTCGTCCAGCTGGCTATGCAGCTTGCCGGCCGGCTGGCGGGACACCAGGTGAAATTCTTCAGGGCCGGCGCAGCCCAGCCACTCGGCGGGCGGGATCCAGGACGGGCACGGCGGACAGTCGTCAAGGCAAAGCGTGGCTAGCTTGTCGCTACCCAACACGATGCGCCCGCTTTCCGTGTTGAGGCGATGCCCGTCGGGATCACGCCGGAAAGCTTCGAGATAGGTGAACATGGCCCTGGTCGGCACGGGCGTCGAGCCACGTTCCCAGAATGTCTCGAACTCCGGCAGCTCGACGCCCAGCCTTTCCCGGCTGTGCCGCGCCGAGCGTTCGTACATCATGCGGATCCACTGCATCTCATCCCGCCCTTCGCTGAAGGCGCATTCCACACCGAGACACGCGGCGATACCGCGGACGATGTCGTAGTCGTTGCGCGCCATGCCCACGGGACGGATGGCCTGATGCATGGCGATCAGGTGGTCGGAACGGCGGTTGCCCGCAATATCGTTGCGCTCGATGGAGGTGGTCGCGGGCAGCACAATGTCGGCGCGGCGGGCCGTTGCTGTCCACATCGGCTCCTGCACGATAATGGTATCGGGACGAGACCACGCCTTGCGCAGCCGATTCAGATCCTGATGGTGGTGAAACGGATTTCCGCCCGCCCAGTACACCAGCCGTATGTCAGGGTAGGTGTGCGTCATGCCCTCGTACGTGAACTCTCGCCCCGGCTTCAGCAGCAGGTCGGCGATGCGTGCGCACGGGATAAAGTCTGCATTGGGTTTTGCGCCCTGCGGGAACGCCGGAGATTGCGCCTGGGAAAGCGGCGATCCGACACCGCCAAGGGAACCATAGCCAAAGCCGACGCCAGTGCCGGGCAGTCCGATCTGGCCGATCACCGACGCCAGCGCCAGGGCCGCCCAGTATGGCTGCTCGCCATGGTCTGCCCGCTGCAGGCTCCAGCTCACGGTGATCATCGAACGCGTATCGACCAGGCGGCGGGCGAGCGCGTTGAGACAACCAACGTCAAGGCTCGATATCCGCGAGGCCCACTCCGCGTCTTTCCGCACGCCGTCATGCTGTCCGGCCAGATAGGCCAGGAAGCGGTCGGAGCCGCTGCAATAACGGTTCAGGAACGCCTGGTCGTGCCGGTTCGCCGAGACGATTTCTCCGGCCAGCCCCAACATGACCGCGGCATCGGTGTTCGGGCGCACGGGCAGCCATTCGGCCGGCACCCACTCCGGCAAATCGTCACGCATCGGCGAGACCAGGAAGAACCTGACGCCGTTATCGACCATGGCCCGCAAATGGGATTCGAGCTGGTGGCGTGCAACACCGCCGGCCTCGCTCTGGGCCGTGCGGGGCGACAGCCCGCCGAAGACAACAACGGTTTGCGCATGCCTGGCCACGGCATCGAGCGTGGTGGCGCCACCATTGCAGGCCTCGCTGTCGCCGAGGACGTGGCGCAGGATGACCGGGCCGGCGGCAATGCTGTAGGTATCGACATGGCCGGTATAGCCGCCGACCAGGTTCAGCATCCGCTTGATCTGCGAGGGGGCATGATGGAACCGCCCGCAGCTGGTCCAGCCATAGGAGCCCGCGAAGATCGACGCATTGCCGTACTCATGGCGCACGCGATCGATCTCGCTGGCGACGATCTGGTTGGCCTGCTCCCAGGACACCGGCACGAACGCTTCGTTGGCCTTTCGCTCGCCCGGCCCGCGCTTGGCGAGCCAGCTCTTCCGGACCATGGGCTGAGCAATCCGGTTGGCGGACTCGGCCCAGTACTTCACCGAGTGGATGACCGGTGACGGCGACGGATCTCCTGCGAACGGCTCGACCCCGACGATCCGGTTGTTCTCCACCAGCAGGGTATAGGCGCCCCAATGGCTGCAATGGCTAAATTTCTGGACTGCCATGGATTTCCTCCTGCCGCTCACTTCGGCGCTTGTCGCAGCACTGTCGCGTCCCCGGACGTCCTCGCCAGCACACCCAGGACCCGCTGCGCCACCAGTTCACAAACTCGCAGCTCCGAATCGGCGGTCACGCCGGCTACGTGCGGTGTCAGCAGCAGGTTCGGCACCCCCGCCAGCACCGACCCGCCAGGCAGCGGTTCGTCGTCGAATACATCCAGTGCGGCCGCCCGGAGCTTTTTTTCCGTCAGGGCGCGCGCCAGAGCTGCCTCGTCGACGATGCCCCCTCGCGCGGCATTGATCAGCACCGCTTCAGGCCGCATCATGGCGAGCCGGTCCGCATTGATGAGGCTACGTGTCTCCGGCATCAGCGGAACGTGCAGACTGACAACGTCACTGACGGCCAGCAATTCGTTCAGGGGAAGCATTTCGCATGGGAAGTCGGGCGACGTCCCCGGCCGAAGCGCGGCGTCATGCGCCACCACGCGCATGTCCAGCCGGCTGGCCAGGCGGCCGGTCAACTGGCCGATCGAGCCGAATCCCACCAGGCCCAGCGTCCGACCACAGACCTCATGGCCTTCCGGCGTTGCCGGACGGGTCCAGCAGCCATCGGCCAGCGTGTCGCTGACGCTGTAGTGGGAAAACCTGAGCAGCAGCATGGCGCAGGTCACGACATACTCCGCCACGGAGCGGGCGTTGGCTCCGAGGGCCGGGATCACTTCGATACCGCGCTCCTGGCAGGCGGGAACGTCGATATTGTCAAGGCCGACCCCAAGGCGACCAACGGCCCGGCACTGGCCGAGCGCATCGAGCAGCTCGCCACGCACCTGCGTACGGTTTCGGACGATCAGGGCCTGGGCATCGCGCGCGGCATCCAGCAGCGCCGCCTGGCGCGCGAAGAGGGTAGGGTCGAACACGACCTCGTGCTCCTTGCGCAGGCGCTCCAGGGACCGGGGGTGAATCAACTCGGGGATCAGGATCTTCATGTTGGCTCTCGTGGTTCCGGGCGCTCGGTTACGCCGTCGACGTCGGTCTCGATCATCGATGCCAGGTCTACTTCAGCAGCCCGCTTTGCTTGAGCACCGGCGTGTACTTGCGGTAGTCCGCCCAGGCCGCCTCGCGCGCGGTGGCACCATCCTGGTAGGCGATATCCAGCGCGTTGTCCGCGGCAAATTTCCTGAATTCCGGCGTTTCCATGGCCGCCTTGGCGGCATCATGGATGTACTTCACCACGGGTGCCGGCGTTCCTTTGGGAACGACGATGAGGTAGCGCACGCCGAAATCCGCCGCGACGCCCTGCTCCTTCATCGTTGGCACGTCCGGCAATCGTGACTGCCGCGTTTCGCTGAAGGAGCCGAGCGCACGCATCTTTCCTGACTTCAGGTACGGCACCGCCTCGATGGGCTGCGCGATCGCGGCGGTGATGTGCCCGCCCAGCAATTGGGGACCCCCTTCTCCCCAACCCTTCTGGGCCACGTCGATCAGCTGCACACCGGCCAGGCGCTCGAACTGGAGCAGGTTGAGATGGCTCAGAGTCGTCACGCCCGGAAAACCCACGCTAAGGCTTTCCGGGGCCTTCTTGGCCGCATTGAGCAAGTCCTGCAGCGTCTGGTAAGGCGAACTGCTCGGCACCAGCATCACCGGGGCGAAGTTGACGATGTTGATGACTGGCGTGACATCGTCCGGCGATTTATAGGACAACGAATTGACCTGCGGCGACAGCGCCAGGTTCGAGTTGGGTACGAATGCGAACTGATACCCGTCTGGCTTGGCCATCGCGAGCGTCGACACCGCCAGGCTGCCACCGACACCCGGCTTGTTTTCGACCACGATGCCCGAGGGGAACCTGGGCGCCATGACCGCTGCTAGCTTGCGCGTGACAAGGTCCGCGGCACCGCCCGGAAGATACCCGACCAAGGCGGTGACCGGTCGGCTCGGGTAGCCGTCCTGCGCCATCGCGGGGGACACGACGGCGCTTAAGAGAAACAGGGAAAGTAGTGCTCGCATGCTTTGTCTCCAATCGATCTTATGTTTTGCCGGGGATATGCCGGGGCTGCGCCCTGCCTGCTGCTTAATCGCCGAGCTCGACGAAGGTGGTAACCATGCGCCGCTCTGCTTCGGGCGCGAGCGTCATGCCCAGGCCCGGTGCCGTCGGCACGTGGAAGCGGCCGCCCTGCGGCTGCAGATCCTCGATAAACAGATCCCTGTTACACGCCTTCAGCGCATACGTGTGGTGCTCATGAATCTCGAAATTGGGGATGGCCGCTTCAAACTGCAGCGCAATCGCTGTGGCCAGCGGCGATCCGCACACATGGGCCTGCACCCCCACATCGAAGGTGTGCGCGAGGTGTGCAATCTTGCAGGCCTCGCTGATGCCACCGACCAGGCCCACGTCCGGCTGAATCATGTCGATCGACCCGGCCTCCAGGTACGGCAGGAAGCCCCAACGGGTATAGAGCCGCTCGCCGGCGGCTACCGGCACCGGCGACTTGCGCGCGGCACGGTTGTGCGCATGCGCGCCGTTGTAATGAGTCGGCTCCTCCATAAAAAGAATCCCCAGGTCCTTCAAGGTTTCCGCCGCCTGCAGCGCGCCTGCCGTGGAGGTGAAGGAGTGCAACTCGAGGATGATGTCGGCGTCGGGGCCAATGCCGTCCCGCACCGCCTCCATGCGCGCGCGCAGCATCTTGCGCTGCTCGGGTGTCAGGATGCCGCGCAGCTTGGCAGCGCGGCTGCCGTCCGGCGCGATCATCAGCGGATCGACCTTGACGCAGTCGTAGCCTTCCTCGCGCGCACGGACCGCGGCTTCGCGATACCGCGCCGGGTCGACAAGGTTCACCGTTTCCCCGGCCCAGTCGAACTGAAGCTGGCTGGCATAGCAGCGCAGCGGCGCCGGCGTGTCGGCGCCCAGCAGCCGATGCACGGGCAAGCCAAGCGCCTTGCCTTTGATGTCCCAGAGCGCCGCGTCGAGCGCGCTCATGGCGCCGAACACCACGGGCCCGCCGCCTTCGGCCCAGAAGGACTTGCGCAGCATCCGCTCCCAAACGGATTCGGTCGAAAACGCGTTGTGGCCCAGCACGAAGCGCTGGCCCAGCGCCAGCACCATCGGCCCGGCGGCCTGCGCGCCGGTCCCGTACGCCATGCCGACCTCGCCCAGTCCGCTGACGCCTTCTTCGGTGTGAACCCGGACAAATACGTGATGCCACGAGGCAATGCCGCCCTGGCCGGACAGTTCGGCCTCGAGCACTTCGATCTTGGTAATTTTCATGATGGTCTCCCCCAGGCAGTTTGGGTTGGATGGCCGGCGCGCCAGGTGGCAGCCGACCATTGCGAGATGTGGCATGAGAGGATGCACAGCACTCCCATGCCGTGATGACAGCCCCGACTAGGGCAGTTCGTGCTACTCGACCCGGATGTTGGCGTCCCGCGCCACGGCGCTCCAGCGGTCGACTTCGCTCATCAGCAGTTTGCGCAGCACCTCCGGATTGCCGCCGCCGGGCTCGGCACCCTGGCGCCGCCATTGCTCGACAAAGACATCGTTGGCAAACGCCCGGGCCGTGGCGCCGTTCAGCGCGGTAACGACCTGCACCGGCGTGCCGCGTGGCGCGAACAAGCCGTACCAGCTCGCCGCGTCATAGTTGGGCACGCCGGACTCGGCGATGGTGGGAAGGTCCGGCAGCGTGCGCGAGCGCTGCCTGGAAGTCACCGCAAGCGCCCGCACGCTTCCGCTGCGGACATACTGCAGCGCCGACGGCATGGTTTCGAAGTAGACCTGGATGGTCCCGGAGATCAGGTCGACCAGCGCGGGGCTGGAGCCCTTGTAGGGGACATGCATCATACGGGTTCCGGTGACGGCCTTGAACTGCTCCGCCATCAGGTGGTGCAGCGTGCCGGTGCCGGGCGAGCCGTAGGCCAGCTTGTCGGGATTCGCCTTCAGGTAGGCGATCAGTTCGGCGACGTTCTTTACCGGCAGCTTGTTGGTCACCAGCAGCACATGGTCCACCCGCCCCAGGAAGCTGACCGGCACCATGTTGCGGATGTCATAGGGCAGCGCCGGGTAGACGGTCTGGGCGATGGCGTGATGCGCAGCGCCAAACAGCACGGTGTAGCCATCCGGCCTGGCGCGCGCCACCGCATCCGCACCGATGGTGCCGCCCGCGCCGGCGCGATTCTCGACGATCACCGATTGGGATAGCTCGCGCGCAAGTTGCGACGAAACCAGCCGTGCCAGGATATCGACGGTGCCGCCTGGCGGGAACGGCGCGACCAGCCGCACCGGCGCAGCGGGATAGGCCCCGCTCGCAGCGCGCACACCCACAAGCGGCGCCATGGACCCCGCGCCGATATACGACAGGGCTTTTATGAAGTCTCTGCGCTTCATATCTTTGTCTCCTCCGTTATTTTTGCGACCGGCCTTATTTCGCGAGGTAGCCGTGGCGCGTCTGCGGCAGCTTCATCTCGAGCACGCTCGCCGCGACCTGCGTTCTCAGGATCTGCGCGGTGCCGCCGGCAATGGTGAACATCCGGGCATCGCGGACGTGCCGCTCCATCGGGTTGTGGCGGCCATAGCCAGACGACCCATAGAGCTGCAGCGCATCGTTGGTGACCTTGTTGGCCGTCTCGGCGGCGAAGATCTTGGCGCGGGCGGCGCGGGCCATGTCGGGAAATTCCTTGCCACTGCACGCGGCCGAGTGCAACAGCAAGCGCGCGGCCTCCAGTTGCACCGACATATCGCTGATCATCCACTGCAGGCCCTGGAATTCGGCGATGGGGCGGCCGAACTGCTGGCGCGACTTCGCATAGCGCACGCCTTCCTCGAACGCGCCCTGCGCGATGCCGAGCGCCACCGTGCCGGCACCGACTCGCTGCGCGTTGTACGCGTTCATCAGCGCCGCGAAGCCGCGCTGCAGCCCGCCCGGCGGTACCACCAGCATGGATTTGTGGATCTTCAGGTCGCGGAACTCGATATGCGTCTCGGGGATGCCGCGCACGCCCATCGCGTAGAGGCGGCGGCCGATCACCAGGCCGTCGGGAGCATTGCCATCGCGCACGCAGATGAACGCGCCGATGCCCTGGTCGACACCATCGTCGAACACGCGGGCGAAGATCAAGTGCAGGCGCGAGACACCGCCGCCGGTGATCCAGTACTTTTCGCCGTTCAGGATGTAGTCGTCGCCGACCCGGTCCGCGCGGGTGGTCATCTCGCTGGCGGCGCTGCCGGCGTTGGGCTCGGAGATGCAGATGGCGGGCTTGTCGCCGCTGAGCACGGCCGCCGCGGCGAGCTTGCGCTGCTCGTCGGTGCCATAGCGCAGAATGGCGCCGATCGCACCCATGTTAGCTTCGACGGTAATGCGGCCCATGGTGGCGCACGCCTTCGCCATCTCCTCGATCACGATCACGGTATCGTGGTAGCTGCGACCTTGTCCGCCCAGCTCCTTCGGGATCGTCATCCCCATGAAGCCTGCGGCAAGCAGCCGGTCCACGTTCTGCCAGGGATAGGCCTCGGTCAGGTCGGTGTCGGCAGCGGTCGGTGCGAATGCGTTCTGCGCCAGGTCGCGCGCGGCCAGTTGCAGTTCTCTTTGTTCAGCGGTCAGTTCGAACATGCGTCTCTCCATTGGTTTATGAGTTGCCGAGCCAGTCTTTCAGGATCGCGTCGCGATGCTCGTCCAGCCGGGGCGGGGGTTTTCGATAGGTCGCGGGCGTCTCTGACAGCTTGAGCGGATTGGCGAGCAGCCGCAGTTGGCCGTTCTTTGCCCATTCACAGGGCATGCGGATCTCAGCGCCCCGTGCCTTGACATGCGGGTCGTTGAAAACGTCTTCGAGGTTGTTCACCGGGCCGCATGGCACCCCCGCGTCTTCCAGCGCGGCGAGCCATTCGGACCGGCCACGCTGGCGTAGTGCCGCGGCGACCAGCTCGCACACCGCTTTGCGATTGGCAACCCGCGCCGGGTTGGTGCGGAACCGCGCATCCGCGGCGACGTGCATCAGGTCGGCGACCTCGCAGAACCGCTCGAACTGGCCATCGTTGCCGACCGCGAGGATCATCGGTGCGTCAGCGGTATCGAACACCTGATAGGGCACGATATTGGGATGCCCGTTGCCGAGCCGTTGCGGCAGCACACCGTCGGCAAGGTAGTTGGTGGCGCCGTTCACCAGCCACGCAATCTGCGAATCGAGCAGCGACACATCGATATGCTGGCCGCGGCCATGCGCGGCGCGGTACTGCAGCGCGGCGAGGATGCCCACCGCGGCATACATGCCAGTCATGACATCGGCGATGCCGACGCCGACCTTCATCGGCTGGCCGTCGGGCTCGCCGGTGAGGCTCATGATGCCGCCCATGCCCTGGATCAGGAAGTCGTAGCCCGGTCGCTGCGCGTAAGGGCCGGTCTGGCCGAACCCCGTGATCGAGCAGTAGATCAGCCTGGGGTACTGTGCCTTGAGCTGCTCGTATGACAGGCCATAGCGCGCCAGCCCACCGACCTTGTAGTTCTCCACCAGCACGTCGGCGTGCTGCAGCAGGTCATGGATCAGCGCGCGCCCTGCCTCCGACGCCAGATCGATGGCAATCGAGCGCTTGTTGCGATTGGCGCTGAGGTAGTACGCGCTTTCCTGCGTCGGGTTACCGGCGGCGTCCTCGATGTATGGGGGACCCCATTTGCGGGTATCGTCACCCTCCCCGGGGCGCTCGACCTTGACGACATCGGCGCCAAGGTCGCCAAGCAGCTGCGTCGCGCTCGGCCCGGCAAGGATCCGCGAGAGGTCGAGAACCTTGATGCCGGCCAGCGCCAGGCGGTCAGGAGGCACGTTCATTGCGCACCTCGCAAGCATTGGGCCGCTGGGCACTGGCCTGGTACGGCCACGCTGCGGTTCGGCGTTCTACTGCATCGCATGACAAGATCTCCTTGCAGGTCATGCGATCGATTCTAAGAATCGGTGTCCGACAAGCTCAATTGAATTGCGGCGCAAGGAGAGGAGAAACCCCTAGGCAGCCGCCAGCGTTGTCATTTGCGCAGGGCGATGGCAAGCATCTCGGCGGTGGCACAGAGAGTCTCGCCCGCCGTGAGCATCATCTCGACCCACACCTTGCGGCCGTCGATGGCTTTCAGTTTTCCCGACACCGTCAGTACCTGCGCCTGCGGCGTGGGTGCAAGGAAGTTGACCTGGAGTGAAGCGGTAACGAACCGGCCCAAGGGTCCGGAGGGGTCGTCCGACTGCTGCCTGTGAAAGGCGGCAGCGGAAGCCGTGCCGTGGCAATCGAACAGCGATGCGATCATGCCGCCGTAGACGTTGCCAGGCACGCCACCGCTGTACATCGGGTCCGGCGTGAAACGGGAAACTGTTTCTGTGCCGTTCAGGTAGGTCCTGAGTCCGTTGCCATGAGGGTTGGCGACGCCGCACCCATAGCAGTGGCTGTTCTCGGGGGAATATTCTTTCTGGATCCAGACGTCGGCGCGGTCGATATCACTCATGGTCAAGAGGCAATAGTGGCTAGTCCCCGTAACGCCGCAGCGTGCAGCGGGCGGGTTCCGGCAAATGCCCGAGCCTAAGAGTGGCCTCGCTCATGTGCAATTGAATCGGATTTCAATGCGAGCCGAAGACCACCACCTTAGTACCTGGCCACGCTGAACCGCTTCGCCTCCTGCCACAGCGCCTTGGCTGCGGGCGACAGCTTGTTCTCGCTCAGGCAAGCCAGCCCGATGCTGCGGCGGGTCTGGGGCAGCAGCGGAACATAGCGCACGCCCGGATACGTATCCGGGACCGCAAGCCGGGCCAGGATCGAGACGCCTTCGCCACGGGAGACGTACTCCAGGATCGACATGATCTGCAGCAGCTCATGCGCGATCGTGGGACGACAACCATGGCGCGCGAATAGTCTCTGGATCAATTTCTGCGAACCCGCGCGCGTCATGATGAACGGAAAGCGGGTGATTTCGGCGAGCTGGACTTCGGCCTGCGCGGCCAGCTCATGGTCAGCGGGCAGCACCGCAACTAACTCGTCGACCGCCAGCGTAATGGTCTCGAAGTCGGGCTTGGGCAAAGTGACCGCGGCCAGCTCGATGCGGCGCTCGATCAGGTCCTGGCTGGTTTCCTCGTCCGGCCGTTCGGTGACGACCACGCTCACGCCCGGATACCTGGCCCGGAACTGCTGCAGCAGCTTGGGCAGCGCATGCAGCGACGCGCTTGCGCCGAACGAGCCGACGCGGATCAGCCCGGTCTTCAGTTCCGCGCCGGCACGCGCCGTGGCAGTCACCAGCTGCAAGGAGGCGAACACGTCCCGCACATGCGGCAGCACCTGTTCGCCAGCGTAGGTCAGCGACAGCCCGGTCTGGTTGCGCTCCACCAGCTGGACACCGAGCGCATCCTCCAGCGCCCGCAACGCGTGGCTGGTGGCGGATGGCGTCATGCCGAGCTTGGCGCCGGCGCCTGCTATGCCATCGGAAGAGACCAGTGCGAGGAGTAGTTCTAGTTGCCGCAGGGTAGGGTGCTGAGCTCTTTCAGACTTGGGCATCGACGATCCAAAGGCAGAACAGGTGGCGTTGAGATGGATTTCACCCCTAGCCGCGGATCGTTGAAAGTAGCCTCATTAGTTAGACGTGTCAATGGCGCCGGACTGAGCACGTGCGCCAGCGAAAAGCTCTGGCCTTGACTGGCTTAAAAGTCAGTCTCGCCTCCTGGCAGTCAATTCCATGGCTAAGGCCAGGAACAACGCAACCGCGCTGCTGGCAAAGATGAGCCCGTAATTTCCGTCTGTGCGCGAGAATAGCCAGGCATAGCCGTAGCCGCCCAACGCCTGGAACAGCGCGAACGATGCCGTCGCGCGACTCCAGGCGGCTCGTTGGTGGATGGCATCATGCGGTAGCAACTCCTGTATGCGTCCCAGCACCAATGGCACGATGCCGGGCGTGAAAGCGCCCAATATGATGGTTGACACCATTAGCACAGCGGTATGCTGCGAGATTGCCAACAGGCCAACTGCGATCGCCTGCAGCAACAGGGCAATCCGATAGGCATTGCCGAAGCCTACCCTCCCCCCGGCCCATCCGCTGAACAGCGGTCCCGCAGTCGCCGCGACGCCATAGAGCACCCAGTAGCGTGCGCCTACTGTCGCGCCTTGTCCCAGTCCACGTGCGACATAGTCGACCAGCAGAACCATGGCTGGCACCAGTCCCAATGCATTAGCGGCGTACTGCATACAGATGATGCTGAGCATGCGAGCAAGGGTGGGACGGCTGGCTGCAGCACATTCATTCACCGATCCTGGCGCAGGTCTGCCAGCGGGCTTGTCCGCGGGTGGCCACCCGTCCCAACTCAGCACGGTGAGCAGCAGTGACACCGCCCCAAGGCCGAGCCATGCCGCACGAAGGCCCATCGACAGCAATCCGGGTACCAAGGTGCCGGACGCAGCAATGCCCAGACCCACACCCAGAAATATCATGCCGCTCACCAGTGCCCGGCGGGCCGATGGGATATGAGGAAGGATTGTCGTTGCCACCAGCACCATGATGGCGCCGCCGGAAAGCCCGGACAGGAAGCGCCAGATGAAGAACCAACTCAGGGAGACCGGAAGCGCACACGCGAAGAACGCCGCGGTGGCGGTCAGCATCATCCAGCGCATGACGTTCCGGTTCGACATGCGAGCGGCAAGCAAGCGGCCTGACAGTGCGCCCACCAGGTATCCGGCAAAGTTCGCCGCGCCAAGCGAGACAGCGTCGGCAGCGCTGAACCAGTGGGCCTGAATCAACGCCGGTATCAAAGGCGTGTAGGCGAAACGGGCGAGTCCGATCGCGACCAGACTTGCACTCAAGCCGGCGAAGGCGGCATGCAACGCACGCCGGTCGATCAGCCCGCTTGCATGGGGCAAGCCAGCACTTGCTTCCGTAGCTGTGACATCTTGTGACATGGCAGAAATTTTCGTGGGGAATCAGACCCACTGGATAAAGCGCTGAACATCAATTGCGAACGTACGACGATGGCTTCCGATAAGCCAGATGCCCGAAGACACGCCTCGAGCGAGGCATTGCTCACTTGCGCGGCAGCGCTAAAGTCAACTGCGAGATCGCGCGATCCAGCGTCTGGCGTGGGCACGCCAGATTGGCACGCATGAAGCCGTGGCCCTCCTTGCCAAACTTCGGTCCACGATCAAACCAGACGCGGGCCTTGGTTAGCAGGAAGTTCTCGAGGTCTGCGGGAGGCAGTTGCAGATCCCGGCAGTCAATCCAGGCCAGGTACAGAGAGTCCGAGTCCAGAACGCGGATCCCGTCGACACGGCTGTTCACCTCGGTGCGGAAGTATTCATGGTTGGCGGCCACCTTTCCTACTAGCGCGTCTACCCATTGGTCCCCTGACGTGTAGGCTGCCTCCGTTGCCAATGCGCCCACCATGTTGACGTGCGCATTCATGTTCCGCTCGATCGTTCGCTTGATCTCGTCCCGCTTACCTTTGTCAGAGACGACGATATTCGCGCACTGCAGGCCCGCCAGGTTGAAGGTCTTGCTTGCCGAGATGCAGGTGACACTGTTGTCGGCATAGTCGTCCCCCAGCGAGGCGAAGGGCGTGTGCCTCTTGCCACCACCGAAGACGAAGTCCCCATGGATTTCATCGGATATGACGAGCACACCATGGCGACGGCAGATGTCGCCCATGGCGCGCAGCTCGTCCGGGCTCCAGACGTTCCCGGTGGGATTGTGAGGATTGCAGAGAATGAAGAGCTTGGTATCCGCTTGAATGGCGCGCTCGAAGGCCTCCGGGTCAAAGCGGTAGCGCTCGCCATCGAACCTGAGCGGCGCCATCGCCAGCTGGCGCCCGTTGATCAGGACGTCATGGTGGAAGTGCACGTATACCGGCGGCTGGATCAACACCGAATCCCCTGGCCGGGAAAAGGCATGGATAAGGGTCTTGAGCGCGGCAATGACGCTCGCAACCGGCACGATCCATTCCTCGTCGACGGGCCAGCCAAAGCGCCGGCGCTGCCAGTCCGCTACCGCCTTGAAGTAACTCGCCGGAACCGAGGAGTATCCGAACACACCCTTGGCCACCATCCCCTGAATTGCCTCGACGACGACGCTGGGGGAGCGGAAGTCCATATCCGCCAGCCACATCGGAATCGGCTCGGCTCGCACCTGATGCGGTGTGAGAAAGCTGGCCGGAAAACACCACTTCATCGAACTGGAGTCGCTGCGATCAACGATGTCGTCAAATTCGAACTCTGAAACCTTTACCATCACATCATTCCCTCAAACATCCATCATGCGTTTTCAGTACCCCAATGCCTTCAATACGGGCGTCATGCATACGACCACACCCACGAAGAATACGAAGTAGACCGACTTGGACTTGTAGGCGTGTAGCGCAGGAACCTTGTAGACAAGCAGGCACGGGATAATGAAGGAGGTGACGCCGTAGATGGGCGCGGCGATTTGCTGTAGCAAAAGGATCGAGAACTTTGATTGCACCCAAAGCCAGAGCGCTCCCACGATCAGGACCGATGTGCCGATTGAAACCACCTTTCTGTTGATGTTCTCCCTGGGAATGAACCGGGACAGCACATTGATCGCGATGCCGGAAACAGCCTCGTCGATCCCCAGGTACAGGCCAAAGAATGCAGTCACGATGGCAAACACGTTCAGCGCGGTCGTCATCAGCAACACGTCAGCCCCAGGAATCACACTACCTGCCAGGGCCAGTGCGGAGATGTTCTGTGCCTTGGCAGACAATGCCTGTTCGTGCGATAGCGAGAACGTGAACGAAGTGGCGAAGAACAACACCGATACCACCAACACGACGTATGCCACCCGGTGCGCGCGGATCGCGCGGTATGTCGCGATGCGCGGATCTGAATCTTGCTTGCGGAACGCAATGTTCATCGGACTCAGTATCTGAACGAAGAGAATCGAGAACACGGTGAACGGCAAAGTCAGCACGGTGTCGATCGCCAGCTTCTTCAACTCGGGGAACGAAGGAAGATTCCCCATGATGTCCCAATGCGGGATCATGACGAAGCCCAAAAGCAGGACAATAGCGAGCTTCACGATCACCAATGGCCCGGAGACCTTGAACAGCAACCGCTCACCTTGCGCCGCGATCAGCACCAGCACAACCAGAATCGTCAGAGAGTACAGCGGACTATCCGACAGCAGCTGGGTGGTGATACCGAAGGTCTGCAAATACTTGGCGCTATCGAAGGTCACGGCCAACGAGTACGTCAACATCCCCTTCAGCAGCATGAGGAGATAAGCAATACTTAGAAAGAAGCCCCAGTTCTTACCCAGGTAATGGGTAATGATGCTGACATAGCTATCGCAGTCCGCGCTCTCCGACAGCGTCCTCAAATAAAGGTTCTGCATCATGTAGAGCGCGGGATAGGCCAGGATGACGGATGCGATGAATACCCACACTCCCATGATCCCGACCTGGACCGGCAAAAACACCACGCCGGCACCAATGGCCATCCCGATACACAGGATGACCCAGCCGAGGTCGTAGCGCGTAAACGGCACGCGCATCTCCTCAGCAGAAATGGTCAGTTGTCTCATTTCTCCTCCATAATTTCTCAAGCTATTTTTTAAAGCAGTTCGGCAGTCGGGCCTTCTTTGCTTTTCAGCACACCGACGCTTGCATACGGATTGGTGGTCCTCATTTCCTTTCGCCTTCGACCCCGATCCATTCTCAGGGACTTTCGACGATTCAGTTAGCGAATTCCCTTCAAACCATCTTTGATGGAAAGTCAAAGATGCCGGCGTCGCAGGGTAGGTGGCGCGAACCAAGTAGATGCGATGCGTCACGCTTCGGAATAGAATGATGCTGCCCTCAGCACTACAGGGGACGCGCATACGCTGCCAGGCCGGCGCCTCCGAAAATATGTCTAAAAGCTTCGCAACGTTCACACAGATCACTGTGTTTGTCAGGGTGGCCGAACTGGGCAGCTTGAGCGCAGCTGCGAGAGAACTCAATCTGTCGCCTTCAGCCGTGAGCAAGAGCCTTTCGCAGCTCGAAGACCGACTTGGCGTATTGCTGGTCAAGCGCACGACCCGCAGCATGACGCTGACGGATAGTGGTCGCATCATGCTGGAGCGGGCGAACGGAATTCTCTCCGACGTAGAGAGCACTCTTGATGCAACCAGACAGTCCCAGCGCCTTGAAGGGACACTGAGGGTGACTTGCTCCATTGCGTTCGGCAGCAAGCAACTCACCCCTATAGTGGGCAGGTACCTCGGCGCATATCCGGATGTGGACGCGCGCGTAACACTTGACGACCGGCTGGTAAATCTCGCTGAAGAGAACTTTGATGTCGCGGTGCGCATCACGGGCGACACCGACTCGGGCTACGCCGCTCGCAAGCTGGCACCCATACACTGGGTATATTGCGCTGCGCCAGCGTACCTGGCCAGGCATGAAGCGATTCTGGAACCTTCCGACCTGATGCGGCATCAATGCCTGGTTTATCCGGAAATGACCATGAATGGCGCATGGACGTTCCAGCGAGAAACGATGGTGCAGCACATCGGCATCGCATCCAGGCTGACCTCGAATTCCAGCCTGGCGCTGCGCGAGGCTGCGTTGCAAGGCTACGGTGTCGCTTGCCTGCCCACCTATCTGGTCTCCCACGATATCCTGTCGGGGCACCTGAAGCTTGTGGTCCCGGAATACCGGGCGGCGATCTCACATTCGCTGTACGCGATGTACTACCGCTCGCGTTATGCGCGCGCTGTCATTCGCAGCTTCATCGACTTCCTGGTTGCCGATATTGGCGAGGTGCCCGTCTGGGATCGCGCACTCAGTTCCTAGCCGTGGGCCAGGTCAGTCTGCGCTGAGCTGTCTCAGCTTGACGATTCGGGCCCACTTCTGCGATTCGGCTGCAATGATTGCCTTCATCTGCGACGCATCTTCACCCCCCGCACGCATACCCTGCGACATCAGTCTCGCCTTGAGTTCGTTGTCTTGCAGCGCCTTGACAGTGTCGGCCCGGATTTTGCGCTCAATGTCTGCTGGCGTACCCGCTGGAACTAGCAGCGCAAACCATGCCGAAATATCTTCCAGGCCCGGAACACCAGCTTCGGTTGCAGTAGGCACTTCCGGCAACATGGGAGAGCGGCTTTTATCGGTAATCGCCAGCGCCTTGATGCGGCCAGCGTTCACAAATGGAGATACGGCTGCGATGTTTCCAACCACAACCTGCACTTGCCCCCCCATCAGGTCATTCAACGCGGGAGCCTCGCCCTTATAGGGCACGTGCTTGAGATCGATCCTTGCGGCATCGGCAAACGCTTCTCCCGCCATGTGGACCTGGGTGCCATTGCCGGCAGATCCAAAATTCAGCTGGCCCGGTCTTGATCTGGCAAGCGCCACAAGGTCCTTCAGAGTCTGGGCGGGGACAGCGGACCCTACAGCAATCACCATGGGGCCTCTGGCTATATTGGCAATGATGGTGAAGTCTGAGGGGGCTATACGGCAATTGCCGATAGATGTGCGGGTTCACCGTCAGCTGACTTCCGCCGACGAGGATCATCGTATACCCGTCTGCAGGAGACTTTGCCACCAGCGACGCCGCGACACCGCCCCCTGCGCCAGGCCTGTTATCCACTACGACGCTCTGCTTCCATATGTCGCCAAGCTTTTGCGCCAGAGATCGGGCAATGACATCCGTCGCGCCGCCTGCTGCGAAAGGCACAACAAGCCTGACGGGCTTCGTCGGCCATGACTGGGCGAACGCCGAGGAGGCCATCATGGCGCCAATGAAGACCAAGGCTGCTACGCGAAACTGGGGGAGGATACTCATCATTCGGGTATGCGCGAGCGAAAAAATGGCCTGCTACGGATGCCGAGCCACGCGAAGCCAAGCCATGCCATAAGCCAGCTTGCACTTCGCGGCCGTTTTTACAGTATCTCTCCGGCTGCGAGGAACGACGCTTCGATCCGGGCCGACACAGCCAGGTGAACCACCTGCGCAACCTGCGCTGGCACGATACCTAGCGCCCGCGCCGCATCAACATGACGCTCCATGCAATACACACACTGGGTAATAGTAGCGCAGCCGATAGCAAGCAATTCATAGTCGAGCCTGGACAGGGGCATCCCGTCCTTGTGCATCTCGCCGAGCATCTTCGTCAGCCGCTCGAAATCCGCTGGCGATGACTTGCGGAATTGGGTCATCAACTCACGATCTTTCTTGATTTCGGAAACAGCCGAAGAGACAGCGGCGGAGTCTTCATCGCCATTGAGGTACTTGTAGGCCAGCCTGCCGTAGGCAACCGCGGCACCGGCTCGCAAGGCCGTGGCAACACTGACTGCCTGCTCGATCTCCTCTCGCGCAACGATCCCCTCTGCTTCGTTCCTGCAGGTCCGCAACATTTCCGCGCAGGGAATTGCGACGGCAATGGCGATCCGGACCAGCGCCAGCTGGCGAGGGGTCAATCCCGCTTCTCCATCTTCTGCCGCATGCAAGTGGGACCGGTGCGTCTCAAATGCCTGCACATAGGTCGAAGCCGGGCCTTTTACCCCGGAGATGATTTCCTTGACACTTGCTGCCATAGTCTCTTCCTCGTTTTCATGGTGATACGCCCGCGCAAGGCTATCGCGCCGGAAAACCATGCTCAATTGAAATAAAACTCAATGGCGAATGGGATACTTCGCTGCAACCGCTGCGTGAGCCGCTATGGTGAGCGCTGTGCAGACAGGATGTCATCGCATCAGCAGGCCGCGGACCAGCACCGAAGCGCCACTGGCGCCGAGGAACACCAGCAGCGCACGGCGTACGGCATCTGCCGCGATGCGCCGGCGCAGGCAGGAGCCCACGGCCAACCCGGCCAGACTGAATGGCATGGCAAACGCGGCACTGCGCCATAGCTCGTCTTGTTGCAGGAGACCGCCGCCTGCAAACGCCAGCAGCCTAGCTACCGCACTGGACAGGATCACGGACGCAATGGTGGACCGGAACACGTCGATCTCAGGAAGACGGCTCGCCAGATACATCGTGTAGATTGGCCCGCCCGTGCCAAACAAGGCGCTGAATACGCCACCAATGACACCGGCCGGCACTGACCACCCCTTTGCGGCGGCAGCCATGCGCCCGGAGGAACCCATCAATGCGCGCGCCGTCATGGCCAGCACAAACAGCCCGAGCCCCACCAGCAGCCAGCGGGATTCGAGCTTTGCCAGCACGGTGGTGCCCAGCGCCACGCCGATCATCATGAACGGAAGCAATCGAAACAATTCGGTGTGCGACACCGAACTCCGGTTCCGCACACCCACCACGGCGGTCGCCACCAGATCGAGCAGCAGCAGCATTGGCACTACGAACTGCAGCGGAAGGAATTGCACCAGCACGGGTACCGCGACCATCGCCGCGCCAAAGCCTGTCAGGCCGAACACCGTGTAGGCGGCCGCAATGGTCGCAGCCAGGATTGCGTAATGTTCTGCCGCCATGGTCGCCGGTCGCCTTGTCGAAAGTGTTGCTGCCATGCCTGGCTATATCCTGGTCCGGGCGCGGTGGGCGGCGGATGAATAGATGCCGGGGTCATCCGCCTGCCCACAGGGCGCTGGTCCGCCCGTCATTGCAACCACTAGTTAGCAGCAATCTTCCGCTTCGCGACCAGGAGCTTCCAGCGCCCGGCTTCCTGGGCGATCTCTTCGGGGAGCCGCCCCTTCGGCGTGAGCGTCCTGGCCATGCCCTGGGATGCCAGGTAGCGTTGCATGCCAGGCTCCGACACCGCCTTCTCCAAGTCGGCATACATCTTCGCAGTCAACGCTCTGGGCGTACCGGCCGGTGCCATTAGCGCAAACCAGCCGTAGAACGTGAACCCCTGCAAGCCGGCTTCGGCGGCCGTCGGCACATCGGGCAGCAGCGTTGAGCGTTCTTTGCCGGTCACGGCAAGCGCGCGCAAGCGGCCGCCCTTGAGCAGCGGCGAGATCGCGTTGATATTGCCCACGGTCATGTTGACCGTACCGGCCATCAGGTCTGCGTAGGCCGGCCCCTCGCCCTTGTACGGCACATGGACCACATCGATGCCGGCAGCCTCTGCGAAGGCCTCGCTGGCCATGTGTACCTGGCTGCCATTACCGGCCGAGGCGAACGTGAGCTTTCCGGGGTTGGCCTTGGCATAGGCAATCAGCTCGGTCATGGTTTTTGCCGGCACTTGCGTATTGACGGTCACAACCATTGGCCCGCTGGCTACCTTGCTGATCATCTCGAAGCTCTCGGCGGAATACGGTAGCTTCTGATAGATGAACGGGTTGACCGTGAACATGCTGCCGGAAGCCAGCAGCAGCGTATAGCCATCGGGGCTTGCCTTGGCTACCATCTCCGCGCCGACGGCCCCGCCGGCGCCGGGCCGGTTGTCCACCACCACCGGCTGCTTCCACTGCTTGCCCAGTTCGAGAGCCACGGCACGCGCCAGCAGGTCAGTGGCGCCACCGGAGGCAAACGGCACCACCAGGCGCACCGGCTTCGCCGGCCATTCCTCGGCATGCGCTCCCGCCATGTACAGGGGAGCGATGGCAAACGCGAACATGGTCATTGCCACCGAAGTGCCGTGCCGTTTGGCGCGGGCGTGGCCAAATCCCGCTGTTGGAAGGCGATTCCGACGCATGCGGCGCAGCCATTGCTTGGCCTGACCGATCCATTGCCCAAACGCCTGTTCAGTACCTGATGCTTGCATCGCTGTCTCCTTTTGTGGCGCCGTCACGGCTTCGACGATCGCGTTTGAATGCTGCGGTTTCGATCCATCCTAATTTCGAACCTCATCGATACGAAACGGATTATTGCAATCAGCCTTATCAGTTAAATTTGTTATTGTTATTTTCGGAAATACGTCTCCCCTCGCATTTTCAAGAATGCGAATCCGCAATTGGCCCTGATGAGTTTTTGTTTTTAGGCTATTCCAGCGTCACGCCCAGCATCTGCTCAAGCTCGTTCACGGCGGAGCTGACCGCCGACTGCGACAGCGCCGTGGTCTCGCCCGCCGCCGCGGTCGAGCCTGTTCTGGCCACGGCCGAGAACAGTTCCAGTTGCCGCAGCGAGAATCGCAGCGCTGCCATGGCTAGCCCTTCCTGACCAGTTTCGGCCTGCCGTTGTCGGGCGTGCCAGCCGGCGTCGTGACCTCGGTCAGCGCGTCCAGCAACAGCTTCGACAGGTGCGCACGCGGATTGTCACGGGGCACCAGAATGCCAAGCCGGCGGGTCAGCGGCGGCGATCCGAACGGGATGGTGCGAATCGACGCCGGGAACTCGTTCTCGACGCCACGCGCCGGCACCACGGAAGAACCCAGGCCGTTGGCAACCATGGCGATAACGCCTTCGAGCGTGTCGATCTCCATGGTCGACCGGACCGCAATCTGCCGGCGCACCATTTCTTCCTGGACCAGTAGACCGACCCGCGCGGTACGGTTGAACCGGACATAGGGCGTGGTTTCAAGCACGCCTTTGTCCGAGTCGCCACGCGTCGTGGCATGGGTGATGACGACGAACTCCTCATTGAAGAACGGCATGAACTGAAGGTCCAGGCGCGGCACTTCGGGTTCCGTGACGACTGCGACATCGAGCTGGCGCCGGTACACCGCCCGTTCAAGATCGTGCGTGAGGCCGGTGGTCAGGTGGATGTCAATGCGATGCCCTTGCTGCTGGAGCCGCTTGAGCGCGAGCGGCAGTACGCCCGACACGCACGTATGAACCGAACCGAGCTTGAGCACGCCGCCCGCTGCTTCGCGCTTGAGCGCCGCGCTCATGCTCTCCCAGTGTGTCAGCAGGTCGCGGGCCCGGTTCGTGAACGCAAGCCCGGCGTCCGTCAGCACCGGCGGCCGCCGGCTACGATCGAAGATGGTCATGCCAAGCTCCTCTTCGAGCGAGCGCATTTGCATGCTCACGGCCGACAGTGACAGGCCGATCGCGTTGCCTGCTTCCGCAAAGCTGCCTCGGTCTGCGATCGCTACAAGCGTATAGAGTGTCTTAACGTCCATGTCTGACAAATCGATAGTTGGTTGACCCGCTGGCGCGGTGGCGACGTCATTCTGCCGCATGGACGTGCGCCGCGTGCCTACAGCTTCAACAGACGACGGGCGTTTGCGCCCATGATTTTTTCCAGATTGCCGGGGCGGATCGGCAGCGTTTCGAACCACTGCTTGTAATCGCGCACCGGGCAGAACGGGAACGAGCTTGCATACAACATCCGGTCTGACAGGAAGGTATCGGCGGCCTTCACGTATTCCTCCCACCCCGGCATCCGCGAGAAGTACATGTCCGGGGACAAGTACAGGTTCGGACGTCGGAACGCAATGTGCAAAATCTCCGTGACCCAAGGCCAGCCACCGTGGACCACCACCACGCTCAGCCGCGGAAAGTCAGACAGCACACGATCGGTCCGCACAGGGTCCGAATAACTCAGGTCCGGCCCGGCCGTGCCGCCCACCATCAAGATGACCGGCACATCCAGATCTTCGCAGTGGGCGTAGATCGGATACAGCCGTCTGTCATCCGCGTACATCGGTATGGGATAGGCGCCTGGTTCGATGTTGATGGCCTTGAAGCCTGCGGCAATGGCATCGGAGATGGTCTGGCACGCCGCCACGCGCTGGGTCGGGTCGATGGACGCCGCCCCGATGAAGCGCCCCGGGTATTCCCGCACGATCTGCTCCACATCGGCATTCGACACGCTCCCCAAGGTGCCGGCAAGGCGCCCCACCACGACGCCCTTGTCGACGCCGGCGCCGTCCATCTCCTGCATCAGCAGGTCCATCGACTGCTGCTGCGCGGCGGGCGACGGCTCGAAGCCGACGGTCCGGGTAAAGCCATCGCGGCGCTCTCCTGCCGAGTACATCAGGGTGTCAAGGAAGCCACCGAGCGGCGGGCGGAGACGGAAATCGATAATCATGTTCTGTTCCTCGTTGACTGGTGGAGAGCTTGCGTTACATCACTTCGTTCTTGCGGTCGTCGGTCTCGCCATAGCGGTGCAATGCCGGGGGCTTGAGGCCGGCGTATAGCTTCTCGATGCCGGCATTGATCACTTCGGCATGCTGCGCAAACAGCGAGTTACCCTCCAGGTCGCTTTCCACGATAAACGGGCCAAAGTTCTCGACTTCGAACATCCACATTGCCTGGGCAATGCCCAGCTCGTCGAGCCAGAACACATCCTTCACCCGCTTGATGCCCCGTCCCAGCAGCGCGCCGGTGCCATATCCCACTGTCGTCAGATAGATCGCCCCGCCGGGTGCCATGACCCGCTTGTAATCCTCGGCGGGCATGCCGCCCTTGCCGATAAAGATCCGGCAGTCGGTCTTCTCCAGCCATTTCGGAATCCACTTAGAAAACCGGAAACTGGCTGTCGCCGTCACTGCCCCGACGTTGTAGCCGCCGTCACCGGCCGGGGCCGCGGCCGGAGAGCAATGGAAATTGACATTGCTCAGGCCCCTGAGCTCAACCGGCAGGTCAAGGCCTTCATCCAGGACCTTCTTGTAGACGCCCTCTCGCGCGGTATAGACCAGGCCGCTCAAATAGACGGCCGCTCCCAGTTCAAGCCTGGCGATATCCGCCGTCGTGGCCGGCAAGTTGATGTGGAAGACTTTCAGTTCATCGTCCTTGGGGCTTACCATTCGACCGTCTCCCTGCGCAGGTATGGGGTGAACCACTGGGGGTCCGTGCGATATGCGATGTCGCCGTTGGCATGGATCCGTGCCGTCGCACGGCGCGACGACAGACAAAAGGTGTGCAGGCTGATCGGCATGCCGCCGGTATGGGTGTGGCCGACCTCGATATGGCAATCGACCACCATCGAAGAGCCGACGAAGCCCATGGCACCCATGCCGATTGAATTGCCAAGCTTCATCAGCTCCAGCTCCAGTTCGGCGATTTTCGGATCCGGATTGCGATTTCCGACCACGCGCAGGCATGCCGCCTGCTTGCCGAGCTGCATGCAGGTGTCCTTGGACCCGCCCAGCCCGATACCAACGATGGCCGGCTGGCATGCCAAGCCGCGTTTGCCGAAAGCGATCAGGGTATCGAGCACGAAGCGCTTGATGCCGTCGATTCCATCGCCGGGGAAGAGCATCCGGTAGTCGGTACCGAACAGACCGCCCTTGTGCACTGTCGTGATATCGACCCAGTCGGCATCCGGCTCGAAGGACCATTCGATCTCGGGCGCGTTGATGCCGACGTTGTTGTTGTTATCTGTGCGCCATAGCGGGTGTACGCGATTCGGGCGCAGCGGTACGGCCTGCGTCGCGTCCGCCGTGGCCTTGCGCAGGGCACGCTCGACCGCCACGAAGCCACGCTCCACGGTAGCGTTGTTGCCGACCTTGACGTAGTAGCGCGGCAGTCCGGTGTCAGCGCACATGGGCCGCCGGTCCTGGTCCGCGGCTTCCCAGTTGTCCTGCATCGCGTGAATGACAAAGCGCGGCAGCTTTCCGGTTTCCGTCTGCTGCAAGGCCTTGATGCCTTGCTTGTAGTCCTGGGGGATCTCGATCGCGGCGCGCTTCATGATCTCGAACGCGGCTTCCTCGACCCGGTCGATGGAAATGGTCATCGTAGCGGTCCTCTATGCTGCAACTTTGGGGGGTTGACCGGCCTCACCGGCAATCAGGGAGGTGCCGGGCCGGACGATGTCGAACTTCACAGGGACCATATCCAGGCGAAGGCCATCGCCGTCGGCCGTCACCCGGGTATAGCGGCTGCTATGCAGGTCGCCCGGCTCGGGGAAATCCTCGCGGAAATGCGCGCCACGACTGTTCTCGCGCGCCAGCGCGGACACCGTGATCACGCGGGAGATGTCCACCAGGCTTTGCAGGTTCATCCAGTCATGCCAGGTCACGTTGTAGCGGCGGTCGCCATCGGCAACCCCCATGGCCATCAATGCCTCGCCGTGCGATGCCAACGAATCCAGGCCGCGGCGCATGGCCGCTTCGTTGCGCAAGACCCCGACGTCGTCCCACATGGTCTGCGCCAGCGCGTCGCGCAGTTCGTGAATTGCTCCGGGCGATCTGGCGAACGGGTACTCCGCCCGCTCGATGCCGCTGGCAATGACGCGCTTGTCCGGTTCTTTCCAGTGCTGCACGCCCGAAGCATAGGCGGCCATAGAATCGCCGGCGATACCGCCGAAGACCGTCGAATTCGCCACGCCGTTGCCGCCCAGCCGGTTGGCGCCGTGGACGCCGCCACAATCCTCGCCCGCGGCAAACAGGCCTGGCGATGCCGTGCTGCCATCGACATTGAATTCCACGCCGCCCATCAGGTAGTGGGCGGTCGGAACGACCTCGACCCGGCCGCCGGCCAGATCGAAACCACAATCCTTGCAGCGATTGACCATCCCGGGGAATGTCGTGGCGACCTTCTCGGCGCCAAGGTGGCTCATCTGGATATATACGCCGCCCATCGGTCCAGTCCTGCCGGCACGCATTTCGGCATAGATGCCGCGACTCACCACATCGCGCGTGGCACGCTCGCCGCGCGCATCATAGCGAGTCATGAAGCGGTCGCCATCGCCGTTGAGCAGCCACCCCCCCGCACCACGCAAGCCCTCCTCCAGCACCGTGCCGGTCATGCGGGTGTCCGGTCCGCCCAGCAAGCCGGTGGGGTGAAATTGCACCATTTCCATGTCGCGCAGGCTCAGGCCGTAGCGCATTGCCATCGCCAGGCCATCACAGGTCTTGTCGCCGGACGGAGTGTGATAGCGGTACATGGTCGGGCCGGCGCCCGTGGCCAGCAACACTGCCTTGGCCTGCACGAAGCGGTAGCTGCCGCGTCGCATATCGATGAACAGCACGCCGGCGATGCCCGACCCATCCGCGGCGGGTATCAGCTCGATGGCCCGGTGCTCCTCCATCTCTTCCACATCGAGCGCACGCACCTGTTCCATCAGGCGGTTGATAATCTCGATGCCGGTCAGGTCGGCCTTGTGTACGGTGCGGTCGAAGCTCTGCCCGGCGAAAGCCTTCTGGTGCAGGGTGCCGTCCGGATTGCGGTCAAAGAAGCAACCGATCTCGTTCTCGAGCTCGCGCACCCGCTCGACCGCCCCTTCGACCAGCCGCCAGGCAAGGTCTTGGCGGGGCAGCCACTTGCCGCCTTCGATGGTATCCATGAAATGGCGCTCGACCGAGTCCCCGGCGGAAAGCGCCACGTTGTAGCCACCTTGGACCATGCGCGTGCACCCGCACTTGCCTAACAGACCCTTTACGGCCACGGATACCTTTAGCGCCGGATTCGCCTTCTTCGCGTGCAACGCGGCGAACAGGCCTGCTCCGCCAGTACCGAGGATCAGGATGTCCGTCTTGTGGTGTTCGATTTGCATTCAGATTACCCCCAGGGCAAAGATCACGCCGACCAGCAGGGACAGCGCACCACCCCAGCTGATCCAGGACAGGCGAGCGTCACGGGTCGAACTCCATGGCAGCAGTTCCAGTGCCAGCAGCCGCAGGCCAAAGCACATGTGCACGGACAGCAGCAGCACCAGCCCCCATTCGCCGAACTTCACCGCGCCCATGTCGGCAAACTTCAGGAAGGCGTCCATGCGCGCACGCTGGTCGAGGGCGAGGCCCAGAACGTAGAAGTGCGCCGGTAAAAAGATGCCCAGAGCGAGTCCGGACAGGCGATGCCCCAGAAAGGCCCAGTAGGCGCGGTGATTGCGCGGTGATTTCATGACAGCAAGCCTCCCACCGCCGCCACGGCACGCAGCCCCATCCACAACAGCAACAGTCCGAACAGCAGTCCAAGCGAGGACGCTGCGCCGCGACTGAGCCGCCCCCATTCGATCAGGATGTTGCGCATGCCGATCGGCACGTGAACCGCGACGCTCAGCACGAACAGCGAATAGAAAGGAATCCAGATCCAGCTTCCTTGCGTGCGTGACAGGATCTCGGCGGCGGTCAGTCCTCCCCGTACGGCATAGAGAATGACCGCCAGATGCACGAGCACGAACGGCGCCATGATCATGGCCGTCAGGCGCTGCAATGCAAACAGGCGCGACTCCATGGTCAGTCCCCTCCCTTCAGGAACTGCAGCAGTGCGTTCTTCTTGAGTCCGGCGATGCTGCCGGTCGGGCTCAGGCTGACCGGACAGTGCGTCATGCAGTTGCCTTGCGTGTGGCAGGAATGGCAACCGCTGCCCGAAGTCGCTTGCTTGAGCACGCCCTTCGGGTCGGCATGGCGTTCGTCGTTGAACAGCGTCCATGCCCGGTTCAGTGCCGCAGGGCCCAGGTATTCCTTGTCCCACGACACCACGTCGCAGGCGGCATAGCAAACACCGCAATTGATGCATTCAATGGCAGCATCGGCCATCTTGCGCTTGCGGCTGGCGGGCGAAACCGCGGCTGGGGGATCGTTGCGCGTGGCGGTCCCGACAAAGGTGTTACCCGCCTTCTTCCACTTGTCGAAGAACTCGGACATGTCTACCACCAGGTCCTTGATGCGAGGCATGTTGCGCAGCGGCTCGATCACGATCACGCCGTCCTCCTCCACGCGGCTCACATGGGTTCGGCAGGTCCAGCGTGGCCGCCCGTTCACCGTCATCGCGCACGATCCGCACACACCGACCCGGCATGCGAAGCGGTACGACAGTGTCGAATCCATGTGGCGCTGGACCTCGGTGACCACGTCGAGCACGGTCTGGTTCTCGCGCCACGGCACCTCATAGGTGGTGAGACTGCTCTCGTCGGTGCCACGCGCAATGCGTACCGTCAGCGTGCGTTTCGTGGCTGTTGTTGCCTCCATGCCTCTCTCCCGTTTCGACCGTGCCTGGCCGTTGCTCTGATGGGTGGGTTGAGAGAAGTCTAAGTAATCGATATTTATGAAGCAATAATATTTAGCTTGATATTTTTTGAAGTAAATCGCAAAAAGTGGATAAAACCAGACCTGTTTTCCACAGGGTCAGACCAGGGCAGGCGGCGTTGAGGTGAATCCCTTCGAAAAGCTCTCGCGTAGATAGTCGACGAAGACTTGCGAGACCCTCGATGCATGGGCGGAGTATGGCCGGATCGCATAGAGCCAATCACCGAAAGCCCCCGTTGCACGCCACTCGGGCAGCACCTCGATAAGCCGGCCAGTGTCGAGTGCCGACTGGGCACTGAAATCCGGCAGCAGCGCAATGCCAAGCCCTTCGATGGCGGCGTCACGCAAGGCCTCGCTGTTGTTGACCGCCAGCGGTCCGTTGACCGCCACGGTCACCGGGTCGGCATGGGTGGAGGGTTCATCCGGGCCGGTCCGTACGAAGGTCCAGGTCGCGGTGCCATGCTGCCGGGGGTAATGCAGGCAGGCATGGTCAACGAGTGCCTCGGGGATTTCTGGTGTACCGTTGGCGCGCAGATAGGATCGGCTTGCCACCAGCACGATACGCGTGGCAGACAGGGTCCAGGCGACATGGGTTTCCGGTGGCGCGGTCGTGTGGCGCACCGCGATGTCATAACCTTCCTGAGCCAGCGAACGCAGGCGGTCCGACATATCCAGTTCGATCTGGATTTGCGGATACTGCCGCAGAAATTCCGGTAGCCGCGGCACCAACTGTTGCCTGGAAAACGCAACCGGCGCGGTCACTCTCAAAAGTCCGCGCGGAGCTCCGGCGAGGTCTCGCACGTTGGCAAAGCCAGCGGAGATCTGCTCGAACGCACCGCGCATCGAATCCACCAGTTGCCTGCCTGCATCGGTCAGCGTGGCGCTGCGTGTCGTGCGCTGAACCAGCATGATGCCTGCCGACCTTTCCAGGTCAGCAATATGCTGGCTCATGGACGCCTTGCTCACACCAAGGCGGGCCGCCGCCTTGCTGAAACTACCTTGTTGATGCAACACCATGAGCCAATGCAGGTGTTCCCAAAGGCCCTCTACATCACCCTGCCGCATAGTTGCTCCCTGTCCAGGCCATCCCGGCCTCATATTTCACAGCTATAACATGGGTGTAGGCAAATTTCCTGAACAGTGAGTTTGGGCCCGGGCCGCTACCCGGGCCAGATCCTGCTACCTACACTGCGGTCATCCTTCAACGCGGTGGATTTCGACCCACCCACGACGCCAGGAGATCCTTGTGACCGCTCCCTACAACTCATCCGCGGAAGTTATGCACTTTGTAGCCGGAGCGCCCTATGCCGGTGCCGGCACGCGCTCGCAGGCTGTGTTCAATCCCGCCACGGGCGCGGTCGCGCGCAGCGTTCGACTGGGCAGCCCTGGGGACGTGGATGCCGCCGTCGCCAGCGCGCTTGCCGCGTTCTCGAAGTGGGCTGACACGCCGCCGATCCGCCGCGCCCGCGTAATGCTGAAGTTCCTGGAGCTCATGAACCGTCACAAGGACGAACTGGCCGCCATCATCACCGCCGAGCACGGCAAGGTCTTCAGTGATGCCCAGGGTGAGGTCAGCCGTGGCATCGACATCATCGAGTTTGCCTGCGGCATCCCGCAGCTACTCAAAGGCGATTACACGGATCAGGTCTCGACCGGCATGGACAACTGGACGCTGCGCCAGCCGCTCGGCGTCGTCGCGGGAATCACGCCGTTCAACTTCCCATGCATGGTGCCGTGCTGGATGTTTCCGGTGGCCATCGCGGCGGGCAACTGCTTCGTGCTCAAGCCCAGCGAACGCGATCCGTCGGCATCGCTATTCATGGCCAGGCTGCTGCAGCAGGCGGGGCTACCCGATGGCGTGTTCAACGTGATCCAGGGCGACAAGGTCGTGGTCGACGCCCTGCTGCATCACGCCGACGTCAGGGCCGTCAGCTTCGTCGGCTCGACGCCGATCGCCAACTATATCTACGAGACCGGCGCCAAGCTCGGCAAGCGCGTACAGGCGCTGGGCGGCGCCAAGAACCATATGGTGGTGATGCCCGATGCGGACCTCGATCAAGCCGTGGATGGCCTGATCGGTGCCGCCTTTGGATCGGCCGGCGAGCGCTGCATGGCAATTTCCGTCGCTGTCCTGGTGGGTGACATCGCCGACAAGATCATGCCGAAGCTCGCGGCACGTACGCGCGAGCTGGTCATCAGGAACGGCATGGATCCTGATGCCGAGATGGGTCCGGTGATCACGGGCCAGGCGCTCGAGCGCATCGAGAACTACGTCGCGCTCGGGGTCGATGAAGGGGCCCGGCTGGTAGTCGATGGCCGCAACTGCAAAGTGACGGGACACGAGCAAGGCTTCTTCACAGGCGGCACCTTGTTCGATAACGTGTCCCCCGACATGCGAATCTACAAGGAAGAGATCTTCGGCCCGGTGCTGTCATGCGTGCGCGTGGACGACTTCGCCCAGGCGGTCAAGCTGGTCAATGCGCATGAATTCGGCAATGGCGTCGCCTGCTACACGCGCGACGGCCAGGTGGCCCGCGAGTTCGCACGCCGAATCGAGGTCGGCATGGTAGGCATCAACGTGCCGATCCCGGTGCCGATGGCCTGGCACGGTTTTGGCGGATGGAAGCGTTCGCTGTTCGGTGACATGCACGCGTACGGCGAGGAAGGCGTGCGCTTCTACACGCGCCAGAAGAGCGTGATGCAGCGATGGCCTGCCGATATGTCAGGGGGCGCTGAATTTGCTATGCCGACGGCGAAGTAAAAAAGGCAACTTGACGCGAACTCGGGACCAGCTCATATCGATGCGTGAATCAGGCTGGGCCTCCGTCGCGCTCCCTGTGACGATCCTGCCCGACTAACCCTCGGCGTCGCCGCCGATGGCATAGTGCTACGCCAGCGAGCGACTCCCTTGAAGGCCATGCCCTTTTAACGTCTTGCGCGGGCGTTCGTTGAGCCGCCTGGCAATGGAGGAAGCCGCCGTGGCCGCCGCCGAGGGCCGCTAAGGGCAGGACGGTTTCCGTTGTCGGGCGGGCATCCGACCGAGACCGGCCAGCAGCGGACATCGACCAGTCAGCGACGTTCACGCAGACGCCACTGCCCAATAGGTACGTGCATTGGTGAACTCGCGGATGCCCGCGGCGGCAAGCTCGCGGCCGTAGCCTGACTTCTTTGTGCCGCCAAACGGCACGCGCGCGTCGGAAGCGGTGATCGCGTTGATGAACGCGGCGCCGCTGGTGATGCCCTTCGCCACCGCCAGCGCCCGCTGGCTCGATCCGGCCCAAACGCTCACCGACAGGCCAAACGGCGTGGCGTTGGCCAGGCGTACGGCGTCAGCGTCGTCCTTAGCCACCGCGATGGCGGCCAGCGGACCAAACGTCTCTTCGTCGAAGGCAGCCATGCCTGGCTGCATATTGCCGAGCACGGTAGGCGCATAGAAATTGCCAGGGCCCTCGATGGCCTTGCCGCCCGCGAGCAGCACTGCGCCGGCTTCCAGCGACCGGCGCACCTGCTGGTCCAGCGCATCGCGCAGGTCAGGACGAGCCAGCGGCCCCATCTGCGTGGCGGACTTGTTGGGATTGCCGACGACAAGTGCCTGCGTGGCCAGTACAAACCGTTCGGTGAATGCCGTGGCGATGCGTTCCGAGACGATAAAACGCTTGGCGCAGACACAGCTTTGTCCGGCGTTATGGAAGCGCGCCTTGACGGCCGCCGCCACGGCCTTGTCGAGATCCGCATCGTCAAGCACGATAAACGCATCGGAGCCGCCCAGTTCCAGCACCGACTTCTTCGATGCCCGACCCGCCGCCGCGCCAACGGCGGCCCCAGCGCGGTTGGACCCTGTCAACGTCACGGCCGCAATACGGTCGTCCTGGATCAGGCCATCGATGACTCGCGGCACTTCGGGTTCGGCGACGACCAGCGTAGTCATGAGATGCTGCGGCAACCCGGCGTCGAGGAACAGCTTCTCCAGCGCCAGCGCACAACCCGTGACATTGGGCGAATGCTTCAGCAGTACACCGTTGCCTGCCGTAATCGCTGGGATCGCGAAGCGCATCACCTGCCACACCGGGAAATTCCAAGGCATCACGGCCAGCACCAGCCCGATCGGTTCGTAGCTGACCCACGCATCAACCCCCTCAATCTCGGCCTTTTCATCGGCGAGAATGCGCGCGGCGTTATCAGCATAGTAAAGCGCGGTGACCGCGGACTTCTCCAGTTCCCCAGCGGCCTCGGTTATCACCTTGCCCATCTCTGCAGCGATCAGCTCCGCAAATGGCGTAGCCTGGCGACGCAGTTCCTCAGCCAGGCGGCGCACCGCCGCAACGCGGTTCCCCAGTGGTTGCCGGCCCCAGGCTGTCGCGGCGGCATGGCCGGCGCTGACCGCCGCTTCAATCTGTTCCGCGGTCCAGCCTTCATAGGTCTTCAGCACGGCGCCCGTACTGGGGTCGTAAGTCGTAATGGTTTGGGTCATGGCTATCCTTCGGGAAGACCGGTGTTTCAAACAAAAACCTGCCCCTGGCGCACCGGGCCATCGCTCCGGTGCGCCAGAGGGTTGATGGACGGCCTAGTCGGCTGCCACGTTTGCCGTCTTCACGACGGCCGACCATCTGGCCGATTCGGCGCGCATGAAGCGGGCAAGATCCTCGGGCGATCCGCCTGCGGGCTCCGCGCCGAGTTGCGCAAGCCGCTGCCTCGTCGCAGGCTCCTTGAGGATTTCATTGACCTGTGTATTGAGGAACTGGATGGCCTGCTTCGGCGTGCCGGCCGGTGCCAGCAGACCGTACCATGCCGGCGCGTCGAAACCGTTCAGGCCTGCCTCGGCAAAGGTCGGCACATCAGGCAGTTCCGGCAAGCGATGCGTGCCCGTGACGGCGATGGCGCGCAGCTTGCCGCCCTTGAGCTGGGGCAACGCGGATGCCGCGGTATCGAACATCATCTGCACCTGTCCGCCGATCAGGTCGGTCACGGCCGGGCCGCTGCCTTTGTACGGCACGTGGATCATCTCGGCGTGGGTCATGCTGCGGAACAGCTCACCGGCCAGATGCACCGAAGTGCCCTTGCCACCCGATGCAAAGTTCACCTTGCCGGGATTGGCCTTGATGTACCGGATCACACCTTTGAGGTCCTTTTCCGGAAAATCCCTGGTCACGACCAGCACCGTCGGAGACGTTGCGATCTGCACCACGGGCACGAAGTCCTTCTCCGTGTCGTAGCGCAGCTTCTTGTAGACGAACGGATTGATCGACAACGCCACCTGGCCGAACAACAACGTCTGGCCGTCTGGCGCCGCGCGCGCTGCCGCCTCATTGCCGATATTGGTGCCGGCACCGGGGCGGTTGTCGATCAGGAACTGCGCCTTCGTCTTTTCCGACAAGCGCGTGGCGATATATCTCGACACGTTGTCGCTGCCGCCGCCCGGTGCGAACGGCACGATGATGCTGACGGGTTTCGTCGGGTAGTTGCTGTTGGCGCTGGCGCTGCCGATGAACGCCACACTGGCGAGCGTCATCGCCAGCAATGACTTAAATGCGTGCATGCTGTCTCCGGATGTTCTCTTCGGTGGATGGGGCGCGGTGGCAGCCTTGGAGGCACCGCGCCGCTCATAAGGCGGGATTCAGCCCGCGATGATGCTTGCGGCAACGGCCTTGCCGAACGCTGCACAGCCCATGGCGCCGCCAAGGTCCGCCGTGCGCGTAGCAGGATTTGCCAGCACCCGGTCCACGGCGGCGTCGATGGCCCTGGCTGCCGCAACGAAGTTCGGCTTGCCACGGTGCTCACCGAGCCACTGCACGAGCATGGCGACGGACAGGATCATCGACGTCGGATTGGCCTTGTCCTGGCCCTGGATATCTGGGGCCGAACCATGCTGGGCCTGCGCACAGCACAGCGAATCGCCTGCCATGACAGAGCCGCCAAGACCCAGGCTGCCCGATAATTCGCTGGCCAGGTCCGACAGGATGTCGCCATAGAAATTGGTCGCCACGATCACGTCGAAGCGCGACGGGTCCCGCACCAGGTATGCCGTCGATGCATCCACCAGCAGGTCGTCGAGCTTCACTTCGGGGAATTCCGCCGCCACCTTGCGCACTTCGCGCAGGAACAGGCCGTCGGTCATATGGAAGCTGTTGGCCTTGTGGATCGCCGTCACGTGTTTCTTGCGCTTCATCGCCAGTTCGAACGAGCGACGGGCGATGCGCTCCGAGCAATGCGCGGTGATCTTGCGCACCGAGATCGCCATGTCCTTCGACGGCATCATCTCGCCCCAGCCTTCGTACATGTTGCGGTCGGGATAGAAGCCTTCGGTGGCCTCGCGCATGATGACGAGGTCCATGTTCTTTGCGCCCTTGCCCAGGAATTCCCGCGAACGCGACGGCCGCACGTTGGCGTACAGGTCCAGGTCGCAACGGAACGCTGCGGAAATATTGCGGCCGCCCTTGTCCGGCGCCGGATAGTCCGCGTGGGACTGGGTGCCCAGGATCAGGCCGTCATACGATGTAGCTTTCTCCAGCACTTCCTGGCGCAGTGTCGTGCCGTGCTTTTCCAGGCTGGCGAAGCCGACATCCTCATAGTCGAACTGCAGGTCCAGATCAAAGGCCTGGTCGGCCTGCTTCAGGACATCGATGGAGGCAGCAACGATTTCGGGGCCGATGCCGTCGCCCGGGAGAACAAGAATGCGCATGGTGGAAGTCTCTGTTAGGCCTTGGGGGTCTGGTGCTCGGCCGATACGGTCCGGGTTTCGCCGCTATCGACGAGGGTACGGGTGGCGTCGATGGTCGCGTAGATCCACAGGATCTTCATCGGCGCGGTCTTCGACAGGTTGCGGAAGCGGTGCGGCACGTTGGGTGGGATGAATGTGGTATCCAGCGGCTTCAAGCGGTACTCGATCCCGTCGATATCGAGCATGGCCTCACCTTCCACAAGCACAACGCTTTCCTGGCAGTTATGGCTGTGGAACGGAATTTCGACGCCGCCGGCAAACGACGTGTAGCCGGTAATAAAGCTGTCCGAACCGATGGACTTGCCTACCAGCGGAGTCGTGCTGGCGCCGCCGCCACGGTCATAGGCAGGCAATTGGTCGGGCTTGAGCAGCACCGCACCTGAAGGGGTCTTGATCGTCATGGGTAGTTCCTGCTGATTCACTGGTATGTGGTCAGGCCGCGGCACGGTCAAAGCCGTAGAGCCGGGCCGGGTTGTCAACGAGAATGCCTTGCAGCAACGCGGGGGCGGTCGTCCAGCTCGCCAATTGGTTCAGCGCGCGCCCTGCATCCGTCTTGCGGAAGGGCTCGACCTGATCGAGGTTGCCCGTGCGGCTCGCGGAGCTGCCGGTGTGCGGCCAGTCGGACGCCCACACCAGGCGGTCTGAACGCGCCTGGATCAGCGCCATCGCAAATTCCGCAACGTCGTCGAAATCGGGCGCGTTACGCGACGCGCGATACGGCGCCGACAGCTTTACGTACGCGTTGCCGCGCCTCACCAACTCAACCACGCTGGCGAACGCGGCCTTCTGCTCTTCCTTCTTGTAAGCCTTGATGCCGGCGAAGTGGTCGAGCACCACGGGCACTTCTAGCGCCGCGATATCGACGGACAGTTCGGCGATTACATCGACATCCGCATAGACCTGTACCGCCCAGCCGAGAGGCCCGACCAATCCCTCCGCGCGCTTCAGCTGCTTCAGCGCGAAGCCATGGTCGCGTTGGCCGCTCACCTCTAGGTTGAGGCGGATGCCTCGGACGCCCCGGGCATGCATTGCCTGCAGCGCCGCCGGCGTGCTGGTCTCCAGGTCGATCACTGCCACACCGCGGGCCCGCTCGCCAAGCCGGCCCAACGCGTCGAGCAAGGCCGCGTTGTCGGAACCATAGACGCTGGGCTGTACCAGTACGACGCGATCGATACCGAGGCGCTGCTCAAACGCAACCAGGTCTTCGACGCGGGCCGCAGCCGGCGTGTACGAGCGCCTGGCCGCGAATGGGAAACGCGCGCCGTCGAAGATGTGGACGTGACAATCACAACTGCCGGGCGGCGGCCGAAAAGATGGCGCGCTGACGTGGGAGACGAGATCCGGGTTCACTGAAGATCCTTGTGTGGACACACCAGGTGCGTTAGCCGCCATGGCTTCAAAGAGGGAAAGTCCGCCGATGGCCGCCAGGCCTGCCTGAAGCACTTGTCTGCGATGCACTGCTGTCTCCTGTTGTTGTCGGTGCGCCGCCAAGGGGACGCGATGAATGGCATTTTATAAGCTCAAAGAACCATGTAAAGGGTTTTTTGGATTTACAAAGAACCGCCGTCGACCAACAGCGATCGCCAGCCCTTGCAGCACAAGGCACAGCAGGGGATTTTCATGGTATACCCGATGCCAGCTTGCCTGCCTGCGGAATTTGACGCCGCCCGCCGTCAATGTGCATGGCGTCATCGTTGGCCTTTTGATTTTCCAAAAGTCCAACATAGATGTGATAGCATCCGACAACCGGTTTGAACGCTTCCTCTCATGGCCCGCCAGCTCGCCGACGTCCTCGCGGCAAACATTCATCAGTACATCTCTGCTGCCGGGATGGCGCCGGGTACACGTCTGCCCGAGCGGGCGCTGGCCGAGCAGTTCCGCGTGTCGCGTTCGCCCGTGCGAGAGGCCTTGAGGCGCCTGGCGTCACAGTCAGTGGTTGCGGCGCATCCGGAAGGCGGTTATGCGGTGGCCGAAGGCAGCCTCGTGGTACCGGTGGATGGCCGGGAAGTGGATGGCAGCGAAGGCGACGGCGCAGAGGCCGTCTACTTCAGGATTGCGGAGGAGCGGCTCAATGGAGTATTGCCCGATCGCTTCACCGAAAACGAAATGATGCGCAGGTATGGCATCACGCGTGCGCAACTTGGCGCGATCCTGCGCCGAATGGCGCAGGAGGGATGGGTGGAACGACTGCCCGGCCACGGTTGGATGTTCCTGCCCGTGCTCACGTCCGCCGAGACCTACAAACAGGGCTACCGCTATCGCTTGCTGATTGAAGCCGCCGGCATCCTGGAACCGACCTTCGAGCTCGACCGGGAAGCGCTGTTGCGCTGCCGCGCCGAGCAAGAAGCGCTGGCAAACGGCGGTGTCTACTCCGCCTCCGCAGCCGCGCTGTTCGACGCAAACAGCCGCCTGCATGAAACCATTGCCGCTTGCTCAGGCAACGCGTTTATCCTCGAAGGCCTGCGGCGTCTTGACCGCTTGCGCCGACTCATGGAATACCGCAAGGCAGTAGACCGCGACCAGGCCGAACGGCGCTGCCGCGAACACCTAACGCTGATCGACATGCTGCTGAATGGCCAGCAAGAAGCGGCGGCGGATTTCATGCGCCTGCACCTGCGCAATGCTGTGCGCGAAAAGTCGGATAGCTAGTAGCATCGGTCATTCGGCGGATTCCGGGTCACCCGTGACCTCAATCGCATCATTCGGGGCTTGCAGCTGGAGCTTTTTGCATCTACTGCACGTCACAGCAGGGGTTCTGGTGTTGCGGTCCCTTCCAGGCCAGCCGGCCTTCGGCGGCAAGCTTTCGAAAGGCAAGGAGCGTGCGCATAGGGCGTTGCCTTCGAGCGTGAGGCCCAGTCGATCCCCATACTGAGCGTACCAGCGGAAGCCAGCGGTTACCTGGCCCGGCGCGATGCCGGCGTCATAGACTTCCAGCGGATCAAACTCGATCGGGGCAATCAGCAACGCCGCCTCTGCATCGACGAAGAACTGTTGAGCGGCAGGCAACGCCCAGACCACCCGCCCCTTGGCCTTCGCCTGCATGGCAGGATCGCAGGCGGTCAGCCGTGAAACTCTCCACGTAAGGATTTCGCAGGCCCGACCATTCCGCCAGCGCTGCGATATCGTCCCATTCCTTGCCAACGTGCAGGCAGCGCGCCGCGGGCCCGACGGTCTGCGGCACCTCAGGGAGGTCGTAGCGGATGCCTCGCAGCCGAATGTCGCGCCAGGCCCAGACAGCGAAGGATCTGGCGAGCCCCTTGAGCGTCTGCAGCGCGTCGACCGCAAGCCGCAGGTCCAGAGGTCGCAGTTCGACTTTCGGGCGTTTCACGAACCTAGCCGTTCAATATGTGGACGTCCACACCGCCACCCCGCCGTTACCCGCCACGGTGTTCCCACCACGTCCCATGCAGCTTGCAGGCACGAGGCACCGCTCCGCCGCACCTATCGCGCGCGGCACTTCCCCACTACCAATTCGCATCATTGTTTCCTTTTGACGGGGGAGAACGCGCCGCTTTTGCGACGGGCAAAACCTACCATGGATCGGACCCATAGTCATGGCAGCGCACCAGCCGCTTCGACCGGCGTATCCGTAGCGATCTGCCGAGCGGGTGCCACCGCAAGGCCACCGAGCGTTGCCTGAAACAATAAGAATTACCAGGCTTACCCACCCATGGAGGACGACAATCATGATCCGATCGATCACCCTAGCCACCTTGCTTTCGCTGTCTGCCGGCGTATCGCTCGCCCAGCAGAACCCAACGCCGGTGCGCCTTCTGGTCGGCTTCTCGGCAGGAGGCGCCATCGACTCCGTCGGCCGTGCGCTCGCCGAAAGTCTCCGCGTGACACTGAAGCAGCCGGTCATCGTAGAAAACAAGCCAGGCGCCAACCAGCGCCTGGCACTTGCCGAACTCAAGCGCTCGCCGCCCGATGGCCAGACCCTGGTGCTCGCAAACAGCGCACCGTTCACGATCTTTCCGCACGCCTTCAAGAAGCTCGAATTCGATGCGGTGAAGGACTTCACACCGGTTGGACGGGTGACGACGTACGAACTGTGCGTCGCGGCAGGACCGAAGGCGCCTCCCGGCGGGATCAAGGAAGTCCTGGTGTGGGCGAAAGCTCATCCATCCGAGGCTTCCTATGGCACGTCCGGGCCGGGCAACATCAGCCACTTCCTTGGCGGGATGATCGGCACCGCTAACGGGATGCAGCTTCAGCACGTGCCTTACAAAGGCGGCGCCCCCGCGCTTGTGGACCTGGCCGGGGGACAGATTCCCATGATCATCGATACGATCTATGAACCGATGGAAATGTCCAAGTCCGGCAAGGTACGGATCCTCGCCACAACCGGTGAGAGCCGCAGCCCTTTTCTTCCCAACGTCCCAACGCTACGTGAAGCGGGTATCAATGTCGCCGCTGATGCGTACGTGGCACTGTATGCGCCGGCTGGCCTGCCGGCCGACAAGGTAAAGCGTCTGAACAAGGCACTTGAGGAGGCGATGCGGTCGCATGAGTTGCAAGCGCGTATCAAGCAGTTCGCCATGTCGCCAGCGTTTTCCACGCCGTCGGAACTCGCCAGACTGCAGGCCACTACCGCGGCGAGCTGGGAAGGCCCGATCAAGGCCAGCGGGTTCTCGGCTGATTAGTTTCCGGACCCGTGGCCGTCCAGGAATGTCCGAATGCGGCAGGCATTCGCCAGCGCCTTCGCCCGAGCCCGCGCAGGCTCGGGCTTGTTGCGAACGGCTGTCCCGATTCGGGATGTCGTTGCATTTTCTACCGCCACTTCGCGGCACGTTTGCGCCCGGCGCCAGCTAGCATTCACTTGAGTGAGCCGACCGTGCTCGATCGCATCGGCAACGCGACTTGCGAACGGAAAACCGATGGCTTTTCCGCGCAACATTCATTAGCACATCCAATATAACGACACCGGAGACATGCCTCTTCCCGATCCCCCTCCCTACGCCAATTCAATGGCATTCCGGCAGACGCTGCCGGCGCATGAAGGGCCAGACGTGCCCTTTGCATCCTGAACTCTTCCGAAATCGATGTGATGGAATTCAGAACAACCACCGGCCAGCTCACCACTGGTCGCGGATGGACACGCCACGACACGCTGTGGGTGTTGGGCATCTACGGCAACGCGGTAGGAGGTGGCACGCTGTTCTGGCCCGTCAGCCTAGGGATGACAGGTTTTTGGCCCATGATCATTCTGTCGGTCCTGGCACTGCCGGTCACCTTCTTCCCCTACCTTGCCTTGGGACGCTTCGTGCTGTCCGGCACGACACGCGGCGGACGCGACGGCAACATCCTGGACGCCACGCAGGAACATCTTGGGGACGGTTGGAGCAAGGCACTGACGGCCTTGTATTTTTCGGCGGTCTTCCCGGGCATGACAATCTACACGATCACGCTCACCAATACGATTATTGATTTCGCTTGTACGCAACTGCACCTCGGCGGCATGTCGCGCTGGTATGTCGCGCCCATCAGTACCTTCGTGCTGATGATGATGGTGCGCTACGGCACGACTACCGTGGTGAGGATTATGGGCTATATCGTCCTGCCCTTCATTCTCTGCCTAATCCTGTTCGGCATCATGGCTGCACCACACTGGAACGCCTCGATGCTGGAGACAGCAACCCACTTCGGCGGCGTGTCCGGATTGGCCACGGAAACATGGAAGGGACTGCCGCTCGTGGTTTTTGCCTTCAGCTTTACTTCCATCGTGTCCAGCTTTGTGGTCGCCCAGCGACGCACCTATGGTGTCGAGGCGCCGCACAAGGTCAAGCAGGTCATGCTGGTGGCAGTCATGCTTGCGGTGTCGACCGTGCTGTTCTTCTCGTGGAGCACCATCTTCGCCCTTTCCCCGGCAGAACTGTCCGAGGCGAAGGCGAGCAACCTCACCATCCTGTCGTTCCTCGCACGCAAGTTCGACACTCCGGCGATGGCCATAGCCTCGCAAGCCATCGTGTTCGCCGCAGTGATCAAGTCCTTTCTGGCTCACTATCTTGCAACGGAAGAAAGCGCAAAGAGCTTCAGCCGAAGCCTCTTTGGCACGTCCGAAGCTACGCTGCGCAGTCCGGCATTCACGCGCCTGATAGCGCTGTTCGTTTATGCCGTGACCACGGCATGCGCTATCGCCAACCTGGATGTGCTCAACCTGATCAAGGTCGCCCTGGTTCCCGTCAGCGTCTTCGTGGTGTATTTCCTGCCGCTTTATGCATTCCGCAAGGTCCCTTCCTTGCACCGCTATCAGGGGCGCCCGATGAACCTGCTGATCGCTGCGGTCGGCATCGTATGCCTGGTCAGCGGTATTGGAACGATGATCGCGAAGTTCAGCCATTGAACGTCAAGTTGGTGCCCCCGCCGCTGGGCTAGCCGGCATGCGGCACTCCGTGCTTTTCCAAAGGAAATCAGAAATGCGTGAATTTGAAGTTCCGGGCCGCTCGGTGGCTCTTGGCTCCCAGGGCATGGTGGCCACCTCCAATCCACAGGCCGCGCTTGCCGGCCTGGACGTGCTGCGCTCGGGCGGCAATGCCATCGATGCGGCCATTGCCATCGCTGCCATGCTTGCGGTCGTCGAGCCGACGCAGACTGGTATCGGTGGGGATTGCTTCGTACTGCTGAAGAAGCCGGGGCAGCCGCCCGTCGCCCTGAACGGCGCGGGCTGGGCGCCCAAGGCAATACGCGTCGAAGCGCTGCGAGACGCCGGCATGAGCGCCATCCCCGCGGAGAGCGTGCATGCCGTCACCGTTCCCGGGTCGATCCGCGCGTGGGAGCGGTTGCTGGCCGACTACGGCACCCGCAGCTTCGCGTCGCTGCTGCTACCGGCCATTGCCGCGGCCGAGTCCGGTTACAACGTGACGGAGCGTCTCGCGCGCGACTGGGGGCGACAGACGGCAAAGATGTCGGCCACCCCGGAAGCCAAGGCAGTGTTCCTGGCAGACGGCAGTGCACCGCGGGTCGGGGACCGGCGGTCCAACCCCCGACTTGGCAAGGCCTTGCGAGCGATTGCCGCTGAGGGTGCCGATGCATTCTACGAAGGCTGGATCGCCGAAGACATCGTTGCCGCATTGAGGAGCCGGGGCAGTGCCATGTCGCTCGACGATTTTGCCGACTACCAACCGGAGTATGTGACGCCCATCTCGGCGGAATACCGCGGATACCAACTGTGGGAATGCCCGCCGAGCGGCCAAGGCATCGTCGCGCTGCAAATTGCATCGATGCTCAACCAGTTCCCACTGCACGAACTAGACCCGTTGAGCGCGGAGCGTTTTCACTTGCAGGCAGAGGTGTCCCGCGTGGCCTATGCCCAGCGCGATGCAATGCTGTGCGACCCCGCGTTCCACCCCGTCGATATCGACCGCCTGCTGTCCGCCCAGCATATTGCCGGACTGCTGGCGCAAGTCAATCCTGACCGCCGGATCGGCGACCGCCTGCCCGCGGACATGCCGGAGCACAAGGACACGGTCTTCATCTCCGTTGCGGATGCCGACGGCACTTTGGTGGCATTCATCAACTCCCTGTTCGACGACTTCGGCAGCGGCCTGGTCGCCCCCGGGTCCGGTGTACTGCTGCACAACCGCGGATGCGGCTTCGTGCTCGAGCCAGGCCATCCCAACGTGATTGCCGGCCGCAAGCGTCCGATGCACACCATCATCCCGGCGTTGCTGACAAAGGACGATGAGGCGGTCCTCTCGTTCGGCTGTACCGGGGGCCACTTCCAGCCTGCCGGCCAACTCCAGGTGCTGTCTAACATCCTGGACTATGGCATGTCAGTTCAGCAGGCGATCGAGCATCCCCGCATGTTCGCCAGGGGCGATAGCCTCGAACTGGAACAAACCGTGCCCCCGTGGGTGTGGGAAGGCCTACGTCGCCGCGGTCACCGTCCCACCCGAACGGAAAATCCCCTCGGCACCTGCCATGCGATCTGGACCGATCGCCAGCGCGGCGTGCTGATGGGCGGCTCTGACGGCCGGCGCGACGGACTCGCGATCGGCTATTGAAGCGCTGGCCATCCCGCTTGCATGCTTGTCATAGCGGCACGGATTCCGCGCCAGAGAGAGACACCGCGCACAAGACCGCCCGTCACGCCCGACGACGCCGCGCTTTCGAACCTGGTCTGCGGCAGCGACGATCCGCCGTCCAGCAATGCATCGACTCCCCCCGACGACGACGGTCACCCCGCAGTCGTCGTCCATTTGGCGTCATTGTCGCCGTTGATCCGTATGTCCTTGCCGGGGATCTCATCCAGACCTGATTCACGCTTTTTTTGATGGGCTGGCGTATTGCTACGCATCTCGCGTCCTATGTTTGCTGCGTGCGATCAGCTTACGTCCGTCGGGGGACGACAAATCGCTATCGCAGCAATTCTGCCGGATGCTGTTCCCTATCGCGGTTGTCCACAGCGACTTCGACTATTTCACTAGGGCTGTCCGACGCAGACCTTATACAGCACGAAGAAGTCGCGAACTAGACTGCAGGCATGTAGCCGCAAAGGTGGCAATCCTGCCGAACATTCACGTGGTATCGAGCGGGAACAAAGCGAAAGTCGAAGTGAAGCGTGGCACACAAGCTTGGCCGACTTACGACAGCCAGGATGCAGCAATTGTTGCCGGGACAGCTCTGGCAAAGAAGCTCCCGAGCGAGCTGATAGTGCAGGGCTCGGACGGAGCAATTCGTATGCGAAACTCCTACGGAAATGACCCGAGAGACGTCAAAGGGTAAAAGCAGGCCCAAGCTGAGCAAGAGGCCAGTTCTCAAACCCTACGCGCAAAAAAGGGATTTCAGCATCACTCCAGAGCCGTCGGGACAAACGAGGTATCGCAGAAGTCCGCAGTGCCTGCGCTTTGTCGTGCAGAAGCACTGGGCCAGGCGCCTGCACTATGACTTCCGGCTCGAGCTCGGCGGCGTGCTGCTCAGCTGGGCCGTGCCCAAGGGACCGTGCTATGACCCGGCCGAGAAGCGCATCGCCGTCCATGTCGAAGATCACCCGCTCGACTATGCCGGGTTCGAAGGCGAGATCCCGCCGAACCAATATGGAGCCGGGTCCGTGATCGTCTGGGACCGCGGCACCTGGACGCCGGTGGGGGATCCGCATGACGGCATGGCCGCCGGCAAGCTGGTCTTTGACCTGCACGGCGAAAAGCTGACGGGACGCTGGGAACTGGTGCGCATCGCCAAACCGGGCGACAAGTCCGAGCAATGGATACTCTTCAAGAAGCGCGACGCCTGGGCACGTCCGCTGGCAGAGTTCGATGTCCTCGCCGCGCTGCCGGACAGCGTCATCGCCAGGCCGCTCGGTGCATTGCCCGAGGCCTCCGGCGTCGCGGACCAGGAGGATCCGGACCAGGCCATCCGGCGCGCGCCGCGCGCGCCATTGCCGGCGAAGCTGCGGCCCCAGCTTGCCACGCTCTCGCCCGCCCTCCCTTCCGGCGCCGGCTGGATCATCGAAACCAAGTTCGACGGGTACCGGATCCTGGCAAGGATCGACGATGCCCGGGCAACGCTGTTCACCCGCAACGGGCATGACTGGACGCGCAGGCTGAGCTCGCTGGCGGCGGAAATCGAGAAGCTCGATATCTCGCAGGGTTGGCTGGATGGCGAGATCGTGGTGCTGCGCGACGACATGCCGGATTTCAACGCCTTGCAGAACGCCATCGACGGGCATCGCCACGAGGCGATCGTCTACTTCGCCTTCGACCTGCCGTACTGGGAAGGCCGCGACCTGCGCGAGCTGCCGCTGGTGCAGCGCCGGGCGAAGCTGGCCGGGCTGGTTGCCGACCGCTCGGAGCGGGTGCGCTTCAGCGAAGCCTTCGACGCGCCGCCGGCGCAGATGTTTCAGGCGGCATGCCGGCTCGGCCTGGAGGGGCTGATCTTCAAGCGCGCCGATTCCCCCTATGTCTCGGCACGGACGCCGAGCTGGCTGAAGGCCAAATGCAAGCTGCGCCAGGAGTTCGTCATCGGCGGCTTCTCCGACCGCGAAGGCGCCTCTGCCGAGGTGGGCAGGCTGTATCTGGGCGTCTACGCGGATGGGGCGCTGGTTTATGCGGGCGGCGTCGGCACCGGCTGGGACAGTGCCACCGCCACGGATTTGCGCAAGCGCCTGGCGGCACTGGAAGTCAAGGACAGTCCTTTCTCGACGGAGGCCCGCGGCAGCGGGCGCTGGGGCGGCCGGCGGCCTGCCGTGGTGCGCTGGGTCAAACCAAAGCTGGTCGCGGAGGTCGAGTTCACCGAGTGGACACCGGACGGACAGGTTCGCCACGCGTCATTCAAAGGGCTGCGCACGGACCATGTCGTCAAGTCGATCCGGCGCGAAGCCGTGCAGACCGCGGTCACGCCGCATGGCGTTGCCGCCATCAAGGTCACCAATCCGGAACGGGTGATCGACCAGTCCAGAGGCATCACCAAGGTGGAACTGGTGCGCTACTACGAGAGCGTCGCCGCGGTGATGCTGCCGCACCTGGCGGACCGCCCGCTCTCGCTGGTGCGCGCGCCGGAGGGCATCGACTCGCCCACGTTCTTCCAGAAGCATGCCGAGACGGCAATGCCCGGCCTTACCGAGCAGCCGGCTTCGCTGTGGCCCGGCCACGCGGCGTTGCTGACCGCCGACTCGCCCGAAGCCATTGTCGCGGCGGCCCAGATGAACGTGGTGGAGTTCCACACCTGGAATTCCACCGCGCGCGATATCGATCATCCTGACCGGGTCATCTTCGACCTGGACCCCGGCGAAGGCGTGGCGTGGGAGACCATGCAGGAAGCCGCCATGCTGGTGCGCACGCTGCTGGACGAGCTGGGCCTGCAGTGCTGGCTCAAGACCAGCGGCGGCAAGGGCCTGCATGTGGTGGTGCCGCTGGCACCGCGGCGGACCTACGATGAAGTGAAGGCGTTTTCACATGCGGCCGTCAGGCACCTGGCCACCACGCTGCCGCAGCGCTTTACCGCCCGCTCCGGCGCCGCCAACCGCAAGGGCCGCATCTTCGTGGATTACCTGCGCAACGGCTTTTCGCAGACCACCGCCGCCGCGTTCTCGGCACGCGCGCGGCCTGGCCTGGGCGTGTCCATGCCGGTGTCGTGGGAACAACTTTCCAGGCTGAAAAGCGGCGCGCAATGGACCATCCGCGATGCGCGCGAGTACCTGAGCTTCCAGCTGGCGGACCCCTGGCAGTCTTACTGGGACACACGCCAGACTTTGACGGAGGCCATCGAACGCTTAAGCTGAATCCAGGCGCAACCCAATGTGGAGTATCCAATGGCTGCCCGATCGCTCGCTTCCCTGTCGCTGTCGTTTGGCCTGGTGTCGATCCCGGTCAAGCTCTATACCGCCACCGAAAGCAGTTCCGCCGTGCGCTTCAACCTGTTGAGCAAGGATGGCTCGCGCGTGAGGCAGCAGTACATTTCCGAACAGACCCAGAAGGTTGTCGAGCGTGCCGACATGATCAAGGGCTACGAGTTCGAGAAAGGCCGCTTTGTCACGTTCGCACCCGACGAGCTCAAGGCACTGGAAGAAAGCGCCAGCCATATGGTCGATATCGTCGCGTTCATACCCGAGCAAAGCGTCGATCCGCTCTACTACGACAAGGCGTATTTCATCGCCCCCGACAAGCGTGGCGGCAAGCCCTACAGCCTGCTGCGCGAGGCCATGTCGCGGACCGGCCGCTGCGCCATCGCCAAATGGGCCTCCAAGGGCAAGTCGCACGTGGTCCAGATCCGCCCGGTGGAAGGCGGGCTGGTGTTCCAGCAGCTGCTGTTCGCGGATGAAGTGCGCAACATCGCCGAACTGAATATCGAAGAGGTGGCGGTGTCCGAGGCCGAGCTCAAGCTGGCGATCCAGCTGATCGAGCAGGCCTCCGAGGAAGAATACGACCCCAGCCAGTACAAGGACGAGGAGAAGGCCAGGATCCTGGCCGCCATCGATGCAAAGATTGCCGGCAAGCATATCGTCGCGCCCGAGCCGGTGGAAGCCGGCGCCGGCGGACAGGTGATCGACCTGATGGACGCGCTGCGCGCCAGCCTGTCGAAGAAGGGCACCGCGCCCGCCAAGGGCAAGGCTGCCGCAGCCGCACCACCGGCCCGCAAGTCTGCCCGGCGCGGCGCGGCGGCCGAGCCCACGCCGATCCGACGCACCACCAAGAAATCAGCGTGAAGCGCAACGGCGGTCTCAGTACGCGTGACCTCGAGGCGCGCCTGGGCGTGTCCAGGCGGCTGATCGCCAGCCTGGTCGCGGCCGGGCTGGTGCAGCCCACGCGCGGCCCGCGCGGCGAACACGTCTTTTCCTTCCAGGACGCCGTGCTGATCCGCACCGCCGACTCCCTGCACCGGGCGCATATCGGGCCCGCGCGCATCCTGCGCGCCCTGCGCCATCTCGAGCGGCTCAGGCCGGACCGGCACCTGTCCGCGGTACGCATTTCGGCGTGCAGCGGCAAGGTGTCGGCCCGGGACCGCCACGGCGACTGGATTGTGGAAACGGGCCAGCGGCTGATGGACTTCGGCACACAGGACGACGCCGGTGTCCGCGTCATGGCCCTGACCAGGGAAGCCTCAGCCTACGCCGCTGCCGACGAAGCGCTTGCCGAGGGCCTCAGGCTGGAACCGACAGATGCCCGCGGCGCCGAAGCGGCTTACCGGCGCGCGGTGGTTCATTATCCGGCGATGCTGGAGGCCTATCTCAACCTCGGCTGCATGCTGGCCGATCAGGAACGGCTGGACGAAGCCATCCTGCTCTATGAATCCGCGCTGGCCGTGCTGCCGGAGGAGCCCGAGCTGCACTTCAACCTGGGCGTCGCGCTGGAGGATACCGGGGCGACACAGGCTGCCCTGGCTGCCTATGAGCGCAGCATCGAACTTGCCCCGGGCGATGCCGACGCGCACTACAACGCCGCGCGCCTGCATCAGGAGCTGGGGCACATCCAGAACGCGCTTCGGCATTTCAACCAGTATCGGAAGCTGGATCGCTCGAGGTGAGCGTGCGCTGAAGCGGTTTGCGGTGAGGGTCGCAAAAGGCCGTTAGTTACCGGCCCCTCCCCTTACAAATACTTGAACAGATTCATCCCCTGGATCTGCATGAACGACTGCTGCGCCCCCTGCAGCGCCATCTGCCGCTGGTAATACTCGGTAATCGCCTTGGCGTAATCCAGGTCCTGCAGCCCCGACAGCGTCTGCGAATACGTCAGGTCCCGGTTGGCACCCACGTCATCCAGCGCATCCAGCTCGTTCATGCGCGAGCCCACCGAAGCGCGCACGGTCAGCACGTTGTCGAGCGAGTTGGAGAACTGGCGCACGGCGGTCGACAGCACGTTGCCCAGGTGGGCGCGGTCGTTCTCGGAAGCGGCGGGCTGGCGCAGCGTGTCGATCACGGTCTGCAGGTTGGCGAACATGTCGGTGCCGGCCTCGCTGGCGGGCTGCATGGTCAGGGTGTCGCCGGCCTTGGGGGTGCCGGTGACGTTGAAGCTGAAGCCCGCGACTTCGATCTGCGCCGGCGAGGTGTAGGCCACCGGGCCGGTCACCACCGGTGCGGGGGTGGCGCCGGTCGAGGTGTCGGTAATGGTGTATTCGATCTGGCCGGTGGCGTTGGCCGTGAACGACATCTGCAGCGCATGGCCGAACAGCGGGTGGCTCGGGTCGGTGGTGGACACCGTGCCGAAGGTGGCGGTGCCGGTGTTGGCGGGGTCGCCCTTGACCACATAGCCGGCGCCGCCGGTCACGCTCATGAAGACTTCGCGGCCGGTGTTGCCGGCGGGCATCTGGCGCGCCACGTCGACCTGCAGCAGTTGCTGGCCGTTGTCGCCGATGTAGGTGCTGGCCCCCGCGCTCTGCGTGAACGGCGCGCTGCCCGAGCGGGTGCCGCCGAACAGGAACTGGCCGTTGCCGTCGTCGGAGTTGGCCAGGCTCAGCAGCTGGTTGTACAGGCCTTCCAGCGCGGTCGCGAGCGAGCCGCGGTCGGCATCGCTCATGGTGCCGTTGCCGGCCTGCACCAGCAGGGTCTGGATGTTCTGCGTGATGGTGGTGACGGACTGCAGCGCGTTCTCTTCCGCGGCCAGCGCGATATTGGCCTGGTTGCGGGAGGTGGCGTACTGGCCGTTGACGGCCTGTGCCTGGCTGACGCCGAGGGCGCGGGTGGCGCCGACAGGATCGTCCGACGGGGTCAGGATGGAGCGGCCGGTGCCGAGCTGCTGCTGGATGTGCATCAGCGCGCCCTGCTGGTAGTTCATCGAAGCCAGGCCTTGCTGGTACAGGGTGGAGCTTGCAACGCGCATATTGGGTTACCTCTTCTGACGCGGGGGGCGCGGCGCTTAGCGGCCGATGCCGATGATGGTGTCGAACAGCGTGCCGGCGGTCTGGATCACGCGCGCGTTGGCCTGGTACAGCTGCTGGAAGCGCAGCATCGACACGGTTTCCTCGTCCATGTTGACGCCCGACACCGATTGCTGCGCGGTCTTGATCTGCGTGGTGATGCTGTCCTGCGAGGTCGACGCGATCTTGACCGACTTGGCGCGCGTGCCGACATCGTTGACCAGCTGCGCGTAGGCTTCGCTGAAGCTGGACACGCCGCCGATGGTCTTGGCGTTCTGCAGCTTGGCCAGCACCAGCATGTTGCCGTTGTCCTTGACCGCGCCGGCATTGCTGCCCAGCGTAAAGCTGTCGCCCGCGGCGGGGGTGCCGCCGAAGCTGAAGGTCAGGCCGTTGAGGGTGAAGTCGGTATTGCTGCCGTTGGGCACGCCCACCGGCTGCGGCGCCATGGCCACGCCGCCGACCTTGAAGACGTAATTGGTGCCGTCGAACTCGGCGGTGATCTTGCCGGCCGGCAGCGAGAATCCGGGCGCGACCTTGCTCAGCGACGCCGTGGCGTTGCCCTTGTTGCCGGCAGTTGCCTCGATGTAGGCGGGCGATGCCGCGGCGATCTTGGCGGGATCGGTGATCGCCATGTCGAAGCCGGTGGCGGCATTGCGGGTGGGTTGCACCGTGAACGAATCGTTGGTGCCCATCGGCGCGTTGATCTCGACGGTAAAGCCGTCGGCGCTGAATTGCAGCGGGTAGGTGGCGCCGCCCGCGGGCACGGGCGTGACCACCTGCTGGTTGTCGGACAGGCGCGTCAGCGTGTAGTTGGTGCCGTCGAAGTGGAGCTTGTAGTCGCTGGTGGTCAGCGCCGACGCATTGTCGATGGTGGCGGTGGCGACGGTGGTCTTGACGGTGTTGTTGGCGTTGGGGATGGTGGTGGCGCCGCCAAGCCGGAACATGTCGGTGCCGGCGGCGCCGTTCAGGTCGATGCCGAGCTGGTGCTGCGCATTGAAGCTCGCGCCGATCGCCAGCGACAGGCGGCCGATCGCGCTTTGCGCCGGATCCAGCGTCTCCGTACGGAACTGCAGCAGGCCACCCAGCGAGCCGCCGGTGAGCGCGCCCGGCTCGCTCTCGATCACGGCGCCGGAGGGCAGCGTGTAGGCCACCACGGTGCGGTTGGGGTTGGCGGCCGAGGCCACGGCCTTCAGTTCATAGGCGTCGTTGCCCATCACCAGCGGCTGGCCGTTGCCGACGAAGACGTTGTAGGTGCCGCTGTCCTGCACCACCACCTTGGCGCCGACCAGCTTGGTCAGCTCGGCCACGGCCTGGTCTCGCTGGTCGAGCAGGTCGTTGGGCGGCTGGCCGCCCGAGGCCGCTTTCAGGCGCGTGATTTCCTGGTTCAGGTTGGCAATCTGCTTGGTGTACGCGTTGACCTGCGTGACCGCGGTGCCGACCTGTTCGTTGACGCCGGCCTGCAGCTGCTTGAAGTAGTTGCTGGCCGAGCGCACCTGTCCCACCAGCGCCTGGCCCGCCGACAGCATGCCCTGGCGCGCGGCCGGATCGGCCGGGGTATCGGCCACGGCCTGCACCGCGGCAAAGAACTTCTGCATCAGCGGCGCCAGGCCGCCCTTCTGGTCGGCGAGCAGGTTGTCGATCTGGCTGATCTGGTCCGAGTACATCGCCAGCGACGCGCTGGCCGAGGTGGCGCCGCGCAGCTGGCCGGTCAGGAACTCGTCATAGACGCGGATCACCGTGGTGGTGTTCGAGCCGAAGCCGTAGAAGCCCTGGCTGGTGTACTGGCCGCCGGCGGACGCGACGATGGTGTTCTGGCGCGAGTAGCCTTCGGTTGCCGAATTGGCAAAGTTGTGGCCCGTCGTCGTCAGCGCGTTCTGCGCGGTGTTCAGGCCGGAGAGGCCAATACTGAAGAGAGACATGGTGCTCTGGTCCGGGATTGGTGGGACTGCCGCGGTGAGGGGCGGCGGGGTGGTATGTGGACGTTATCGGCTGTTGGGGGGTGGGACTTTAGGCTGGGAATGAATCGGAACGCACTGCCGCTTGCGGTGCGGCGGCTTTCTCCCCTCTCCCGCTTGCGGGAGAGGGAGTACACAAGCGGGAATTTGAAACGCCGAGGCAATGATGCGGCCGGCGGCTACAAGCAAAGCTTTGACCCTAAGCCGCCACCTTCTTCATGATCTTCACCAGCTTGTGCCCGTACGCCGGATCCGTGGCATACCCCGCCCTCTGCAAGCCATGCGCCGCGTCCTCGGCGCTGGCCGCGCTGACCACGCCCGCGTAGCGCGGGTTGCTGGTCAGCAGGCGCGCGTAGTCGGCGCAAGCCTCGTCGTAGGACCCATAGGCGCGGAACTTCGCCCGCACCTTCTGCGGCTGGCCGTCGATGTATTCGGTGGTGGTGATTTCCGCGACGCGGCCCTTCCAGCTGGGGCCGGCCTTGATGCCGAAGACGTTGAACGTGGTCGAGCCATCGGCGTGCGTGATTTCGCGCTGGCCCCAGCCGGATTCCAGCGCGGCCTGGCCGACGATCAGCCGTGCCGGCACGCCGCTGGCGCGGGCAGCAGCTTCGGCGGGGCCGGCCATGCGGGCGACGAAGGCGCTGACGTGCGCGGGCGCATCGTCGGGCAGCCGGCCGAGCCGGTCTTCGCCCTGGCCGTGGTCCCCGTAGGACTGCGGCTGGTACTGGCGCAGGCCCGCGGTGGGATTCCATTGCTGGCCCGCGACGATGGTGCCGATGGCGGGCAGGTCGGCCTGCTCGCCGGCATCGGCGGGCATGGCGCCGGCGCCGCGGCTGTCGAGCAGCCTGGCCAGCTCGGCATCGGCGGCCTTGCCGGCCTCGGCCGGCGTCAGCGCGTTCATGCCGGCGGGCATCGCGGTGCCGGTGGCGCGCGCCAGCTGGCGCACCATCACGTCGGCCAGGCCGATGCCGCGCGACGACATCTGCTGCGCCAGCTGCTGGTCCATCATCGACAGGTAGAGCTTGCTCTGCTCGTTGTCGAACAGGCCGTCCTGCGGCGTGGCGTCGCGCATGCTCTTGAGCACCATCTGCGTGAACACCGCCTCGAACTGCTTGGCGACGGCCTGCAGCGTATTGGCGTCGGCGCCGCCGCGCGCGCTGTGCTTGAGCGCCTCGAAGCCCTGCGTGTCCAGCGCGAAGCGCTGGGTCAGGTCGGCGCCGGTCGCAGGCATCGCGCCACCGTTGATGCCGCTGTTCATGGTCAGATCACTTCCAGCTCGGCGCGCAGCGCACCGGCCGCGCGCATCGCTTCCAGGATGGTCTGCAGGTCGGCGGGGGTCGCGCCCAGCGCGTTCAGCCCCTTGACCACGGCGGCCAGCGAGGCGCCCGCCTTGACGATCTGCAGCGAGCCGCCCTGCTGCCTCATGTCGATCTGCGACACTGGCGCCACCACGGTCTGCCCCTCGCTGAACGGCGCGGGCTGGCTGATCACCGGCTGCGTGTTGATGACCACCGACAGGTTGCCGTGCGCCACCGCGCAGTCTTCCACCGTCACCGCCTGGTTCATCACGATGGAGCCGGTGCGGGCGTTCAGGATCACCTTGGCCGCGGCCTTCGCCGGCGTCACGTCGAGATTCTCGATGCGGGCCAGGAAGCCCACGCGCGCCGCCGGCGACACCGGCGCGCGCACCTGCACCACGCGCCCGTCCAGCGCCGCGGCCACGCCGCCGCCCATGTTGCGGTTGATGGCTTCGACCACGCGCTCGGCGGTGCTGAAATCCGTGTCCTTCAGTTCCAGGTTGAGCACGCCGCCATCGGGCTGGAACGGCGCGACCGCGCGTTCGACGATGGCGCCGTTGGCGATGCGGCCCACCGCCAGCTGGTTGATCTGCACCTTGCTGCCGTTGGCCGACGCGCCGGCGCCGCCCACCAGCATGTTGCCCTGGGCGATGGCGTAGACCTGGCCGTCGGCCCCCTTGAGCGGCGTCATCAGCAGCGTGCCGCCGCGCAGGCTCTTGGCATTGCCCATCGACGACACCACCACGTCGAGCTGGCTGCCAGGCTGCGCGAACGCGGGCAGCGAGGCTGTGACCATCACCGCCGCCACGTTCTTGAGCTGCATGTTCTTGCCGGCCGGCAGCGTGATCCCCAGCTGCGAGAGCATGTTGGTCAGGCTCTGCGTGGTGAACGGCGTCTGCATGGTCTGGTCGCCGGTGTTGTCCAGCCCCACCACCAGGCCGTAGCCGACCAGCGGGTTGTCGCGCACGCCCTGGAAGGTGGCCAGGTTCTTCAGGCGCTCGGCCTTGGCACTGGTGGCAAAGGCGCCAAAGGCCACGCCCAGCGCCAGGCTGACCATGGTCAGCCGCAGCAGGCGGGACAGGAAACGAGCGAGCATCTGGGCAGACATGGCGCGGTCAGAACGGAGAAACATTGAGGAAGAAGCGCTGCAGCCAGCCCATGTTCTGCGCTTCGTCGATCACCCCCTTGGCGGTGTATTCGATGCGCGCATCGGCGACCTGCGTCGACAGCACGGCGTTGTCGCCGGTGATGGTGCGGGGATTGACCACGCCCGAGAAACGGATGAACTCGGCGCCCTGGTTGATGGCCATCTGCTTTTCGCCGGAGACCACCAGGTTGCCGTTGGCCAGCACTTCCAGCACGGTCACGGTGATGGTGCCGTTGAAGGTGTTGGCCGCGCTGGCGCCACCGCTGGCCTTCATGGTGTTGGCGCCGTTGATGTTGGCGTTCTGGCTGGTGCCGAACAGGCCGCCCAGCGCGCGCGGCACGGACTCGAACGCCAGCGCGGCGTTGCCGGTGCGGCTGGTGTTGGTGCCGGAGTTCTTGCTGGCGTTGACGTTCTCGGTGATGAGGATGGTCAGGATGTCGCCCACGTTGCGCGGGCGGCGGTCCTCGAACAGCGGTATGCCGGCGTACGACGACTGGTAGATCGAGCCGGAAGCCGGGCCGATCGGGCGCGGCTCGGCGCGCGCCGTGGTCGGCATCTGCACCAGCGGCTCGCGCGGCATCAGCGCGCAGCCGCTGGCGGCCAGCATTGCCACGCCGGCCAGGCAAACCAGCGCACGCGCGCCCAGGCGGGAAAGCAAGGTGGCCATGTTCACACCAGTCAACCCAGTTGCGCCAGGCGCTGCAGCATCTGGTCGGAGGCCTGCACCGCCTTGCTGTTGATCTCGTACGCGCGCTGGGTCTGGATCATGCTGACCAGTTCCTCGACCACGTTGACGTTGGACGCCTCGACATAGTTCTGCTGCACCACGCCCGCGCCGTTCAGGCCCGGCACGGTGGTGTTGGGCGCGCCCGAGGCATCGGTCTGCACGTAGAGGTTCTCGCCCATGCTTTCCAGGCCGGCCGGGTTCATGAAGGTGGCCAGCTGCAGCTGCCCCACCTGCACGTTGGCGCTGGAGCCCGGCTGCGTCACCGACACCGTGCCGTCGCGGCCGATGGTCATCGACAGCGTGTTGGCCGGGATGGTGATGGCGGGCTGGATCACGAAGCCGCTGGACGTGACCAGCTGGCCGTTCTGGTCCACCTGGAACGAGCCGTCGCGGGTATAGGCGGTGGTGCCGTCGGGCAGCGCCACCTGGAAAAAGCCCTGGCCCAGGATGGCCACGTCCTTGGCATTGCCGGTCTGCTGCGGATTGCCCTGGGTGTGGATGCGCTCGGTCGCCACCGGGCGCACGCCGGTGCCCAGCTGCATGCCCGAGGGCAGCGTGGTCTGGTCCGACGACAGCGCACCGGGCTGGCGGATGGTCTGGTACATCAGTTCCTCGAACACCGCGCGGCCGCGCTTGAAGCCGTTGGTCGACACGTTGGCCAGGTTGTTCGAGATCACGTCCATCTGCGTCTGCTGCGCATCGAGGCCGGTCTTGGCAATCCAGAGAGAGCGGATCATGTGGGTCCTTGGTGGGTGCTGTGGGCCGGCACGACAACGCCGTGCCGGCCGGTCATTCGGTTCAGTTGGTCGAGAGCAGCTGGTTGGCGCGCTGCTCGTTGCCGTCGGCGCCCTGGATCATCTTCATCTGCATCTCGAAGCGGCGCGCATTGGCGATCATCTCGACCATGGCTTCGGTCGGGTTGACGTTGCTGCCTTCGAGCGCGCCCGAGATCACGCGCACGGTGGGATCGGCCTCGAGCGGCTGCGCGCCGGGGCGCAGGCGGAACAGGCCGTCATCGCCGCGGGCGATGGCGTCGTTGGGCGAGTTGACCACGCGCAGCCGGCCCACCTGCGCCAGCCCGGCCGAGGCCTCGCCCGGGCCGCGCGCGGTGATGGTGCCGTCGGTGCCGATGGTCACCTGCGAGCCCGGCGGCACCGCCAGCGGACCGCCGTCGCCCATCACCGGCAGGCCGGAGAGGGTCTGCACCTGGCCGTCCTGCGCCACCTGCAGCGCGCCGGCGCGGGTATAGGCCTCGCTGCCGTCCGGCGCCTGCACCACCAGCCAGCCGTTGCCCTGCAGCGCCACGTCGAGCGCGCGGCCGGTGTAGGTCAGCGGCCCGGCGCGCATGTCGGCACCCGGCGTGGACGCCAGCGTGAAGGCGCGCGTGCCGGCCTCCGCCCCGACCACCGGCACCGCGCGGTACAGGTTGACCTGGGCGCGGAACGCCGGCGTCGAGACGTTGGCGAGGTTGTTCGATACCGCCGCTTGCTGGTCGAGTATCTGCTTGGCGCCCGACAGGGCGGTGTAGATCATGCGGTCCATGGCGGCGGCTCAGCTCAGCGTGGCGATCACAGGTTCACCAGGGTCTGCATGACCGTGTCCTGCGCCTTGATGGTCTGCGCGTTGGCCTGGTAGTTGCGCTGGGCCACGATCAGGTTGACCAGCTGGCCGGACAGGTCCACGTTGGAGGCTTCCACCGCGTTCGAGCGCAGCGTGCCCAGGCTGCCGCCGGCCACGCCGAGCAGCGGCTGGCCGGACGAGCCGGTGGCGGACCACACGTTGTCGCCCTCGGGCTTCAGGCCTTCGACGTTGCCGAACGCGGCCATCACGATCTGGCCCAGCGGCTTGGTCTGCTCGTTGGAATAGTTGCCGGTGATGGTGCCGTCGCCGTTGACCGAGAAGCCCAGCAGGCTGCCCGAGGTATAGCCGTTCTGGCTCAGCTGCTTGACGTCGTTGTCGGCGCCGAACTGGGTGGTGCCGGTCAGGTCCAGGCGCATGGCCATGGCCTGGGCACCGTTGGCCGCCGGCTGGGTCAGCGTGACCGCGCCCGCGCCCGGCGCCTGCAGCGCGCCGGCGTTGTCGAACGACAGCGTGACCGGCGCGCCGCCGACGGTGTTGCCGTTGACGTCGGTCACGTACATCTGCCAGTCGGTGCCGCCCGGCACGGTGGGCGCAGCGCCCGACTTGGCGAAGTACGCCATCAGCTGCTGCTTGTTGCCCAGCGAGTCATAGACGTTGATCGCCGTGCTGTAGTTGAACATGTTGCTGGTCGGCGACACGCCGGGCGCGCTGGCAAACGCCTGCGTCGGCACGGTGGCGCGCGAATCGAGCTGGAACTTGGCGGTGATGCTGCTGGTGGCGCGCGGCTCCATCTGCGCGTTGCTGATCACCAGCGGCTGCGGCTGCACGCCGGCGCCGCCGGCCACGCCGGCCGGATAGCCCGTCACCTGCAAGCCCTGCATATTGGTGATGCGGCCGTCTTCCTGGCGCTGGAACTGGCCGTTGCGCGAGTAGTAGACCGCGCCTTCCGGGCTGGTCATGCGGAAGAAGCCGTTGCCGTTGGTGATGGCCACGTCCAGGGACCGGCCCGAGGCCTCGATATTGCCCTGGTTGAACGACTGCACCACCGAGTTCACGCGCACGCCCAGGCCGATCTTGGTACCCGCGTAGACGTCGGCGAACTGCGCGGCCGATTGCTTGTAGCCAACCGTGTTGGCGTTGGCGATGTTGTTGCCGATCACGTCCAGGTTGGACGCGGCGGCGTTCAGGCCGCTTACCCCTTGACCGAAACCCATGATTGCTTCCTTTTATCTAGGCTGTGGTTGAAGCCGGCCTGGCGCCCGCGCGCTGCCGGCACCTGCGTATTAGAGAATGCGGCGCACGTCGTCGACGTTGGCGGTCTGGCCGTCGCCCAGGTCCACCAGCACGCCGCTGGCGTCGCCGCTGATGCTCTCGACCTTGCCGTACACCAGCGCCACCGGCTTCACCGAGGTGCCGTTGGCGGTGGCGCTCACCTTGAAGGTGTAGTCGCCGTCGGCCACCGCCACGCCGGCGTTGTTCTTGCCGTCCCACGCGATGTTGTGCACGCCCGCGGTCTGGCCCTTCATGTCGATGGTGCGCACCACGTTGCCGTCCTTGTCGAGCACGTCGACGGTGACCGCGTCCGCGGTCGACGGCAGGTCCACGCCGATCTTGCCCGGCACGCCGCCTTCCACCGAGACCTGCTTGCCCGGCACCATCACGGTACGGCCGATCAGCGCCGCGGAATCCATGGCGCGGCTGGCGCTGACCTGCCCCAGCAGCTGCGACAGCGTCGCGTTCATGGTCTGCATGCCGCTGACCGTGCTGATCTGCGCCAGCTGCGAGGTCAGCTGCGCGTTGTCCATCGGGTTGAGCGGATCCTGGTTGTTCATCTGCGTGACGAGCATGGTCAGGAAGTTGTTCTGCAGCTCGGACGCGCTGGCGCTGCCGCTCTTGAGCGCGTCGTTGATGCCTTGCGTGTTGCTGCCTACCGGCGGGGTGGTGGTCATGTCAGTTGCTTGTGTGCGAGGTGCGGATGGAGCCGTTGCCGTGATGGGCCGGCGCGTGTCACTGGCCGATCGTCAGCGTCTTGAGCATCATGTTCTTGGCGGTGTTGAGCACCTCCACGTTGGCCTGGTAGGAGCGCGAGGCCGAGATCATGTTGACCATCTCCTCCACCGGGTTGACGTTGGGCATCACCACATAGCCCTGCGCATTGGCCATCGGATGGGTGGGGTTGTGCACCATGCGCGGGGGCGACGGGTCCTCGCTCACGCCCTGCACCTGCACGCCGCCGATATCGGTCTGTCCCGGCGTGGGCGCCATGCCGAACACCACCTGCTTGGCGCGGTAGGCCTGGCCGTTGGGGCTGACCACGCTGTCGGCGTTGGCCAGGTTGGACGCGGTCACGTTCATGCGCTGCGACTGCGCGGCCATGGCCGAGCCCGCGACGTCGAAGATGTTCATTGCCGGCATGGGTTCGCTCCTGCGTTACTGCTGGATTGCCGCCAGCATGGTCTTGATCCTGGAATTCATCACCGTCAGGCCGGACTCGAAGTGCACGGCGTTGTCGGCAAAGGCCACGCGTTCGGTGTCCATTTCCACGGTGTTGCCGTCCACGCTGGACTGCAGCGGGATGCGGTAGGCCAGGTCGAATTCCTCGCGCCCGGGCGCCTGCGCGGGCAGGTGGCGCACCGACGTGGTCGACAGCGACATGCCCTCGTTGCGGTGGCCGCGCTCCACGGTCTGCGCCAGCGTGCTGGAGAAATCAAAGTCGCGCGCCTTGTAGCCGGGCGTGTCCGCGTGCGCGATGTTCGAGGCAATCACCGACTGCCGCTGGTTGCGCAGGCTCAGCGCTTCCTGCTGGAAGCGTAGCGCCGCGTCGAGTCTGTCAATCATCTGCATCTCCCTGCTGACAAGGCGCCCCCATAAGCGGGGCGAACCGGGGTTCTTCAGGGTTGGCATCTTAGGCGGGGACCTGTCACGCCAATCGGATGAATAAGGACGGGAAATCCGCGCATTTCGGCCCGCCCGCGCGCGAGGCGCTGCCTACAATGGGCCCCGATGACAGATGTATACGGCGCGCGCAGCCAGTCACGGGGCCGTGCGCCGTCCTTGCCGGGAAGTCCAGATGAAACAGCATTGCCGCAACGCGCGCCGCCTGGCGCAAGCGCCGCTGGGCGCTTACCTGCTTGGCGCCTGCCTGCTTGGCCCTGGCGCCGCGGGCGCCGCGCCGGCGCAGATCACGCCGGTCGCCATGCAGGCGCCGGCCGCGCATGGTCCCGGCAGCCCCGCCTCCGCCGCGGGCAGCCCCTTCACGGAAGACCCCGCACGCGTGGCCGTCGAGCGCTTCCTGCAGCAGCAGGCCGCCGGCCTGCCGGGCAAGGTGAGCGTGCAGGTGGCGCCGCCGTCAGGCGGGCGCGCGCCCGAATGCATCGCGCCCGACCCGTTCCTGCCCGCCGGCGCTTCCCCGTGGGGACGCGTCTCGGTAGGCGTGCGCTGCGGCGGCGAGCGGCCCTGGGTGCGCTACATGCAGGCGCGCGTCTCCGTGCTGACCGACTATTACGTGGCCGCGCGCGCGCTGGGCCCGGGCGAGCCGGTCGGCCAGGCCGATGTGGAAATCCGCCAGGGCGACCTGGGCGCGCTGCCGCGCGCGGTGATCACCGATCCGGCGCAGCTTGCGGGGGCCGTCACCGCCAACCGCATCGCCGCCGGCTCGCCGCTGCGCACCGACCTGCTGCGCAAGGCCATCGCCGTGCGCCAGGGCCAGACCGTCACCGTGGCGGTCGAGGGCGACGCCTTCCAGATCACCAGCGAAGGCAAGGTGCTGGCCGACGCCGCCACCGGCAATACCGTGCAGGTACGGCTGCGCAACGGCCAGGTGGTCAATGGCCTGGTGCGCAGCGGCGACACCGTGGTGCTGCAATGACGGTGCGCCAGGTGCTGTAATCGTGGCTGAATTGACTGGAATCCCGGGGCAGGCGGCGTGCGAAAATGCCGCCGCAGCCGCCGTGCAGCGAATCCGGGCCAGGCGCCCTAAAGAATTCGCCTGCGCGTCCGTAATGCCATAGGAAACCAGCAAGGATCGCCCCGTGAAGATCAACCACTCCACCTCGTCCCGTCCGGCCGACGCCGCCGCTGGCGACGCCGCCCGGCCCCACGCCGCCCCGGCCGCCGCCGATGCGGCCACGCCGTCCGCCGGCCTGAGCGTCAGCCCGCTGGCCGCCCAGGTGCGCGACATCAGCGCCCGCCTGGCCCAGCCGGCTGACGACGATATCGATACCGCCAAGGTCGAAGAGATCCGCCAGGCCATCGCCGAAGGCCGGATCCGCATCGACCCGGGCAAGATTGCCGATGGCCTGCTCGCCACCCTGCGCGAGCTCGGCCAGGCCGACCCCAAATAGCCACCATGAGCCAGAGCCTGATCCAGTCCCTGCAGCGCGAAACCGAAGGCATCCAGGCCTTCGGCCAACTCCTCGCCGAAGAGCGCGACGCCCTCAAGCGGGGCGACTTCCAGTCCCTGAGCGGGCTGCTGACGCGCAAGGTCGAACTGGGCCAGGCTTTGTCCCGCCAGCTCAAGGCCCGCGAAGCCCAGATGGGCGCGCTGGGCCTGCGCGCGGGCCCAGAAGGCCAGTTGCTCGGCCGCCAGGTCGAACCGGCCGTGGCCGATGCCTGGCGCGGGCTGATCTTTGCGGCCCGCACCGCGCGTGACGCCAATGCGCTCAACGGGGCGGTGGTGGACGCCCATCTCGACTTCACCCGTGAAGCCATCCAGGCGCTGCGCCAGCATAGTGGCGGGGATGCGGGGTTGTATGGGAAGGATGGGAAGGCGGCGGCGGGTGTGGGTGGGGTTAGTCTGGCGGCCGGGTAAGGGTTCGGTTGCTGTGCGCTTTCTGCAATGGCAATAGCGTGCGCGTTCACTTCGTTGATGCGCTCGCCCTCACCCCAACCCTCTCCCGCAAGCGGGAGAGGGAGTACACAAGCGGGAATTGGAAAGCTCGAGGCAATGATGACGCTGCAGGTTTTCTCCCCTCTCCCGCTTGCGGGAGAGGGGCGGGGGTGAGGGCCGGCGGTGGTAATAGCGACGGCCTTCACTTCGTTGATATTCCCGCCCTCACCCCTAACCTCTCCCACAAGCGGGAGAGGGAGTACACAAATCGTGCGCGGGACCACGCCACCGTCGTGGTGGCAGATATGATTCGCAGCTCAAAGCGGTGGCTCAAATAGGTGGAAGTCCCAAATCCAACCCTCAACCGCCGGCTCTTCGCAGCGCACGCGCATAGTGTTGTGCTTGCTCCCGACCTTGGTTAGATAGCACTTGGTATTGATTGGCAACATCTGGAAGTTCTCGCTCTGCGCACTGGCATCCTCTTCGGTAGCGTAGAGCTTAACGGCAGTAATGGTCACGCTTGGCGTAAAACTGATGCGCAGACCCGTGACAAATACGTACGCTCCGGCCATAAGCGTAAGCAATCCCAAGGTAATGAATATCTTCCTCATGGTCTACCAGTTGGTGGACGCGCCATGCTTCCAACCTTTTGGATACAGCCTTCTTTCCACGACACGGTTGGACTTGCTAACCACGAATAATAGCTCGGCGGGCGTAATGGGCGTCTGTATGTTGCGTGGGTCATGTGCCAGGATGCCGATGTTCTCCAATGCTTGAGCGGTGTTCGTCGAGCATGAATTCTTGAGAAGATCATATTTCATTGCCCGCTTTCACACGGCTTTCCCTGGATCGCCTGATGTTCCATTTTTTCGTCACTTGTTGATAAGTGACGAAAAAACGGAACATTCATCCCTACCTGAACCCCACCACCACCTCATTACTCCGCCCCTGCAACACCGGCACCAGGCTCCCCTGCCCCGGCACCCGGAACGCAAACACAAACCCCTTGGTGGCATCGTCGCCGAAGAACGCATCGGTCTTGCCCTCGGCCTGCGTCAGCAACACGCAGCGTTGCGCATTGCACAGGTAGGCCTGCAGTTCCGCCGGCGGCGTCTTGGCGAAGCTGTAGCGCCAGCGCACCGAGGTAATGACCCCTTCCGATTGCGGCAATACGCCGGTGGGCAGGATTGGCGGCGATACCGCGCGCTGGCCGCGGCCGTGCAGGGCCGGGCCGTTGACCGAGCCGGTCCAGGCGTGGCGGGTGCCGGCGTCGAACGCGGCCCACGCGCACGCCGATACCGCGGCCAGCAGCCAGCAAGCGCCACGCGCGGCGCGCGCCTTGCCGGGCATCACAGCAGGCCGCGCAACTGGCTGCGCAGCCGGTTGATGGCCTGGCCGCGGATCTGGCATACGCGCGACTCGGTCACCTCGAGCACGGCGCCGATTTCGCGCAGGTTCAGTTCCTGGTCGTAGCACAGCGACAGCACCAGCTTCTCGCGCTCGGGCAGGCGTTCGATGGCGCGGACCAGTGCCTCGCGCATGCCGCTTTCCATCAGCACGGTCAGCGGGTTGCCGTCGTCGCTGCCGCCGAGGTGGCGGTCGAGAAAGTCTTCTTCGCCGGAGCGCTCGAAGTCTTCATAGTGCAGCAGCTGGCAGCCATAGACCTCGTTGAGCAGCAGCTGGTATTCGTCCAGCGGCATCTCCATGGCCTCGGCCACTTCGGAGTCGATCGGCGTGCGGCCGAGCTTCTGTTCCAGGTTGCGCTGGGTGCGTTCGATGCGGCGGGTGAACTGGCGCAGGCTGCGCGATTGCCAGTCGTTGGCGCGCACCTCGTCGAGCATGGCGCCGCGGATGCGCTGGCTGGCGTAGGTCTCGAAGCGCGCGCCGTGGGTGTCTTCATAGCGCTTGGCGGCGTCGAGCAGGCCGATCATGCCGGCCTGGATCAGGTCGTCGATCTGCACGCTGGCGGGCAGCCGCGCGGCGAGCTGCAGCGCGATGCGGCGCACCAGCTGGGCGTGCGCCTTGACCACATCGGCCTGTTCGAGCTTTCCCTGGATCGTGTACATGGTGCAATTCTCGTGACTGCTGGATGGCTGGACCGGTACGCCTTGGCGTGCCGGCTGGCTCAGGCTGTGGTGGTTTCGGGTGGCATGGCTGGCAGGCTCAGGCCATGGCGGGCGCGGCTGCTGGCGCGGCGGCATCCGCGCGCAACGGCCAGGCGCCGATGCCGCCGGCGCTGCGGCGCAGGGCCGCGGTGGCCGGCGCGGCCGGGAAGGCATCGACCACGCAGCGGCCCAGCTGCGCGGCGCGCGCCACCAGCGGATCCGCCGGCAGCCAGCCCGCGCACAGCACTTCGACGCCGAGGTACTGGCTGGCAGTGCGCGCCAGGTTGCGCAGGATGGCCTGCACCGTGGCTTCGCTGGCCGCCAGGTTGACGATCAGGTGGAACTGGCGCCACGCATACAGGTGGTGCAGCCGCTTGATGCAGGCGTAGGCGGCGGTGATCGATGCCAGCTCCGGGCGCATCACCACCAGCACGTTGTGCGCATCGCCCGCAAGCGTCGACAGCGCGCCGTCGGCGTCGGGGGCGGCATCGACCAGCACGCTGCGGAAATCGTTCGTCGCCGCCTGCGCCAAGGCAGCGCCCGGCACCGGCCGGCCCGCCGGCAGTACCGACAGCACGCCTTGCGGGCTCACGCCCGCCGCCGCATCGAGCGACAGCCGGCCCGCGTGGACGTCAGCCAGCGTGCCCGCCGGCCTGGCGCCGGACCAGCGCGTGGCAGGGGCGTTGGCGTCTTCGTCGACCAGCAGCACGCGCTCGCCTTGCATCGCCAGCGCATGCGACAAACCCAGCGCCACGGTGGTCGCGCCGGCGCCGCGTTCGCTGGCGAGCACGGCGATGCGGCGCGTGGTGCGCGGCGCCAGCATGCGGCGCAGGCTCGCGGCCTGGTCCATGGCGAGGGTGCTCACTGCAGGGCCTCCGCGGCGGCAGCGGGCGCGGCGTTGCCGCGGCCCGGATAGTTTTCCAGCACGTCGAGCAGCGCCAGCATGCGGCCCATGCCTTCATTGAGCACGGTGCCCGGCACCGGCACGCCCGGGCGCACCGTACGGCCGGCCAGGCGCGCCAGGAACGCGGGCGCGGCCGCGGTGGGCGCGTGTTCCAGGCGCAGCACCGACAAGCCCAGCTGCAGTGCGGCCACGGCGGCGGCATCGGGCGCATCCCCTGCGTCCTGCGCGAAATGGTCGATGGCGTGGCGCAGCGTGCGCAGGCCGGCCTCGGCCGCGTCGGTCCACAAGGCCCAGCGGGCCACCTGCGCGGCATCCTGCGCCAGCGCCGGATCGCACAGCAGGTAGCGTGTATCGAGCAGCTCGCCGGTAGCACGGTCGGCCAGGCGGGCCACCACCAGGCAGGCGTCGATGCCGCCATCTGGCGTGCCCTTGCCGCGCACCGGGCTGTCCGGCACGCGCACCTCGGCGGTTGCCAGCCAGCGCACGGCATCGCGCTCGCGCACGGTGTCTTCGCCGACGGCATGGAAGGTCAGCGTATCCGCCAGCGCATCCAGCTTCCACGCGGTGCCGGCGCTGACCACGCGCGCGGTCTTGCGCGCGCTGGCCACCCAGCGCTCGCCGGCCAGCTGCCAGCGCGCCAGCGTGGCGGCGGACGGCACTGCCTCGATCAGGTTGACGACCTTGCGCGCGGCGCTCATCGCGGCGCGCAGGTTGGCGGCATCCGATTCGGCTTCACCCAGCGGCTGGCCGGCACGGCCAGTGGGCGTGACGGTGGCGGCCAGCGGCATGCCGTTGCGGTCGGCCAGCCACAGCGTGTGCTGGACCGGCTGGGGCGAGCGGCGCCCGGGCACGGCCACCTGCAGCGTGGCGGCGACGGCCAGCACGTACTGGTCGCACTGGCGCGTCACGTCACGGCACACCGCTTCGCGCACCTGCTGCGACATCGCGCGCAGGGCTGGCGCGCCGGCGCCGCGCTGCTGCCACAGCGAGCGGGCCAGGTCGAAGCCCAGGCCCGCGCCGTTGAGTTCGGCCACGCACTGGCCGAGCGCGTCGGCGCTATCGGTCAGCGAGCGCAGCACATCGGTGGCGCCACCGCGCGCGCTTGTCTCTTCACCCGCACCAGCTGCCGCACGGCGCGCCGCATCGGCATCGGCGAAAACAGAGCCGCGGCGCGGCGTCAGGAAGGCGCGCTCGACCAGCGCGGTGCTGTTGGCGAGCTCCAGGTGCTCGGGCACGCGCTGGCCGGTGGAGGCATAGAACACCGGCAGCCGGTGGCGGATCACCACGTCCAGCACCGATCCCAGGTGCGTCGCTTCATCCAGCTTGCTGATGATGCAGCCGTCGATGCCGCCGCCATCCGGCGCGGCGTCGTGGCGGTAGGCGTGCACCACCTCGTTGAGGGTATCGCCATGGCTGGCGCCGTTGAGCAGCAGCACGCGCTGCACCGGCGCAGGCACGCCGGCCAGCATGGCGATCTGTTCCGACAGGCTGCGGTCGCGCTGGCTCATGCCGACGGTGTCGATGATCACCAGGTGCTTGTCCTTCATCGCCGCCAGCGCGAAGCGCAGGTCGGCGGCGTCTTTCACGGCATGCACCGGCACGCCGAGGATGTCGCCATAGATGCGCAGCTGCTCATGGGCGCCGATACGGAAGCTGTCGGTAGTCAGCAACGCCAGCTTGTCGGCGCCGTGGCGCAGCACGTAGCGCGCCGCCAGCTTGGCCGTGGTGGTGGTCTTGCCCACGCCGGTGGGGCCCACCAGCGCCAGCACGCCGCCCTGCGCGAACAGGTGGTCCTCGTCGCCCAGCACCGGCAGCTTGCTGGCCAGTTCGCCGCGGATCCAGCCCATGGCCGCGGGCCGGTCATAGCCCAGCGGCAGCCGCGCCAGCAGCGTGCGCGCCAGTTGCCCGGAGAAGCCTGCGCCGACCATCCATTCGAACAGCGATTCGCGCAGCGGGTCGCTCGCGGCCACGCCGTGCGCTGCCGCGCTCGGGGCCACGCCCGGCGCGGCGCCGATGCCGGCCAGCTGGCGCTCCAGCATGGCCCGCATCGATTGCAGCTCGCCGCGCAGGTCGCCGATGGCCGCGGGCTCAGGTGCCGGTACCTGCGCCGGTGCCGGCGGCACATACACCTGCGCGCCGGCCGACACGCTGCCCAGATCGGTATCGCGCATGGCGACGATCTCCACCCCGCCCTCGACGGTGCGGTTGGACAGCACCACGGCATCCGGGCCCATGGCTTCGCGCACCTGGCGCATGGCTTCGCGGCCGTTGGCCGCGACAAACTTGGCTACGCTCATCGTTGACTCCTCACGCGCCGATCATGGCGGTGATGCGGATATTGCGGTTGTCCGGCACCTCGGCGTGCGACAGCACGCGCAGCTGCGGCATGGTCCGGCGCAGGAAGCGCGCCATCAGCGGACGCAGCTGCGACGGCACCAGCAGCACCGGGTCCATGCCCATCTGCTCCTGGCGCGTAACCGCGCCCTGGGTCTGCTGCAGCAGCGCGTCGGCCAGGCCCGGCTCGATGCCGCCGCCGTTGGTCAGCGCCTGCGACAGCACGCGCTCCAGGCCGGCGTCGAGGCCGATCACCTGCAGGTCGGCATTGTTCGGGAACAGCTGCTGCGTGATGGCGCGGCCCAGCGCCACGCGGACCATCGCGGTCAGCTCGTTCGGATCACTGATCTTGGGCGCGTGCTCGGCCACCACATCCAGGATGGTGCGCATGTCGCGGATCGGCACGCCTTCGTCCAGCAGGTTCTGCAGGATCTTCTGCAGCGCCGTGAGCGAAATCGTCTTCGGCACCAGGTCTTCGGTCAGCTTGGGCGAATCCTTGGCGATGCGGTCCAGCAGCGCCTGCACTTCCTGGCGGCCCAGCAGCTCGGCCGCGTGCATGTGGATCAGGTGGTTCAGGTGCGTGGCCACCACGGTGCTGGCATCGACCACGGTATAGCCGTACGCCTGCGCCTGCTCCTTGATGCCCGCGTCGATCCACACCGCCGGCAGGCCGAAGGCCGGATCGCGCGTGGCCGCGCCGGGAAGCGTGCCGCTGACCTGGCCCGGGTTGATCGCCATCCACTGTCCGGGCATGGCCTCGCCGCGGCCGATCTCCACGCCCTTGAGCGTGATGCGGTAGGCGTTGGGCTTCAGTTCCAGGTTGTCGCGGATATGAACGACGGGGACCAGGAAGCCGATCTCCTGCGCCACCTTCTTGCGGATGCTCTTGATGCGGCCCAGCAGCTCGCCGTCCTGCGCGCGGTCCACCAGCGTGATCAGGCGGTATCCCACTTCCATGCCGAGCGGGTCCACCAGCGTGACGTCGTCCCAGCTGGCTTCGGTCGATTCCGGCGCCACCGCCGGGGTGCGCTCCTCACGCTGCTTGGTCTGCGCCTGCGTGGCCGCGCGGCGCGCGATATAGCGCCCCATCCAAACCAGCGCGCCTGCCAGCAGCAGGAAGGCAAAGTGCGGCATGCCCGGGATGATGCCCATCAGGCCGATGATGCCCGCGGTCAGGTACAGCACGCGCGGGTTGGCGAAGAGCTGGCCGGTCAGCTGCTCGCCCACGTCCTGCTCGTTCGACACGCGCGACACGATCACGCCGGCCGCGGTGGAGATCACCAGCGCCGGAATCTGCGCCACCAGGCCATCGCCGATGGTCAGCAGCGTGTAGTTGTGCACGGCGGTGCCGAAGTCCAGGTCATGCTGGACCATGCCCACCACCATGCCCGCGGCCACGTTGATAAACATGATCAGCAGGCCCGCCACCGCATCGCCGCGCACGAACTTGCTGGCACCGTCCATGGCGCCGTAGAAGTCAGATTCCTGCGCCACCTCGGCGCGGCGCTTCTTGGCGGCGGCTTCGTCGATCAGGCCGGCGTTCAGGTCGGCGTCGATCGACATCTGCTTGCCCGGCATCGAATCCAGCATGAAGCGCGCGCCGACTTCCGCAATCCGCCCCGCGCCCTTGGTGATCACCATGAAGTTGATCACCACCAGGATGGCGAACACCACGATACCCACGGCAAAATTGCCGCCCACCAGGAAGTGGCCGAAGGCCTCCACCACCTTGCCGGCCGCGTCCGGGCCGGTATGGCCTTCCAGCAGCACTATGCGCGTGGACGCCACGTTCAGCGACAGCCGCAGCAGCGTGGTAAACAGCAGCACCGCCGGGAACGCCGCAAAGTCCAGCGGCTTCTGCGTATACATGCTGACCAGCAGCACCATGATCGCCAGCGCGATATTGAAGGTGAACAGCAGGTCCAGCACAAGGGCCGGCAGCGGCAGGATCATCATCCCCAGGATCATGATGATCAGCAGCGGCCCGGTCATGGCCTTGAACTGGCCGGCGGAGCGCAGGCCGGGCAGGTTGAAGAGGTTGCTCAGAGCATTCATTCGCGCATTTCCGGTACGGCGAGTTCATCGGGCACATGCAGGTCCGCCGGTGCCTGCGGCTGCGGGCCCTGCGAGTAGTGCCAGTGCTTCAGTTGATAGACCCAGGCCAGCACTTCGGCCACGGCGGTATAGAGGCCGGCCGGGATTTCCTGGCCCAGCTCAACATGGCGGTGCAGCGCGCGCGCCAGCGGCGGCGCCGACATCAGCGGCACGCGGTGCTCCGCCGCCAGCGCGCGAATGCGCGCGGCGACCTCGCCGGTGCCCTTGGCCACCACGCGCGGCGCGCCCATGCGCCCTTCCTCATAGCGCAGCGCCACCGCAAAGTGGGTGGGGTTGGTCACCACCACATCGGCCTTGGGCACCTCCGTCATCATGCGGCGGCGCGCCATGGCGCGCTGCTGCTGGCGGATGCGGTTCTTGATATGGGGGTCGCCCTCGCTCTCCTTGAATTCCTGCTTGACCTCTTCCTTGGTCATGCGCAGCTTCTTGAAGAACGCCCAGTACTGCCACGGCACGTCGATGGCTGCCACCACCAGCAGCGACAGCGACACCACCAGGCAGCAGAACATCACCAGGTCCACCATGTGCAGCAGCGCCTCCTGCACCGGCGCATTCATCAGCGCGATGGCCTCGGGCAAGCGGCGCCACAGCACCCAGGCGCCGACCGCCCCCACCAGCAGCGACTTGGCCACGGCCTTGAGCAGTTCCACCAGCGAATGCGCCGAGAACATCCGCCCCAGCCCCGCAATCGGCGACAGCCGCGACAACTGCGGCGCGAACGACTTGGCCGAGAACACCCAGCCGCCCAGCAGCAGCGGCGCGGCCAGCGCGGCCACGCCGAACAGCAGCAGCAACGGCAGGAAGGCCAGCAGGCTGTCCCACACCATCAGCGCAAAGCGCGACAGCATGCGCGACGGATCGAACGCCGTGGCCGGCTCAAAGCGCAACGCGCCCTGCATCACCTGGTTCAGGCTGCGGCCCAGGTGCCCGCCCAGCGTCCACAGGCCGGTCACACCGGCAATCAGCATCACGAACGTGGCCAGCTCGCGCGAACGCACCACCTGCCCCTCCTCGCGCGCCTTTTCCAGGCGCCGGGGTGAGGCGGGTTCGGTTTTCTCGAGATCGCTTTCTTCGGACATCCACGCTCCGTGCGAAGCGGCAGGCCGCTATTCGTCAGCGGGGATTATCGAAGCGGGGTGGGATTCCCATTCGCGCGAAAAGGCGGGGGAATTGGGTGCTGTTTGGGAAATGAGGGACTGTTGGGGTTAACGGCGCAGCGGTCAGGAGTCTTTAGCGGGAAAGTGACGAAACCGTCGAACCGCGGTGCGCGGGATAGGCCTTTGCCCACTCACTGAAAGCACGTTTCACATCGTGGGATTTTGGCGTTGCGCAGCGCCGCATCCGCTTTCGTTCTGCGAAAAAACGTTCCGTATCGTGAAAATTAACGCCTATCCCATTGAAAGATAAGGAAAAACAAAGTCTTATGTCTTATATAAGACATGGCCGCAACGAACCCGGATCCCCCTACAATGAGTTCACGCTGTTTGCTTCGACCCACGGTCGGCACGCCAAACGATTTTTCTCAAACGCGCCTTATCTTAGGAAACTGACATGGCCCAGTATCAAGACGACATCAAGGCAGTGGCTGCTTTGAAAGAAACCCAGGGCAGCGCCTGGAATGCCATCAACCCCGAGTACGCTGCCCGCATGCGCGCGCAGAACAAGTTCAAGACGGGCCTGGACATCGCCAAGTACACCGCCAAGATCATGCGCGCCGACATGGCTGCCTACGATGCGGACTCGTCCAAGTACACCCAGTCGCTGGGCTGCTGGCACGGCTTTATCGGCCAGCAGAAGATGATTTCCATCAAGAAGCACTTCAACAGCACCGAACGCCGCTACCTGTACCTGTCCGGCTGGATGGTCGCCGCGCTGCGCTCCGAGTTCGGCCCGCTGCCGGACCAGTCGATGCACGAAAAGACCTCGGTCAGCGCGCTGATCCGCGAGCTGTACACCTTCCTGCGCCAGGCCGACGCCCGTGAACTGGGCGGCCTGTTCCGCCAGCTAGACGCCGCCACCGGCGCCGAAAAGGCCGCCATCCAGCAGAAGATCGACAACCACGTCACCCACGTCGTGCCCATCATCGCCGACATCGACGCCGGTTTCGGCAATGCCGAGGCGACCTACCTGCTGGCCAAGCAATTCATCGAAGCCGGCGCCTGCTGCATCCAGATCGAAAACCAGGTCTCCGACGAGAAGCAATGCGGCCACCAGGACGGCAAGGTCACCGTGCCGCACGAGGACTTCCTGGCCAAGATCCGCGCCATTCGCTACGCCTTCCTGGAACTGGGCGTGGACGACGGCATCATCGTCGCCCGCACCGACTCGCTGGGCGCCGGCCTGACCAAGCAGATCGCCGTGACCCGCCAGCCGGGCGACCTGGGTGACCAGTACAACTCGTTCCTGGATTGCGAAGAACTGTCGGCCGACCAGCTGGGCAATGGCGACGTCATCATCAAGCGCGACGGCAAGCTGCTGCGCCCGAAGCGCCTGCCCAGCAACCTGTTCCAGTTCCGCGCCGGCACGGGCGAAGCACGCTGCGTGCTGGACTGCGTGACCGCGCTGCAGAACGGCGCCGACCTGCTGTGGATCGAAACCGAAAAGCCGCACATCGCCCAGATCGCGGGCATGGTCAACGAAATCCGCAAGGTCATCCCGAACGCCAAGCTGGTTTACAACAACAGCCCGTCGTTCAACTGGACGCTGAATTTCCGCCAGCAGGCGTATGACGCGATGAAGGCCGAGGGTAAGGATGTGTCGGCCTACGACCGCGCGCAGTTGATGAGCGTGGAATACGATGACAGCGAACTGGCGAAGCTGGCGGACGAGAAGATTCGTACTTTCCAGGCTGATGCGTCGCGTGAGGCCGGAATCTTCCATCATCTGATTACGCTGCCGACGTATCACACTGCTGCGCTGTCGACGGACAATCTGGCTAAGGAATACTTTGGTGATCAGGGCATGCTGGGGTATGTGGCTGGGGTGCAGCGGAAGGAAATCCGTCAGGGCATCGCCTGTGTGAAGCACCAGAATATGTCTGGGTCGGATATCGGGGATGACCACAAGGAGTACTTCAGCGGGGAGGCTGCGCTGAAGGCGGCGGGGAAGGACAATACTATGAATCAGTTTTGATTCTGGTAGGACGCCTTAAAGTAGAACGCCAACCCGGAGGGGTTGGCGTTTTTTTATGTGGCAGGATTCCTCGCGGGGTGCTTCTGAAGGTTACCGAACAGGCCACCGATGCAGGCGCCTTGCTCTGAATCCAAGACTTCTCACAATCTATGATAAGTCTTGATACAAGTCGCTCAGCGATGCGTAAAGGGCTGGCGTGCAGGCAGTTGCTTCCGTGGAACGGACGGCAGTAACCGGCCATAAGCGGCCATTGCATATTCGACTGTTCTGTGTGCGGCCGTACCTTCGTAATGCACGGCTGCAGGCAGCATGTATCCTCCATTGAACCGACCGCGCCCACTCAGTTGGGTTGGGTTCGCCAGGTGATGTTCATCGGGGGAACCACAGAGGGCACTGCGCACAATGCGTTCTCGACTGAAAATCCACTGGGTGTGCTGGAGCACGCTCACCGTCCTATTCGGCCTAGCAATGGTTGCGTTTGAGGTCTCAAGCACCACCAACGGCGCTTACCTATCCCTGAATCCTGGGGAGACAGGTAGCGTCACAGTGGTTCGTCTATCCCCAACTCCCCTTGAGCCCTACGTGGAGTTCAAGCGCAAGGGATGGAAGGACAAGCGCCCGGAGTTGGGCATCTACGCATATAACTCGAACTTCAGAGAGAGTGGGTTCCTTGAATTTAAGCAGCCAGGCGAACCAGTGACCATTCGCATCACATCGAACTCAGGGATCGACAAGCTGTATAGGGCGTTACCGAACTCGGGTAACAGCGAGAGCGCGATTACGCGAGCCTTAGAAGTCCGCGATGGAGACGGTGACCCCCATCTCTTCAAGTGGCCCCCTCGGCTAGAGACATTGCCCGCGGGAATCTCGCATCTGACCATTACCGTCGTTGATGTTAGCCCGACGCTCGCAGGAGAGCGCGTTACGGTCTCGGTAAAGCCACCACTTGGGTTCAAGTACGTCAGTCGAGGTTACGGGGGGCTGTACTGGCTCATCTTTTGGCCCGTCTTCGCGGTCTTCCTTGGTATCTATGGCGGCATGCTCCTATGGCGTAGTTATCGGACGATCAGGCAGTGAAACTGTGCTTTTGGCAACAGTGAAAATGACCGCTTAGGGTCGAGAGGCGTCTCTGGCGCCAAGCCGCCCGCAACAGGAGTTGCCGAAGGCCGAGACCGGCCAGGAGGCGTCGTTCGGCGCTCCTCGGCTAAGACGTTCGCAGGACCGGTATATCCCGCAAAACTGCCCTCGAAGGCGACTACGCACTTCACGTTGATGTCTGTCGGGCCATCGAGGCATGCGACGGGCCGCCACCGCCGACGGGTTTTTTATGTTCTTCAACGCACGCACAAGCGTGCAGGCCCATAGTAGCGTGGCGAAGAATGCGCAAAGCAATGTCTGCCACCACCTCCGCTCGCAACTTCAATGTGCCTCGTCAGGTATATGGTTTATGCGTATGAACCTGGCTCGTAAACAAGAGCAAGAAAACGAACTGGGGTTAGCCGAGCTTCTTCGCCAGGCGGCAAGCCTTTACGCGAAGGAGCAGTATTCTCAAGCGTTCCGGATTTACCGGCACCTTGCCGATCAGGGGCATTCAGAGAGTCAAGTTTTCCTTGGCTGCATGTTTGCAGAAGGTAAGGGCGTTCAGGCGAGCCAGGAGGATGCAGCCCATTGGTTCAGGCGAGCAGCAGAGCTTGGCTCAGCGAGGGGTGGGTTCTATCTAGGACGATTGCTGACCATGGAGGGTAAGCATGCTGATGCTTTTCCTTTGTATCAGCGCTCTGCGGCGGCTGGATACCCCCCTTCTCAATTTCGTCTTGGAGTTTCATATCTTAGGGGACAAGGTGTTCGAAGAGATCTCACGTTGGCTTTTCGCTACCTTGAGGCAGCAAAGGCCAACGGACATATCTTTGCTAGACGTGAGCTTGCAATATTGGATATCCTAGGCTATAGGGGAGTCGCGCGGAGATTCCTAGGCGTCATTGAATTTTTGCACGTATTGTTGTTCGGCATGGGAGTTGCTTTTGCGAACCCATACTCTGACGATCTAAGGGGTTGATCATTGCCAATTTGGCGATTGCCGGCCACTCTCAGTCAGTGAGCCCTCATCGATCAATGGCCGAATCAGCAAGAGGCATTCGACTGACGATCTTTCCAGCCCCCATTCTGGGCTAGCTCAGCGTTGGAATGTCCTAGTCCGTGTCCGACTCCACACCGACTCCACACCGACCTCACGAACGACCTCACGAACGACCTCAATCGATAGTCGGACCGGGCGGCCATAGGATGATCGCAGTAAGGCGGTCGGAGCGAGCTCCATTGTCCTGCTTACCCATTCACTTTCTGACGCTTCACGCCTGGATGGATGCTTTATGACAACTGCCGAAGAATTGATCGCTAATCGATTAGCCGGGATTCAACTGGGAATCTTCGAAATCATCTGGCCCGCCTATCCGTGGATAGATCAAGTGGCATTCAGACCGAATGGTCGGATCTGCTCCGTCCATATTCAATCGCACGTAGAGCCAATTGCAGAGGAGTGGGAGGGCCTGACACGGCTGATGCGAGAGCTATTTGATGTTGCATGTGACAGCGCAAGCCTCCATCTCGTGTTCGAGATTAGCAGCACGGGGGCGAGCGAGCGAACTCACATCGTCGCGATGTCTGACTCGCTGTTCAAAGTTATAGCAAGCAAGGTGGCACCATGGCGGCTGAATAACGGAAGATGACGTCGATGCCGGATCAATTTTGAGAGGTCACCTTCCGACGGCCTCTCGGCAAAAGGAGCCGTTTGTCTCGGAGAAGTTGAATGTCTGAGATGGGTCGGCAGTCGCCATTGACGCCGGAAAGCCTGCACCCAGATGGGCGGATGGCTGAGACCGGCCATCTAAGGACGTCCGCTCATGCGATAAGGTGAGCAGACGCACGGCATAGTTTACGCACTTGGATTGTCTTCCCGCTTGCGTGAATCAATGTCAGTAGATCGACCGCATCGACGGCACGTTTTAGGCATCCAAGTTGGGCATATGAAGGGGCCAACGAAGTCATAGGTATATGCCTTGCCACAACGTGGGCAAGAGAAAAAATACGCGTTCCAGAACGCGAACACCAAGAACAGTATGGGAATTGCGATGAAGAACGCGCCATGGACTTTGAAGGCAAGAATGGCCAGGAGATAGAACGACGCAATGGCGCCGGGATAAAAGAGGTAGAACTTCCGCCGTGGGGACATTACGAACCTCCTACTGAGACGAAATTGGCTTCGATAGTCCGGCGTCCTACCGTGCCATAGCTCAGGGCCTAAGGCAACGTATATGTTGAATATCGAACACATATCCATGTCGCGACTGGGAAGGCTGCTGCCGATCCCAGCCATCGTGGCTGAGACGCCTGAATGACCGAAAGGATCGGGTAGTGGTCTCTCGATCCACCCAGGGCGAATGGCCGTCTTGTGTCGGAAGCAGCCCTGCTAACACTGTGCGGCCGCTGTCCGAAGCGCGTCGAGCAACGAGGCCTTGCTTAGAAGTTCGGTCGATAGGTCCCCCAACAGGACAGCAAGAGCCAGCATTAAGCGATAGGGATTATGCAACGGGGCTAGCTGGCCAGAGCTAAAGTAGCTTGACCAATTTGGTGCACTTCCTCGTCCGTAACTTGCAGCAGACGTTGTAGTGTTTCCGTCCGACCATTTAACTCCGTTACGTGTCCGAGCAGGCTTTCAGCGGTAAAACTCTGCTTCACACTATTGCCGCCATCGTATTTGATAAACGTTAGCTCACCCGGCACGCCCACAATAATATTGCCATGCACCAGCGTATTTCGTTGCGCGAAGCCCTCAATGCTGTTGAGCAGCTTTCCGGTCTCCTTGTGGGCGTCGCCATGCAGCTTAAGCAGGCCGCGAAGGAGCTGTACGCGTGGATTGAATTGAAGTTTTCCTGTGACGATTACTGCTTTGGTGGCGTCAATAACTAAATACTTCATGATTGCAGCCTGAACCACAGATTCTAAAACAGCCCATGCAACCATAAAAACCCCATAGGCATGGATTGCTTCAGTGTGCGAGAATGGTTGCGATTGCAAGTTGCCGTTATTCATAAGCTGGAATCAAGTGGTTGGCTCGGGATGGCTGCCTACAAGGGTGGCGCGATTTTGGCCCAATTGTAGCTACTGGCTACGGTTATTGCCTCTTTTGTTGCTCGAACGACGGCTTCTCAGGGCAGTAACATTGCCGCTGTCCTGCCAAATGGCAGAGACGGGTCGGACAGAGACGCTTGAGCCGGACAGCGGCCGGCCGGTCGGCAGAGACCGGCCATGTGCGGTCGATCGAGCAGCCCAACGTAGGTCGTCGACAATGCTGCGCTGAGAGGCTACGAAACGGTCCGCGCCTCAAACCGGAGCATCCCCTTCAGCACGTCGGCGTTTCTGCCTCGCCGGGATCTGCGGCTTGAGCTGGCCAACCTGGCCGTCGAGAATAAAGCTCCGGTGGCAGAACGCCTCAACGATATCCATCATCGTCGCGAGCTGCTTGGGCTGCGGTTTCCATCCCCGGTGTGCAGCCGCGCCGCCGGCATCGGCAAGCACGGCCAACGTGTCCTTTTCCGCTTCGCCCACTTTGCCAGCGGCGAAAAGATCTTCCAGTTTTTGCTGAAAAGTCGTCGCCGGGTCAACGCCCAGAAGTTCTGTCGCCCGGTCGAAGGCGGTTCTCATTCCTGTAGCGGAGAGAACGGCAAGATCCCCGTCGAGGCCCGAGTACACCTCATTAAGAATGCTGTGCAGAACAGTGTCTACGGAGAACAGCTCGTCCAACCACGAAGGACGGGCGCGTTTCAGGGGAGACGGCCAGTACGAATAGTCGATCTCGTAATCTCCCTGTATGTCGCCGGCGGCATCGTAGGAGTAGTTAATGTTCTCGGAAAAGATCTCAGCGCGCTGGACGTAGATGCTGTCGCAGCCGCGGCATTTCAGGATGCGATAGTCAATCTGGCCCCAGATGGGGTGGTCATCATCCTGCCATTTGTGTTCATATGCAGCGACGATGTCGGCGTTTTTCCCTGCCCCGCATTCGGGACAGTGTCCTTTGGTGATCTTCTCTACGACGGGCATTCGTTTCCCTCTCTGGTTCGTTCTTCACGTAAGCCGAGAGCACGGCGACGATTAGGTCCGGGCGGGCATTATATGGCCGCGTCCACGTCGTGCCGTGCCGATCACGCTGGTTCAAACCGCTATGTTAGATATCACCAGGCACATCGCAGGTTGCTAGCTGCGTTACTTGAAGTCTCACGTGCCGAGCGCGAACGTCCGCTTCGAGGGATTCTGAACGTCGCTTACGGGTCGTTCTGCGACCCTCAGCCCCACGATCGAGTCACCCATGCGCCCAGATAGCACGGCAGCCAATTTCACGGCTGCCGTCTCGCCCAACGTCATTCCACCTCCAACCCCTGCCCCTCCACCACCGCCAACTCACTCAAAACCTGCGTCTCATGCGCCAGCGTCGCTGCGAGCGAAAGCAACCCCTCCCAAACCCCCCGCTCCAAATCCACCACCTCCAAACTAACAGCCCCATATTCACTAGCCATAAGCAATAGCCCATGAAGCTGCGCCGCCCGTTGCACCGCAAGACTCAATGGATTCTCGCCAGGGGTGTGGGCGGTGACGAGCATATCGACACCATTGTGTTCCGCCGTAATACCGTGATGACTATGGCTATACATGGCACACCTCCACATACGCGTCCCGCGCACGCTGCTGCATTGTGAAGGTACTGAAGATTGCCAATCGCCCAGAACGGGCAAGTAAGAACTGAAGCATGGGAATGCCCCCTAACCATACAGGTTCAGTCCCGCTCCCCGGTTGCTGATAGGGGTGGGCGGGCGCAAGGCAGGGTTAGCAGACCGGGAAAGAGCCGAAAGCCGGCGAGCCCGAAGGCTCCCCTGCCAGGGCCCGCCCAAAGAAGGGGCGTGCGCAGGCACAGCGGACGTAAGGATACCGCCAGAAGGCAAACGTTCGGCTCTCTCTTTTCGGGCTGCTAAACCCGGTCGCCACGACGCAGCGACGAACCCAGTATGAAGAGGGGCAACAAGGGCGAGTATGGGCAAACTCTTAAAAAGCGTTCAGCGACGGATTGCCGGGATGAAGCGGTGCGCATGTTCATGCGGTTGACTTCGTGGATGCGCTGGCCCTCACCCCCGCCCCTCTCCCGCAGGCGGGAGAGGGGAGAAGACACGTGGCACAGCGAAATGCCGCAGGCTATTCAAGCCCCGATTGCGTGCTCCCTCTCCCGCCCGCGGGAGAGGGTTGGGGTGAGGGCCGGAACATCTACGAAGTGAAGGCTGTCGCTATTGCCAGCGCCGGCCCTCACCCCCGCCCCTCTCCCGCAAGCAGGAGAGGGGAGAAAACACGCGGCACCGCGAAATGCCGCAGGCTATTCAAACCTTAAAACCCCAAACTCGCCAACAAATCATCAACCTGCGCCTGGTCCGACACCACATCCGGCTTCCCCTCCGGATTCACCTGCGGCCCATTCATCAGCGTCGACGGTGCCTGCACTTCCACCCGCCGCTCCGACGGCACGTTGTCGATCAGCACCTGCAGCAGTTCCTGCTCCAGCGCGCGGATCATGTCCATCATCTTCTTGATGACCTGGCCGGTCAGGTCCTGGAAGTCCTGCGCCATCATGATGTCGAGCAGGTGGCTGTTGGTGGCGCGGGCTTGGCCGGGCACCTCGGACAGGAAGGCGCGGGTGTCCAGTACCAGCGAGCGGGCGTCGGCCAGTTCCACCGGTTTTTCAAACCAGGCGGCCCAGCGCTTATCCAGCGTTTCGGCCTGCTGTTCGATGTCGGACTGGATCGGCTGTGCCAGTTCGACCGCGTTGAGCGTGCGTTCGGCGGCCTGCTCGGTCATCGCGGCGATGTAGTTCAAGCGGTCGCGCGCGTCGGGGATGGCTTGCGCGGCGCGCTCGATCTCCTTGTCCAGGCCGAGCTCGCGCATATTGTCGCGCAGCATCCGCGTCAGGTTGCCGATGCGCAGGATCAGTTGTTCGGCGGAATCGTTGCTCAGGGTCGGGGTCATGACAAACGCGCCTCCGCCTCAGCCGCCGAGCTTCTCGAAGATCTTGGTGATCTTCTCGTCCAGCGTGGCGGCCGTGAACGGCTTGACCACGTAGCCGTTGGCGCCGGCCTGGGCCGCGGCGATGATGTTTTCTTTCTTGGCCTCGGCGGTGACCATCAGCACCGGGATCTTGCCGATGTTGGCGTCGGCGCGGATGGCCTGCAGCATCGACAGGCCGTCCATGTTGGGCATGTTCCAGTCCGAGATCACGAACTGGAAGCTGCCGTCCTTGGCTTTTTCCAGGCCGGCGGCGCCGTCCTCGGCTTCTTCGACGTTGACGAAACCCAGCTCCTTGAGCAGGTTGCGGATGATCCGGCGCATGGTCGGGAAATCGTCCACGACCAGGATCTTGATGTTCTTGTCCACTTTATGGGCTCCAGGTAAATGCAGTAATGACTTGTTGGTCCGGCTTTGTTGTTTGGGCTTGCCGGCTCGACTAGACGCGTTGCGCGCGCGTGCCGTACGTGGCCAGGCGCGCCATCACGCGCTGGGTCATCGCCGGCAAGGGCACGACTTCATGCACGCCGCCGGCGGCAATCGCCTCCTTCGGCATGCCAAACACGATGCAGGTTGGTTCGTCCTGCGCCAGGTTGTAGGCGCCGGCGTCGCGCATGCGCAGCATGCCGCGCGCGCCGTCGCGGCCCATGCCGGTCAGGATCACGCCGATCACGTTCTTGCCGCCGTGCTGCGCGGCCGAATCGAACAGCACGTCCACCGACGGGCGATGGCGGTTGACCGGCGCCTCCTGCGACAGGTGCGCGACGTAGTTGGCGCCGCTGCGCGCCAGTAGCAGGTGCGAGTCGCCCGGCGCGATATACGCATGGCCCGGCAGCACGCGCTCGCCGTGCTCGGCTTCCTTCACGGTGATGCGGCACAGGCCGTCCAGCCGCTGCGCGAACGAGCGCGTGAAGCCGGCCGGCATATGCTGCACGATCATCACCGCGGGGCTGTCGGGCGGCAGCGGCATCAGGAATTCCTTGATGGCTTCGGTGCCGCCGGTAGAGGCGCCCAGGATGATCAGCTTTTCGGTCGACAGCAGCGGGCTGCGCAGCATCGGCACGGGCGCGGTGCCGGTGGCTGCGGGCGCGGCCGCTGGCGTGGCCGCGCGCACGCGTGCGCGCGATGCGGCGCGCAGCTTGTCGGCAATGGTGTCGGTGTATTCAAGCAGCCCGTCGCGGATGCCCAGCTTGGGCTTGGTGACGAAGTCCACCGCGCCCAGCTCCAGCGCGCGCATGGTGATTTCGGAGCCGCGCTCGGTCAGCGACGACACCATCAGCACCGGCATCGGCCGCAGCCGCATCAGCCGCTCCAGGAAGTCCAGGCCGTCCATGCGCGGCATTTCGACGTCGAGCGTCAGCACGTCGGGGTTCAGGCGCTTGATCAGGTCGCGCGCGACCAGCGGGTCGGGCGCGGTGCCGACCACTTCCATGTCGGGCTGGCTGTTGATGATCTCCGTCATCAGGCTGCGGATCAGCGCGGAGTCATCCACGCACAGCACCTTGATCTTGGCGGCAGTCATGATTGGTCGTGCTTGTAGGGGTTCAGGGAAGCTGGCGCGAATACGTCTGCCGCGCAAACAGTTCCGGCGAGCGCGACGGTTCGCGCGCCGACGTGGCAATGGCCCGCGCCAGCGCGCGTTCGTCGCGCGCCACCGAAACCTGGTCGTCCTGCCTTGTCAGGCGGCGCACCAGCGCCAGCCCGCCGATCGGGAAATAGCTGACGCGGCGCGCATGCGGGCCGCGCAGGTCCTGCGCCGCCACGCGTACCTCTTCCGCCTTCAAATAGCGCAGCACGAAGTCCGCGTTGCGGTCGCCGATGTTCAGCGTGGTCATGTTGGCCAGCACCGCGCCGCCGCCGAAGACCTTGGCCTCGAGGCGCTCGCGGCGCGCGCCCATCTTGAGCAGTTCGTTGATCAGCACTTCCAGCGCATAGCTGCCATAGCGCATCGATGCGGACAGCATGCGGTCGGCGCTGCCGTCGTCGTCCGGCAGCATGAAGTGGTTCATGCCGCCGACGCCGGCCACCTCGTCGCGGATGCAGGCGGCCACGCAAGAGCCCAGCACGGTGGTCAGCACCACGTCGTCGCGCGTCACGTAGTACTCGTTGGGCAGCAGCTTGATGGCCTGCTTGCCGAACTCGCGGTCGAAGTAGGTGCGCGTGGCCAGCGCTTCGGGCAGGTGGGGCGTGCGCATTACGGCCTGCCCCGGCCGGCCGCGGACAGCGCGCCCGGTGCCAGTTCATAGACGGTCTGCCCGCGCAGCTGGAACGCGCGCGTGACGTAGGAGAAGTTCTCCGAATGGCCGGCGAACAGCAGCCCGTGCGGCTTGAGCAGCGGCACGAAGCGCTCCAGGATGCGCCCCTGGGTCGGCTTGTCGAAGTAGATCATCACGTTGCGGCAGAAGATGGCATCGAACTGCTCGCGGATGCCCCAGTCGGGCGCGAGCAGGTTCAGCGGCTCGAACGCGATGGTGGCGGCCAGCTCGGGCTTGACCTTGACCGAGCCGGTGCGCGGGCCGGTGCCCTTCAGGAAGAAGCGCTTGAGCCGTTCCGGCGACAGCCGCGCCACCTGCTCGGCCGAATAGACGCCGCTGCGGGCCTTGGCCAGTACCTGGGTGTCGATGTCGGTCGCCAGCACGGTGCCGGCGCGGTCGCCCAGCGCCTCGGCCAGGGTGATGGCGATCGAGTACGGCTCTTCGCCGGTGGACGCGGCCGAGCACCAGACGCTGTACGGCCGGCCAACCTGCTTGGCATGCTCCGCCAGCAGCGGGAAGTGGTGCGCCTCGCGGAAGAACGAGGTCAGGTTGGTGGTCAGCGCGTTGGTGAAGAACTCCCACTCCGGCGAGCGGTCGTCCGCTTCCAGCAGCGCCAGGTATGAGGCAAAGTCGGTCAGCTGCAGCGTGCGCAGCCGGCGCGCAAGCCGGCTGTAGACCATCTCGCGCTTGTGGCTGCCCAGCGAGATGCCGGCGCGCCGGTGGATCAGCGTGCGGATCTGCTCGAAGTCGCGCTCGGTCAGCAAAAAGTCGCGTGCGTCGTCGCGCCGCAGCAGGGCGGCCGGCGCGGCGACCAGGCCGGTGTGCGCGGGGGCGGCGTTGCGGAACGGCGTCATGGGCTGTTGCTTCAGCAGTGCAGAAATCAGGCGTACTCGGCTTCGACCAGTGCCATCTCGGGGCTGGTCATCAGCTTCTCGATGTCGATCAGCACCAGCATGCGGCCGTCGATGGTGCCCAGGCCGGTCAGGTGCTCGGTCGAGATTGACACGCCGAATTCCGGCGCGGGCTTGATCGCGTCGCCGGTCAGCGTGAGCACGTCCGACACGCCATCGACCACGATGCCGACCACGCGGCCGGCCACGTTGAGGATGATCACCACGGTCTGGTGGTCGTAGCGCACGTTGCCCAGGCGGAACTTCAGGCGCAGGTCGACGATGGGCACGATCACGCCGCGCAGGTTGGTCACGCCCTTGATAAAGTCGGGCGCGCTGGAGATGCGCGTGACGGTCTCGTAGCTGCGGATCTCCTGCACCTTGAGGATGTCGATGCCGTATTCCTCCGACCCCAGCGTGAAGACCAGGAACTCCTGGCCCGAAGCGTCGCTTCCGGGGGTATCGATGTGTCCGATGCCGGCCATGATGGCTTGTTCTCCTGTGATCGATTACTGCTGCAGCGCCGGTTCCTGCCGGCGCACGCCGGTGCGCTGCAGCGCGCCGACATCGACGATCAGCGCCACGCTGCCGTCGCCAAGGATGGTTGCCGCCGAAATGCACGGCACCTTGCGGTAGTTGGTTTCCAGGTTCTTCAGCACCACCTGGTGCTGGCCGATCAGCTGGTCCACCAGCAGCGCGAAGCGCTTGCCTTCGGCCTGCAGGATCACGGCGATTCCCTGCGTCGGTTCCTGCAGCGCGTTGGCGACGTTGAACACGCGGTGCATCTCCAGCAGCGGCAGGTACTCGCCGCGCACGTGCATGACGCGGTCGGAGTTGGCGGCGGTATGCACGTCCTCGGCCTTGGGCTGCAGCGACTCCATCACGCAGTTCAGCGGCAGGATGAAGGTCTCCTCGCCCACCTTGACCGACATGCCGTCCAGGATCGCCAGCGTCAGCGGCAGCACGATGCGGATGGTGGTGCCCAGGCCCGGGCGCGAGCTGATCTGCACGTGCCCGCCCATCTCCTGGATGTTGCGCTTGACCACGTCCATGCCCACGCCGCGGCCGGAGACGTCGGTGACGACCTCGGCAGTGGAGAAGCCAGGCGCGAAGATCAGCTGCCAGACTTCCTCGTCGGTGATGGTCTCGGACACCGGCAGGCCGTTCTGGATGGCCTTGGCCAGGATGCGCTCGCGGTTCAGGCCGCCGCCGTCGTCGCTGACTTCGATAACGATATTGCCGCCATGGTGCTGCGCGGACAGGATCAGCTGGCCGGTCGCGTCCTTGCCGGCGGCGACGCGCTTGTCAGGGGTTTCGATGCCGTGGTCCAGGCTGTTGCGCACCAGGTGCGTCAGCGGATCGATGATGCGTTCGATCAGGCTCTTGTCCAGCTCGGTGGCACGGCCGTTGGTGACCAGGTCGATCTGCTTGCCGAGCTTGCTGGCCAGGTCGCGCACCAGCCGCGGGAAGCGCGAGAACACATAGTCCATCGGCATCATGCGGATCGACATCACCGCTTCCTGCAGGTCGCGCGCATTGCGCTCGAGCTGGCCCATGCCCGAGAACAACCGGTCGAACAGCACCGGGTCCAGCGACGAGGCGGTCTGCGCCAGCATCGACTGCGTGATCACCAGCTCGCCCACCAGGTTGATGATCTGGTCGACCTTCTCGGTGGGCACGCGGATAGAGCCTTCGCCGTGCGCCGGCGCGGGGGCCGGGGCGGCCTTTGCCTTCTCGCGGGCGGCGGGGGCCGGCGCGGGCGCGGCAGCCACTGGCGCGGGCGCGGGCGCCGCAACCTCTGCCGGGGCCGGCGCCGCCGCCGGCGCATCGGCCGCGGCTTCGATCACGATCTGGTCGCCATCGATGACGAAGCAGCACACCGCGATGATGTCGTCGGCGCTGCATTGGGTGTTGAGCCACACCACCAGTTCGCCATTGGTTTCCTGCTGGCCGGTGATCTCGCCCAGGTTGGCCAGTTCTTCTCGCAGCAGCGCCTGGTCGGACGCCGAGACCTTGATCAGGCGGATCTTCAGGCCGCCGCCGGCGGGCGCGGCCGCGGCGGCCGCGGCAGGTGCGGGCGCGGGCGCCGCCACGGGTGCCGGGGCCGCGTCATGGCCGGCGGCTTCCTGCGCCAGCTGCTGCAGCACGGCGCAGATGCGCGCCAGCGTTTCCGGATCGGGTTCGGTGCCGTTGCGGTAGGCGTTGAGCTGGTCTTGCAACACGTCCTTGGTTTCCAGAAAGGTGTCGATGATGGTCCTGGTCAACGCCAGTTCCTGCCGGCGCGTGCGGTCCAGCAGGTTCTCGAAGATGTGGGTGGTCTCGGTCAGCGCGGCGAAGCCGAAGGTGGCGGCGCCGCCCTTGATCGAATGCGCGGCGCGGAAGATCGCGTTCAGGTGCTCGGCATCGGGCGCCTCGATGTCCAGGCCGAGCAGCAGCTGCTCCATTTCAACGAGCAGCTCTTCCGCTTCCTCGAAGAAGGTCTGGTAAAACTGAGTGATATCGATATCGACAGACATGGCGTCCTGAGTCACTTGGTTACGGCGCGGGGCACGCTGCGGCAGCGGCCCTGCGTCATGGTTTGCTGCCCGATGCCGGCGCTGCCGGTGCCGCGGCCGGTGCCGACGCCGCCAGCCCTGCCTGCATCTCCTGCGCGGCCTTGCCGGCCTGCGCCGCCACCGTGACCTCGGCGGCACTGGCGTTCTCGGCCTCGAAGCGGGCCTGCGCCTTCTGGTTCAGCACCACGATGCTGATGCGGCGGTTGACCGGCGCGAGCAGGTCTTGCTTGTCCAGCGGCATGGTCGCGGCCAGGCCCAGCACGCGCAGTACCTTGCCCTCCTGCATGCCGCCCGCGATCAGCTCGCGGCGCGAGGCGTTGGCGCGGTCGCCGGACAGCTCCCAGTTGCTGTAGGTGCGCTCGCCGTTGGAATAGTTGGCTGCGTCGGTATGGCCGGACAGGCTGACCTTGTTGGGCAGCTCGTTCAGCACCGGGCCGATCTCGCGCAGGATGGTGCGCATATAGCTTTCGACGATGGCGCTGCCGGTGCGGAACATGGGTCGGTTCTGCGTATCCAGGATCTGGATGCGCAGGCCTTCGCTGGTGATGTCCAGCAGCAGCTGCGGGCGGAACTGGCGCAGCACCGGGTTGTTCTCGATGATCTGTTCCAGGCGCTGCTTGAGCGCGCGCAGCCGCTGCGCTTCCTGCTGCTCGTTGCGGCGCTGTTCGTCGCTGGGGTCGTTGTCATGCGCGCGCATGATCTCGCCGTCCTTGCGCATCACGTCCATGCCGCCGCCCGGGATCACGCTGGGCGACTGGCTGCTCTTCTCGCCGCCGACGATGGCGACCTTGAGCGGCATGCGGAAGTATTCGGCAATGCCTTCCAGCGTCTTCTTGTTGGCGCTGGACAGCAGCCACAGCACCAGGAACAGCGCCATCATCGCCGTCATGAAGTCGGCGTAGGCAATCTTCCAGCTGTGGTTGCCGTGCGGCCTGGCGTGCGACTTCGCCCGGCGGACGATGATCGGACGCATATCGTGTGCGCTGCTCATGTGGTGCCCCTTGCTGCGTGCGTTGCCGGCTGCTTAGTTCAGGCTCTTCACTTCACGCACGTGGTCGTCGAGCTCGAGGAACGACGGTCGCACCGTGGAGTACAGCACCTTGCGGCCGAACTCCACCGCCACCAGCGGCGCGTAGCCGTTCAGGGAGGCCAGCAGCACCACCTTGATGCACTCGTAGACCTTGACGTTCTCGGACACCTGCAGCTCGATGCGCGCGGCCAGCGGCGAGATAAAGCCGTAGGCCAGCAGGATGCCGAGGAAGGTGCCGACCATGGCGTGCGCGATAAGCGCGCCCAGCTCCGCCGGCGGCAGGTCGGCCGAACCCAGCGCGTGCACCACGCCCATCACCGCGGCGACGATGCCGAACGCGGGCAGGCCATCGCCAACGCGCGACAGCGCATGGGCGGGGATCTCGGCTTCATGGCGGAAGGTCTCGATCTCGTGGTCCATCAGGGCCTCGATCTCGAACGCATTCATGTTGCCGTTGACCATCATGCGCAGGTAGTCGGTGAGGAATTCCATCACCACCGGATCCGACAGGATGCGCGGGTACTGGCTGAACACGCTGCTGGCGGCGGGGTCGGCGATTTCCTTTTCCAGGAACAGGATGCCCTCGCGCCGTGCCTTGGACAGCAGCACGTACAGCAGCGACATGACGTCCAGGTACAGCTCTTTCTTGTACTTGGAACTCTTGAACAGGCCCGGCAGCGCGCGCGCGGTGGCCTTGATGGCCTTGCCGGTATTGGTGGCGATGAAGGCGCCGATGGCGGCGCCCGCGATGATCACCACTTCAGCAGGTTGATACAGCGCGCCCATATGGCCGCCGGTCATGGCGTAACCGCCAAGCACCGCCGCTACCACGACGACATAGCCAAGAACTACTAGCACGATCGGATCCCCGTCTAAAAACGCGCGTCAGCCACGCTCATTGGCCCGCGGCACGGGCGCACGGAGAGAATCCGTCCGCCAGCGCAGCAAGCTTGCCAGCCGGCGGACCTTGACCAGGATCAGGCGTTGGTCTGCACGGCGGCGGCGTCTTTCGAGAGCTTCTTCACTTTCCCTGCGCGCGACGGCGGACGGCACAGGCTGCACACGAAGTTCGCGTGCGGCTCATACGCGTGCGTGACAAACTGTCCGCCGCAACACGTGCACCGGGACAGCTGCAGCATGTTGCTCTCGAAGAACCGTACTAACGTCCAGGCCCGCGTGAAACTTAAGACAATTTCACCGCCGAGCAGCGAAACATGCTCGAGGTACAGGCGGTAGGCGGCCACCACCGCGCGGATGCCCACGGTCTCGCCTTCCTGCACCATGAACTGGTAGGCAGAGAAGAACAGCGACGAGTGGATATTCGGCAGCCAGGTGGTGAACCAGTCGGTCGAGAACGGCAGCATGCCCTTGGGGGGCGAGACCCCGCGCAGCTCCTTGTACAGGCGGATCAGCCGGTCACGCGACAGCGTGGTCTCGGCTTCAAGCACCTGCAGGCGCGCGCCCAGGCCGATCAGCTCGATCGCGAGCTGGGTCTGGTTGGCGTCCTGGAGCACGCTCTTGCGGCTGGGAACGGAGGTGGCCGTGTAGCTCCGGTTTGGCTCGGCCTGCAGGAGCGCGGTCAATTGAGCGACTCCACAGGCTGACGTGCGAGCAGGATCGCGGCGTGGATCTGCTGCATGTCATGGCTCTTGGCCGTGTGGGTGAGAGTAGACAGAAGTGCATGGTCGTCGAAGCGGAACCTGCACAGCACCATGTTGGATGCCGCGAGCTTGACGAGTTGCGCCGAGGTCAGCTTGGCAAGGATATCCGCGATTTCCTTGCTGACCCCGAGCCTGAACATGGCTTCGACCTGGTTTTCGCGCACAAGGCGTTGCGCGAGCAGCAGATAGGCGAGGTTAACCTCCCTGATCTCCTGGAGAACTTCACTGCTTTCCAATTTATCCCCGCTACCAAAAACCCACCGTGGCCGCTTGTCCGGCGCTTACCGTTGCCCTGCGGGCCCGGCGACCAGATCGTTTGTTTGCGGCTGGGCGGGTACAACGTACGACTAAGGAACTACGCCCAAGTCCAACTGTAATCAACTCCGTTACAAGTGTTACAGAGTGTAAGCAAGACCGTTACGTTTATATCGGCAATCGCCCCGCAATGCCAATCCCTACTTACGCGGGGGGGAAGCAAATGTCGCATGAAACAGACATTGGCGCCGCACATTTTGTAACAAGTCACACGTTTGACGTTTGATTTGGCCCAAGACGGCACGAGCAAATGCCCTCTGCATCAAACGCGCGGGCGCGACGTTGGTAGCCTGCTGGATTCCTCTATTGACGACGGCCGCGCGGAGTGTATCGCCGCGCGCGGTGTGCGTAATACTGTCCAAAATATCCGGCGTGAATCGGCGTGAACCGGCGCGAGGCGGCGGTGCCAGCGTCAATGTCCGAACAATCGGCGCAGCCAGTTCGCGAGCCGCGCGAACACGTCGTCGGGCGCTTCGCGAAACAATGCGGGGCGCACGCGCTCCACCTGCTCCAGCACGCGCGAAGCCTCTTCCGGCTGCACCGAGCCGTATTCCAGCGCCAGCCCCAGCATGCCGCGCAACTCGCCCACGCGCGCGCGGCCGGCGGCTTCGTTATCTTCGGTCTGCAGCGCGTACATCAGGTCGTAGGCGCGCTGGCGCAGGCTTTCAGCCAGGCGCCATGCCGGCGTGCGCATGCGCTCTTCCAGCGCGCGCAAATCTTCCGCCGACGCCGCCACCTGGGTGGCCAGGGCCTCGGTATAGGCGCTATCGGCGCCGCACTCGGCCAGCACCTGCGCCGCCCATTCGCGCGCATGCGCCAGGCGCTGTTCGCCACTCCAGCCCGGCTGCACCGCCAGGCCGAAGCCGAAGCGCTGGGCGTCGCGCATCAGCGCCGCGAGCGCATTGGGCAACTGCTTGTCGAACACGCGGCGCGCCCACCCGTACTCACCCCCGGACAGCAGCCGCGAGACCGCGCGCTCGGTCAGCGGGCCGTCATGCTGCAGCAACCGCGCACGCAGGAAGTCATGGAACTCTGGCGGCAGGAACTCGCGGTCCAGCCCGGTCGAGACTCCGATGAACTGGTCGAATTCCTTGCGCAGCCTGGCCGCTTCCTCTTGCGGCAAGGCCAGGGTGATATCGGTCGTCATGGCAACACTCAGAACGCGCTCCAGTCGCCGTTATCGGCCGCGGCAAGCGCGGGTCGCGGCGTCATGGCCGCGGCGCGCGGCGCCGGCTTTGCTGGCGCCGGCCCGGCCGCGTCGTGCGGGGCTTCATCGGCGCTGGCGGCTTCCGCCTTGGCCATGGGCAGCTTGGCCGCACGCTTGCTTGCGGCGATGGCACGCACCGCGCCCGCGGCGCGCTGGGTCTTGGCGGGCACGGCCGGCATTACCTCGAAGCGCTCCGCGCGCTCGTCCTCCGCGGCCAGGCGGAAGGTCGCCACCGCGGACTGCAGGCGGCCGGCCTGCTCTTCGAGCGCACCGGCTGCGGCGGCGGCTTCCTCCACCAGTGCCGCGTTCTGCTGCGTGACTTCGTCCATCTGCGCCACCGCCTGGTTCACCTGCTCGATGCCCGAACTCTGCTCGGCCGACGCCGCGCTGATCTCGCCCATGATGTCGGTCACGCGCTTGACCGCCTGCACGATCTCATCCATGGTCTTGCCGGCCTGGCCGACCAGCGCCGAGCCGTTGTCCACGCGGGCTACCGTATCGCCGATCAGCCCCTTGATTTCCTTGGCCGCGTTGGCGCTGCGCTGCGCCAGGCTGCGCACCTCGCCCGCCACCACCGCGAAGCCGCGGCCCTGCTCGCCGGCGCGAGCAGCTTCCACCGCGGCGTTCAGCGCCAGGATATTGGTCTGGAACGCGATGCCTTCGATCACGCCGATGATGTCGACGATCTTCTTCGACGCATCGTTGATCTCGTCCATGGTCTGCACCACCCGGCCCACCACTTCGCCACCGCGCAATGCCGTGTCCGAAGCATTGGCCGCCAGCCCGCTGGCCTGGCGCGCGTTGTCCGCGTTCTGGCGCACCGTGCTGGTCAGCTCTTCCATGCTCGACGCGGTCTGCTCCAGCGACGCCGCCTGCTGCTCGGTGCGCTGCGACAGGTCGTTGTTGCCCGCGGCAATCTCGCGCGAGGCGCTGCCGATGGATTCGGCCGAGGCCTTGAAATCGCGCACCATGCGCGACAGCTGCTGCTGCATCTGCTGCATCGCAAAGACCAGGCTGCCCTTGTCGCCGGCGCGCGTGGCCACCGGCTGCGAGAAATCGCCCTCGGCAATGCGCGCGGCGATGGCCGCGGCATACGCCGGCTCGCCGCCCAGCTGGCGCGACAGCGCGCGTGCCAGCAGCACGCCCAGCAGCACCGACAGCGCCAGGCCGCCCAGCACCAGGCCCAGCATCCACAGGCGCGTTTCATCGTAGACGCTGCGCGCTTCTTCCATGTTGTTGCGGGCGCGGTCGTCGCGGCGCTTGACCATCTGCAGCATCACGGCTTCCAGCGCGTGGCTGTCCTTGAGCAGGTCGGCGCTTTCGGAGAACACCTGGCTCTCGAACTGCGAGGTATCGAGCGGCTGCTTGCTGACCAGCTCGACGTACTTTTCCATGCGCGCGCGGAACGCCGGCGACAGGTCCTGGTACTGCTTGACCAGCGCCTTGCCCTCGGGCTTCTCGAAGGCGCCGGCCACCTGGCGGATGCGTTCGTCCATCGCGGCCAGCGACTTGGCGATCTGCTCCTTCTCGACCGTGCGCTCGCCCATGGTCGATGCCGACAGCAGCGCGATCTGCGAGCGGCTGGCGTAGACCAGGTTGATGTTGGCGTCCTGCACCGCCTTGAGCGCGCGCAGGTCGTCGTTGTAGATCTTGCCGGTCCAGTCGGCCATGCGGCCCATGTTGACGACGCCCAGCAGCCCCATCACGGCGCCGATCACGGCAACGACCAGGAATCCGGCAACCAGCCTGGTCGTGACGCGCAATTGATTGAACCAATGCATAGCAACTCCCCCTTGTAACTGAAGCCTCGGGCACGGCCTGCCGCACCCTGTGTACGCTGGCGGCGCGGCATGCCGCGCCCGCCTTCACTTCGATCCCGACCGTGCGGCTACCGTACCGCCCCGGGTCTAGGCCCGTGCCGGCACCGCATCGCCGCGCGCCTGCGCAGGCTGGCGCTGCGGCCGCACCTCCGCCTGCATGCTGACGCGGAAGGTGGACACGGCATCGCGCAGCCGCAGCGCCTGCTCTTCGAGCGCGCCGGCCGCCGCGGCGGCTTCTTCCACCAGCGCCGCGTTCTGCTGCGTGCCCTCGTCCATCTGCGCCACCGCCTGGTTCACCTGCTCGATGCCCGAGCTCTGCTCGGCCGACGCCGCGCTGATCTCGGCCATGATGTCGGTGACGGACTTGACCGCCTGCACGATCTCTTCCATGGTCTGGCCGGCCTGGCCGACCAGTGCCGAGCCGTTATCCACGCGCGCCACCGTATCGCCGATCAGGCCCTTGATCTCCTTGGCCGCGTTGGCGCTGCGCTGCGCCAGGCTGCGCACCTCGCCCGCCACCACCGCGAAGCCGCGGCCCTGCTCGCCGGCGCGCGCGGCTTCCACCGCCGCGTTCAGCGCCAGGATGTTGGTCTGGAACGCAATGCCCTCGATCACGCCGATGATGTCGACGATCTTCTTCGACGCATCGTTGATCTCGTCCATGGTCTGCACCACCCGGCCCACCACTTCGCCACCGCGCAATGCCGTGTCCGAAGCATTGGCCGCCAGCCCGCTGGCCTGGCGCGCGTTGTCCGCGTTCTGGCGCACCGTGCTGGTCAGCTCTTCCATGCTCGACGCGGTCTGCTCCAGCGATGCCGCCTGCTGCTCGGTGCGCTGCGACAGGTCGTTGTTGCCCGCCGCCACCTGGCGCGTGGCCGTCGAGATGCTGGCCATGCCTTCCTGGATCTCATGCACTACCGACAGCAGGCTGCGCTGCATGGTCTGCATCGCCTGCGCCAGCGCGCCGATCTCGTCGCCACTGCGGTGCTCGAAGCGCGTGGTCAGGTCGCCCGCGCCCATGCGCAGCGCGAAGTCCAGCATGTCGCGCACCGGCCGCTCCACGCGCGCCAGCAGCATGGTGCCGGCGGCGAAGGACCAGGCCAGCGCCAGCGCAAAGCCGCCCCACAGCCAGGGGCGCAAGCTCGCGGCAGCCGTGCCGCCCAGCGCCTCCACCGCAACCAGCGCGGCCAGGAACCACGCCAGGCCGCCGGCCTGCGCCCACAGGATGCGGCGCTTCAGGTTCAGCCGCAGCAGTCCCTGCACCAGGCCGCGCAGGCCGGTGCGCACCACCGCGCCGTGGCGGATCGCCAGCCCGTCGGCACGTCCCGCGCGAAAGCGCGCATAGGCGGCGCCGGCGGCCTGCACCTGCTCGCGCGTGGCCATCGAGCGCACCGAGGTGTAGCCCACCACGCGGCCGTCGACACGCGTCGGCGTCACGGTCGCATTGACCCAGTAGAAGTCGCCGTTCTTGCGGCGGTTCTTGACCACGCCCATCCACGTGCGTCCGGCCTGCAGGTCTTGCCACAAGTCCGCGAACGCCTCGGGCGGCATGTCGGGATGGCGCACCAGGTTATGCGGCGCGCCCAGCAATTCCTCCGCCGCAAAGCCGCTGGCCTCGATAAAGGTGCGGTTGGCAAAGGTGATACGGCCCTTGAGGTCGGTGCGCGAGATCAGGTAGTCGGAAGGAGACAGCGGGTACTCGCGCTGCGTGACGGGTTGGTTGTTTCGCATCTAAGTCTGCACTGCTTGCCTGTGGCGCGCCGCATGGGTCCATGCGGCCGCACCGCGGGCGGGTTCGGTCCGGTGCGCGCGTTGCGCGTGGCGGACGGCGGGGGGCGCTACTGCAGGATCAGGACACCGCTTCCAGCGCGGCCAGTTCTTCGGTATTGAGCAGCTTCTCGATGTCGACCAGGATCAGCATGCGCTGCTCGACCGAGCCCAGGCCGCGGATGTAGTCGGTCGCCAGTTCGCCGGAGAAGTGCGGGGTGGGCTTGATCTGCGCGGCGCTCAGCGTCAGCACGTCGGAAACGCCGTCCACCACGATGCCGGTGGTGCGGTCGTTGAGGTCGACGATGATCACGACCGTGTACTGGTCGTAGCTGACATTGGGCTGGCGGAACTTGATGCGCAGGTCGATGATCGGCACGATGATGCCGCGCAGGTTGACCACGCCCTTGATGTAGTCGGGCGCATTCGCGATCTGGGTGACCGACTCGTAGCCGCGGATCTCCTGCACCTTCAGGATATCGACGCCGTATTCCTCGCGGCCCAGGGTAAAGGCCAGGAACTCCTCGCCCGCGCCGTCTGCCTTGTCGATGTGCTGCATCGTCTAGCCCCCCAAGTTTGGCTCATGCTGGTTTCTCTGGCGCCGCAGCGGCCGGGGCCGCTGGCTGCGCCGGGGCATGACATCGCCCACCAGTGTTTACGGCAGCATCCGGGGGTGACTGAAGGGCGACGCCGGGTCTTTCCTTACCCTTCCGACGTAGGGGGTGCCGCGTCCAGCAGCGCGGCCACGGCCTGCATCAGCCCGTCCGGGTCGAACGGCTTGGGCAGGAAGCCCGACGCGCCGGCGGCGCGGGCCTGTTCGCGGATGCTGCCGTCCTGCTCGGTGGTCAGCATCAGGATGGGCATGCGCGCGTAGCGCGGCGTGGCGCGCAGGCTGCGGATCAGCGTCAGGCCGTCCATGCCGGGCATGACCTGGTCGGTGACCAGCATGCCGAAGCTGCCGGCGACGGCCAGCGCATGCGCCTGGTCGCCGTCCGCGGCCTCGGTCACGTCGAAGCCGCCGGCGCGCAGGCAGGCGCCGATCATGCGGCGTAGCGAGGGCGAATCGTCGACGACGAGGATGCTGGGCAATGACATGGGCGCCTCCGGAGGTGCGGGAACGGGTTGGGTCCGCCAGGAACATCGATGGCACGGGCCACGCGGCCGGCGACGGACGGGCCGGCACAGGGCCGGGCCCACGCGGGCCAGCCTGCCAGACCGGTTATCGGCGGCGCGGCGGCCGGGCTTTAGGCGTCAGGCGACGGACTGCGCGCGCAGGGTATCGCCGAAACCGGCGGCGTCCAGCGGCAGCGACAGCAGGTAGCCCTGCACTTCGTCGCAACCCATCTGGTTGAGGATGTCCAGCTGCGAGGCCGATTCCACCCCTTCGGCCACCACCTTCATGCGCAGCTCGTGCGCCAGCGCCACCATCGAGCCGACGATGGCGCGGCCCTGCGCATCGGTATCGAGCCCGCCGATCAGCGTGCGGTCGATCTTGAGCGTGCCCACGCGCAGCCGCTTGAGGTAGCCCAGGCTGGAATAGCCGCTGCCAAAGTCGTCCAGCGCCACCTGGATCCCGAGCGACTGCAGCTCGGCCAGCGTTTCCAGCGACTTGCCGATGTCCTTCATCGCCGCGGTCTCGGTGATTTCCAGCGTGATCGCCGAGGGCGGGATGTCGTGCTGGTGGATCTGCTCCAGCAGGTATTGCGGGAAGTTGCGGCTGGCAAAGCGCAGCCCCGAGACATTGATCGCCACCGGCACGGTCGGCACGCCGGCGTCGCGCCACTGGCGCACCTGGCGGCAGACGCTGGTCAGGACCCAGTCGTCGAGCTTGTCGATCTGTCCGGACTGTTCGGCCACGGCGATGAACTCGGCCGGGCTGACCTGGCCCAGCGCGGGATGACGCCAACGGCAGAGGGCCTCGGCGCCGACCACGGTGCGGCGGCGCGCGTCGTACTTGGGCTGGAACTGCAGCGACAGCGTATCGTCCTGGATCGCCACCCACAGGTCGCGCCGGATCACGCGGGTGCGGCGCGCACGTTCGCCGGCGGCGCTGTTGAACAGGCGCACCTGGTTCGAGCCGCTCTGGCGGGCTTCGGCCAGGCTGACGCGGGCCGCCTGCATCAGCGCCTCCGAGGTCTGCGCGTCGCGCGGATAGATGGCGATGCCGATGTTCACGCCGATCTGCATCTGCAGCCCGCGCGCGGCAATGAACTCCGCCAGCGAGCCCAGCATGCGCGAGCCCAGTTCCTGCGCGCGCCCGTGGTGGACCAGCTCGGGCACGCCCACGGCAAATTCGTCGCGCGCCAGCCGCGCCAGGAAGTCGTGCGGCTCCAGCACGGCCTGCGCCAGCGCGCCGGCGTCCTGGGCCAGGATATCGTCGGCGCGCACTTCGAACACCTCGTCGACTTCGCGGTAATCGGCGATATGGATCAGCAGCACGGCGCAACCGGTCTCGGCCAGGCGGGCCTGGCTGATGGCCTGGTCCAGCCAGCGGCCGAACGCCACGCGGTCCGGCATCACCGTCGCCACGCTGTACTCGCCCACCGTGTCCTGGCCGCGCGCGGCGGCACGCACGGTCAGCCGGCCCGGGCGCCCGGGGATGCGCGCGCCGCGCCGCGCCAGCCGCGGCTCGGCGCCGCGGTGCAGCACCGGCAGGTCATCGGCAAGTTCGTCGGCCAGCGTGGCGTCGGCGCGCACCGGCGCCGGCAGCCAGCCGCGCGACTGCGCCCGGTGGACGGCGAACAGCAGCGCGCACAGCGCGGTCAGGCCGCCTGCCAGCCAGGCCGGGTGCGGCAGCCCGGCGGCGTCGATGCACTCGCGCGCGGTCACGGTGCCGGCGCCGCACGAGCGGCCCAGGTGCGTGCCGGCGGCCGCGACCAGCCCGGCCCCGGCGACCACCGCCATCAGCGCCGCGCCGCGCCACAGGCGCGCGCCCTGGCGCAGCCACTGCACCAGCAGCTTGACCGCGGTGGTGGCCGCCGCCGCGGCGGCAAAGCTGGCCGCCAGCTGCGCGGTGTCGTTGACGGCCGGTACGCTGCCCGACAGGCCCACCACCAGCACCGGCATGCCGATGCTCAATTGCGACAGCAGCGCCGCCGACCACGTCAGCACGCGCAGCGACCGGCTGCCGGCCGGCTGGTCCGCGCGCCCGGCGCGAACGCCGAGGGCGGCGGCTACACCCAGCAGGGCGGCCAGCAGCAACAGGACGGAACTCAGGGCAATCATTGGGCTGCGCGATGATGATGAAGATGCGCGAAGACGGTCAGGACGCGGGGCAAACCCCGCATCATGTCATCTTGCAGTCGCCGTGTGAACAAGGCAATGACTCCAACGCAGGGGTCAGAACGCGCTCCAGTCATCGTCACCGCCGGCCGCGGTCACTGCCGGACGCGCTGCGGAGCGCGCTGCAGGGGGGATTGCCGGGCTGCTCGCCGGCCTGGCCGCGGCCCGCGCCGTCGTGGCGACCGGCACCTTACGCACCGTCGTGGTGCGCGTGGCCAGGCTGTCGCTGGCGACGGCGGGGATCGCCGGCGTGGCCGATGCCACCGCCTTTGCCGCCGTCTTTGCTGCGGCGCTTCCACCGACACGGGCCGTGATGGCCGGCGCCGCCGCGGTGTTGACGGTGAACACCGAGACCACGTTCTTCAGCTTCTGCGCCTGCTCTTCCAGCGCACCCGCCGCCGCCGCGGCCTCTTCGACCAGCGCGGCGTTCTGCTGCGTGACCTGGTCCATCTGGGTCACGGCCTGGCTGACCTGATCGATGCCGCTGGTCTGCTCCTGCGACGCCGCGCCGATCTCGTTCATGATGTCCGTGACGCGGCGCACGGCCTGCACGATCTCGCCCATGGTCTGGCCGGCTTCGGCCACCAGCCGGGTGCCGCTCTCCACGCGCTGGCCCGACTCGCTGATCAGCGCCTCGATCTCCTTGGCGGCCGACGCCGAGCGCTGCGCCAGGCTGCGCACCTCGCCCGCCACCACGGCAAAGCCGCGTCCCTGTTCGCCGGCGCGCGCGGCTTCGACCGCGGCATTGAGCGCCAGGATATTGGTCTGGAAGGCGATGCCCTCGATCACGCTGATGATTTCCACCACCTTGCGCGAGGCGCCGTTGATCTCGTTCATGGTATCGACCACGCGGCCCACCACCTCGCCGCCCTTGAGCGCGATCTGCGAGGCCTCGCCCGCCAGCACGCCGGCCTGGCGCGCATTGTCGGCGTTCTGGCGCACCACCGTGGTCAGTTCTTCCATGCTCGCGGCGGTTTCCTCCAGCGACGAGGCCTGTTCCTCGGTGCGCTGCGACAGGTCCAGGTTGCCGGTGGAAATCTGCTGCGTGGCCGACGCCATCGAATCCGCGCCGCTGCGCACTTCGGCGACGATGCCCGACAGGCTCGACTGCATCGCGGCCAGGGCCTGCATCATGCGACCGATCTCGTTCTTCGAGATGCTGGTGATGCGCGCGGTCAGGTCGCCGCGGGCAATGCGCTCGAACACCGCCAGTGCCTCTTGCACCGGCGCGACGATGGCGCGGTTGAGCGTGACCGCGCACAGCGCGGCAATCGCCAGGCCCAGCACGATCATCACGATCGACAGCATGCGGATGCGGGCAAAACTTGCCTGTGCCGTGCCGAAGTTGGCCTCGCCCGCCGCCATCTGGAATTTCTGCAGTTTTTCATGCGCGCTCGACATGCTGCGCTGCAGGTCGGGCAGCACCTTCTTCGCCAACCGCACCGCCTCTTCCTGGTTGCCCGCCAGCGAGGCCGCCTGCAGCGGCAGCACGCCCTGCTCCATGAAAGCCTGGCGCTGCTTGCCCAGTTCCGCCGCCAGGGCCTGTTCCTCGGCATTCTGCGGCAAGCTCATGTAGCGCTTCCAGGCCGCGTCCGACGCCTCCACGAACACCCGCGAGCGATCCACGTTGACCTTGGGATCGTCCTGCTCGCCCTGCATCACGTTGCGGTCCAGCGCCAGGCGCATGCGCGTGGTGGCCAGCATCGCATCGCTGAGCGCGACGGTCGAGCCAAGCTGGTTGGCATAAGTGTCCTTGAGCGCGTCGTTGCTCTGCGAGATGCCGTACAGGCCGGCGCCGCCGACCAGCAACAGCAGCAGCGACAGGATTCCCATGGCGCCCCGTAGCAGGGTCTTGATCTGAATATTGTTGTGGAAGGACATGATGAATTAAGACACTGGCAATCCGCGGGACACACCCCTTGCCCCGGTCCGGCAGGATCGTTACCGCATTGATCCGCCCTGCCCGGATAACGGCGCGCCCCCTTCATCCTTGAGTCGCCGTCCGGCGCGCACGGTTATGGTGAATCGGCGATAAACGCCATGTCGGATATCAGCCACGTCGAGGGGTTGCGTGGGCGGGATGGCCTGAAACGGGGGTGGCGGCCTGTCCGTAAATGCCGGCGCGATTAATGTCATGGCCGGTATCCGCACACAACGACGACAGCCCGGTGCGGTCGGGAATACCGCCGGGATTTCGGCACTGCCGCCCTCCATCGCAATACCGCTGGGACACGGAAAAATCCGCGGCGACTCGCCCTGACACTGAAAGTTCACACAATTATCAGCAGCAAGAATTTTCGCAAAAACCGTCCGGGATTACGCGACCAGGATTTGCAGCCGGCAGCCGGCCCGTTATAATTGTTTTCAGCATTTTCCCCGCCCACCAGCGCACCCAGCGCAATTCAATCACCGGAAACCGAGGACGCAATGGCGACGTATCAGGAAATCGTTCAGAAAATCAGCGAACTGCAGAAGCAAGCCGAGGAAATCAAGGCGCGCGAACAATCCGCCGTGATCGCGGATATTCGCGAGAAAATCGAGCAATATGGCCTGACCGCGGAAGACCTGGGTTTTGGCGCGAAGGCCCCGGCCGGCAAGAAGGCGGCCAACCGCAAGGTGCCGGTACGTTATCGCGACAACGCCGGCAATACCTGGACCGGCCGCGGCAAGCGCCCGGGCTGGCTGACCCAGGCCCTGGCCCAGGGCAAATCGGTCGAGGACTTCCTGATCCGCTGAAGCGCGCGATCCGGCCGACGGCAAAACGCCACGGAGACTTCCGTGGCGTTTTTGTTTTGCGTGGCGAAAAACCGGCCGGGTCAGGCGTCGAAGCCGTGCGGGTTCATCGACTGCCAGCGCCACGAGTCCTGGCACATGCGGTCGAGGTCATGCTGCGCGCGCCAGCCCAGCAGCTCATGGGCCAGTGCCGGGTCGGCATAACAGGCGGCAATATCGCCGGGGCGGCGGTCCACGATCTGGTACGGCACCGGCTTGCCGCTGGCGCGCTGGTAGGCCTGCACGACCTCCAGCACGCTGTAGCCACGGCCGGTGCCCAGGTTCACGGTCATGCCGCGGCCCTTCCGGCCAAGATAATTGAGCGCCGCCAGGTGGCCGTCGGCCAGGTCGCAGACATGGATATAGTCGCGCACGCCGGTGCCGTCGACGGTCGGGTAATCGCCACCGAATACCATCAACTGGTCGCGGCGCCCGCCCGCCACCTGCGCTACATAAGGCATCAGGTTGTTGGGAATGCCGCGCGGGTCTTCGCCGATCAGGCCGCTTTCATGCGCGCCGACCGGATTGAAATAACGCAGATAGGCAATGCGCCAGGCCGGATCGGATTTTTCCAGGTCGCGCAGGATTTGCTCGCCCATCAGCTTGGTCTGGCCATAGGGGTTGGTCGCCGACAGCGGGAAATCCTCCAGGATCGGCACGGTGTGCGGATTGCCATAAACCGTGGCCGAGGAACTGAACACCAGCTGTTTCACCCCGGCCGCGCCCATGGCGGCACACACCGTCAGCAGGCCATCGAGGTTGTTGCTGTAATAGGCCAGCGGCTGGCTGACCGATTCGCCCACCGCCTTGAGCGCGGCAAAATGAATCACCGCGCTGATGCGGTGCTCGGCAAAGAGCCGGTCCAGCAGCGCGCGGTCGCGCACGTCGCCCTGCACGAAATGCGGGGCCTGGCCGGTAATGGTGGCGAGCCGGTCGATCACGGCCGGGCTGCTGTTGCACAGATTATCCAGGCCGATCACGTGGTAGCCGGCATTGAGCAGCGCGACCCAGGTATGCGAGGCGATATAGCCGGTGGCACCGGTCAGCAGCAAGGTTTCAGGCATGGGTATTGGCGTCGATCGATTCGGTTCAGCGTTGTGCGGAGGGCAGCCGGTGCGCTGTGTGCGCGATAAATAACTTGACGGCCATGCCGGGCACGGGAAGGTAGCTATTATCCACGATGCACCATGGCGCCCTGACAGCCGCCCCAGTCACGGCTTTCAGTCAGAAGCCGCGGAAGCCGGCGCCACCAGCCCTGCCCGCGCCTGCCAGGCCTCATACGCCGCCCGCAGCCGCCAGCCCGATTCCAGGTCGCGCATGCCCAGGCACTGCGCCACCTCGGCGGGCGCCGTGCCGGCCTCGAAATGCATGGCTGCGCAGGTATTGCGCAAGGTCTGCGGCGACGCGCGCTCGCTGCGCCCGGCCAGCACGCCGGCTTCGTCCAGCAAGATTTCCACGCGCCGGTAGACCGACGCCGCATGCATCGGCCGCCCCGTCGGCATGGCCGGAAACACCAGGCTGCCGAGCGTGCCGGACGCCTCGCGCAACGCCAGCCAGGCGCGCAGCGGCGCATGCGCCAGCGGGAACAGCGGCACGGTGTAGGCGCGGCCGTTGTCCGGGCGCACCATGCGCAGCGCCATCCGTCCAGGCGCGCCGTCGGCGATGACGTCGGTGCGCAGCGCGCGCGCCTCCGCCACCTTCAGGCCGCCGCCCAGCAGCACGGCCAGCAGCGCCGCGTCGCGGGCACGCTTCCATTGCGTCGGCGAAGCCGCGGCGGCGGTGTCGCCAGCCGGGGCGCCGGCCGGGCCGAGGATGCGCGCCACCAGCAGGTCGCGCTCGCCCGGCAGCAGGAAGGCGGTGGGGTCGTTTTCACCTTCGGCCAGGTGAGCGCGCACCGCCTGGCTGCCCGGGTTGTGCATGCCCTCGCGCAAGCGCGACAGGTGATGAAAGACCCGCTCGATCAGCCGCGCATAGCGGTAGCGGTGCGACTTGTGCAGCTGCTGCGCGTCCAGGAATTCGCCGATCTGCTCGGCGGACCAGCTCAGCGGCGGCAGGCCGCGTTCGGCCGACCAGCGCAGCAGCTTGCCCCACATGGCACGGTACACCACGCTGGTGCCGTGGCGAAAACCGTGCTGCGCCAGCCAGCCGTCGAACGCGCGCTCGGGGTGGTCGCGCCAGGCGGCCAGGTCGGCATCGAACAAGGCCGCCTGCTCGAGCTGGGCGGCGCTGGGCTTGGTGGTCACGGATTCTCCTGCTGTGCCGCATCAGGCCGGCGGCCAGCGGACGATCCCGACTATTGTAGACAACGCGTCACTGCGCGCCGCCATGCACGCGCCGAGCTTGCAGCGGACCACGCGGCGTGCTACCTTTCGACGCACTATGCAACTGGTTGCATAAATCCGGAAAGAGATCGCAGCAAACCTATAGCGCCCGTCAGGAGACCTCCCGTGACCACTGCCCTGCTCCCCGCCGCCCAGGCTTCGCTCGACGCCTGGCACCAGATGATCGCCACCCATTCCATGGCCGGGCTCGATGCCATCGTCGCCGACGACGTGGTGTTCCGCTCGCCGGTCGCGCACACGCCGTATCCCGGCCGCGCCGCCATCGCGCTGGTGCTGACCACGGTGAACCAGGTGTTCCAGGACTTCCGCTATCACCGCAGCTTTGTCAGCGACGACGGCCACAGCGTGGTGCTGGAGTTCAGCGCCAGCGTGGACGGCAAGGCGCTCAAGGGCATCGACATGATCCGTTTCGACGACGCCGGCCGCATTGCCGAGTTCGAGGTCATGGTGCGCCCGCGCTCCGGCCTGGAGGCGCTGGCCGCCGCCATGGCCGCGCGCCTGGCCAGCCAGAAGGATGTGCTGACCGGCGCCGCCTGACTCGCGCCGGACGACAGCGCCACCGCATCGCTACACCGAATCCATCGACATTACCAAGGAGACTTCCCCATGGCCCTTCCCGCCCAGCTGCAGAACCGGCTTTCGCTGCCGGTGGTCTGCTCGCCGCTGTTCATCATCTCCAACCCGGACCTGGTCATCGCCCAGTGCAAGGCCGGCGTGGTCGGCTCGTTCCCCGCGCTGAACGCGCGCCCCGCGCCCAAGCTGGAGGAATGGCTGGACCGCATCACCACCGAACTGGCGGAACACGACGCGAAGCACCCGGAGCGCCCGTCGGCGCCGTTCGCGGTCAACCAGATCGTGCACAAGTCCAACGACCGGCTCGAGCATGACCTGGAGCTGTGCGTGCGCTACAAGGTGCCGATCGTGATCACCTCGCTGGGGGCGCGCAAGGAAGTCAACGACGCAGTCCACTCGTACGGCGGCATCGTGCTGCATGACGTCATCAACAACGCCTTCGCGCGCAAGGCGATCGAAAAAGGCGCGGACGGCCTGGTGGCGGTGGCTGCCGGTGCCGGCGGCCATGCCGGCACGCTGTCGCCGTTCGCGCTGCTGCACGAGATCCGCGAGTGGTTCGACGGCCCGCTGCTGCTGTCGGGCGCGATCTCCAGCGGCGACGCCATCCTGGCCGCGCAGGCCGCCGGCGCCGACCTGGCCTATATCGGCTCGGCCTTCATCGCCACGCAGGAAGCCAACGCGCAGGACGGCTACAAGCAGATGATCGTCGACAGCAGCGCCAACGATATCGTCTATTCCAACCTGTTCACGGGCGTGCACGGCAACTACCTGCGCGGCAGCATCGAGCGCGCCGGGCTGGACCCGAACGCGCTGCCGGAATCGGACCCGTCGAAGATGAACTTCGGCTCGACCAGCGTGAAGGCGTGGAAAGACATCTGGGGCGCCGGCCAGGGCGTCGGCGCGATCAAGCGCGTGGTGCCGGCCGCCGAACTGGTGCGCCGCTTTGCCGAGGAGTACGCGCTGGCGCGCCGCCGCCTGGGACTGGGCGAAGCCAGCCCGGCCGGCGCGCGCGCCGTCGACCTGGCCTGAGCACGCGCCCGTGCTGCCGCTACAGTAGCGGCAGCAAGGCCTCGCCCCAGTTTACCCAGTCGGTCTCGAAGCGGATCCCGCGCTGCAGCAGCGCATAGCGCAGTTGCTGCGCGCGGTCCATGTCCGGCGCCGAGAAATCGCGCCGCTCGATCGCCAGGTAAGTCTCGAGGCGGGCGCGGTGCAGCGCGATCAGCCGCCGCATCTCGTCGCCCAGCCCAAGCGGGCCGATCACCGCATCGGCGCGCAGCTTGACCAGGATCTCCTCGCGCTGGTCCAGCCCCGCGCCCGGCGCCAGCACCCAGCGCGCCAGTTCTTCACGGCCCGCCGGCAATACCCGGTAAACCTTCTTGCGGTTGCGCCGGTCGGCGTTGCCCTCGCCTTCCGACGCGTCGCTTTCATCGGCGGCAATCCAGCCGCTGTCCGCCATGCGGCCCAGTTCGCGATAGATCTGCTGGTGCGTGGCATGCCAGAAATAGCCGATGGAGCGGTCGAAGCGCCGGGCCAGGTCGTAGCCGGACGAGGGCTTTTCGATCAGGGAGATCAACAAGGCGTGCTGGGTCGACATGCGTCTGCTGGGCGCGGGGATGATGGGAGTGGATTCGGACAGCACAGCGTGCCGGCAGGCGCGCCGGTCACCGCACTTTCAAAAACTGGCGCTATGGTAGCGCAATGCCGGCCGGTGCCTGAAAGAGGCCGCGCGATATGGCGCAAAGCGATATATTCGTCGATTTTGTCAATTAAGAAATTTCCCGCCAGACAGAATTAAAAAATGCTGAATGGCATTTCCGGCCGCTGTGCCATACATTCCATACATTGAAGCTGTGCGAGCAAAAACGATCCGCCCCCGGCCGCACCATGCAGAACTTTGGAGTGTGTCCATGACCGGAAGAATCCTGCTTGCCGAAGACCGCGACGTGCCCTGGGAGGCCGACGCGCGACCGCTCGGCCTGCTGGCGCCAGTGCACGACAAGGCGCCAGTCTATTACCGCCTGCCCGATACGCCCGACGGGCACCATATCAAGGAATATCCCAGCGGCCTGCGCCAGCTGGTACGTTTTGTCGGCGTCGAGGAACAGGTCGTCAAATACAACCTGAGCTGATCCCGCGCCACCGTTTTCCCTGTGGTTGCCTCCTCCAAGCCCGATCCTGCGGGCAGGGACTTGAACCCGCGAGCTTCGCGGGTTTTTTCTTGCCATGACCGTACCCGGCGCGCGCGCCTCAGAGCTGCGGCGCGCGGCAGGCCGCGCCGCCAGCATTGGCCGCCTCCGGCATGCCAAACACGGCCTGCGCCCCGCATTGCGAACCGAACATGCGGGCCTGGTCGTGCCCCACGCCCACCACTTCATAAGCCTGGTGGCGGATTACCAAACCCGGGCCGGCGAGGTAGCGCTCGTAGCGCAGGTAGCCGCGCGCACGCTGCAGCCGCGTGGAGCCCTCGGCCTCGGCGCCGCAGGATTTGTCGAGCACGCGATGGTTCGGATCGTTGTCCTCGGTGCCGGCCAGATACGTCACCTGGCGTCCGGCATAGCGCCGGTACAGCGCCATGCCGTCGACGCCTTTCGCATACGGCACCATGTCCTGCATGCCGTAGCGGTATTTGTCGTAGTCGGGGCAACGGGTGCTGTCATACGGCGCGAACGACTTGCCGTCGGCGCCAGCCGGCCGCACCGGCGTGAAATACAGGTACGACGAGGGATTGGCCACGACGTAGCGCAGGTCGATGCCGCCCGCGCGGATGCGTTCGTCGACATGGTTCAGCGCCGCGTAGCGGTGCACGATCTGCCCGCCGCCGGAATGGCCGGCCACCGTCACCTTGCGCACCAGCGGCAGCCGCGCCTTGTCGGTGAAGCGTGCGAGCAGGTCGTCCAGCACCTGCAATGAGCTGACGCGCGCCGGGCCCTCGACCGCATCCTCGCCGCTGAGCCAGCCCTGCACCGTCCAGTGCGGCATGCCGGTAAAGCCCTTCTTCTGGTCGGGCGTGCCGGGGAAATTGGGCGCGACCAGCAGCACCTCGTCCGGGTTGCGGCCGCTGGCCTTCAGCAGTTCGGCGCCCGCGGCATAGTAGTCATCGCCGTTGCGCTGCAGGCCATGCTGGACGAACACCACTTCGCGAATGCGCGACAGGTCGCCGTCGAGCCGGTGGTTGGCATAGACCGGGAAGTCATAGCCGGCGCCCGCGCCTAGATGCACGCGCTGCCAGTGCGGCGCGGCAGCCGTGGGGCCGGCGGGGTTGCCGGCGGCAGGCGGCACGGCCGGCGTGCCGGCGCAGCCCGCCAATACCGCGAGGCTGGCGGCAGCAAGGACGCGCGCCAGCTGCGAACGGGCGGGCTGCGGCAGGCGAGCGATCGATGGGGTCATGGCGGGTGGTCTCCGGTTGGCATGCCGGCGATGGTAGGGCAGTGGCGCGGGGCATGGCAACGCCTGCCGCGCCGCCATGCAGTTCTACGCCAGCCGCCTGGCCAGCGCCGCCACGTCTGGCCACGTCACCCGCCGCACCATCACGCGCAGGTCGGGCCCATGGAAATCGTCCTCGAACGGCTCAGAAGCCTCGCCGCCCAGCCGCTGGTAGAACTCGCACGCCTGCGTATTGGCCTCGAGTACGTAGAGGAACAGCGGCTGCCCTGGCCAGCCCTGCATGACACGTTGCGCGCAATGGGCCAGCAGCCGCTTGCCCAGCCCCTGGCCATGGAAAGCGGGAAGGACATGCAGGTTGTCCAGGTAGATGCCGAAGCGCGGGTCGGCCTGCGGCAACAGGCAGGCAAAGCCGGCGGCCTCGCCGTCGACCAGCGCCAGCGTGACCTCGGCCGGGCCATCGGCGCCGTCGTGCATGCGCGCGCGCCAGGCCGCCAGGCGTTCGGGGTAGGCCTGGTCGCGCAGGTAAGCGTCCGGCAGCATGCCGGGATAGGTGTGCTGCCAGCTGGCAGCGTGCATGGCGGCGAGCCGGTCGGCATCGGCGGCGGTGGCGGGTATGAGCGCAAGTTCGGGCATGGGAACGAGACGGGAACGGCACAGAGGCGCAGGCGCATGGGGCAAGCGCCCATTGTGCCCGCGCCATGCCAAAGCTTGCAAAAGGCGGAGGAAGGGTTTGCAATCGTGGTCCCCGGCACACCCGGCCTTCCCTTGCGCGCCGCCGCGGCAGCGGGAACGAAGGTTGCAAAGCCCTGGCACACCCCCGCGCAAGCAAAGGAAGCCTTATGTACATGGTCTACTGGTCCGAAGCCCTCGGCACAGGACTGACGCCGCATGCGCAGTCGTTCCCCAGCGACGCGATGCGCGAGGCGCTGCGCTTTACCGAAGCGCTGCGCCAGCGCCAGCACGCGGGCGAGGCGGTCAGCTTTGTCACGCTGTGCTCGGAAAACCCCGACTCGGTCGGCCGCGCCGGCGCGGCCGATCCGCCGCCCGACTACGAGTGGAAGAAGCGGCGGCCCTGATCCGGCGCGTTGTGTCCGGGCCGGTCATGCCAGCGCCGGCTCATCCCTGTCCGGTCTGGCGCGCCGCGATCCGGCGGGTCACGGCCTGGTCGAACCAGCGGTCCATCATTGCCTTTTCGTAGCGCAGCCGGTCGGAGGGATCGTAGATGTTGATGCCGAAATTGAACGTCGGGTCGGCGATACGCTGCTCGCCGCTGCCGATCACGGCACCGTCGCTGCCGCGCAGTTCGTAGCGCAGCGTCATGTGCGGCCAGGTGACATCGCGCACGATGCGCACATTGTAGGCTTGCCTGTGCCACGGCTCGAAATGCCCGGCCAGGTCGACGTCGAGCACTTCGATGCTCAGCGCATAGCCCTCCGGCAGGTAACGCGCCGCCAGCTTGTCGAAGTGGCGGCGGATATCGTTCATCACCTGCGCCCGGTCCTTCTCGCTGCCGTAGTCGCTGCGGTAAGCGGCGTCGGTGTAGGTCTCCGGATGAACGAAGGTGAGCGACAGGGTGCCGGCGGGCGGCGCGGCAACGGCGCCCAGGGCGAGCGATGCCGCGCAGGCGGCCAGCAGACGCAGGGATCTGGCCATGGCGAACTCCAGGACAAGCGTTTTTCGCCTCTTGATTCTAGGCCGGCAAAGGCCGGCGGGCGCGGGTTGCCAAGGCTGGAAGATGCCGCATCCGGTACAAGCGGGCGCCGGCGCGAGCCGGCGCCCGTTGCCGCCCAATCAGCCGATGATGTTGAACTGGCTGAAATATTCCTCGTTCAGTTCCAGCCCCAGCCCCGGCAGGTTGTCGTCAAGCTGCAGGTAGCCGTTGTCCGGCGCCGGATCGCCCTTGAAGATGTAGTAGAACAGTTCGTTGCCGACCTCGACGTCGTGCACCGGGAAGTACTCCGACATCGGCGACGCGGTCGACGCCATGGTCAGGTGGTAGTTGTGCATCTGGCCGGCGTGCGGGATCACCGGCACCGACCAGGCCTCGGCCATGGCGTTGATCTTCTGCGCCGCGGTGATGCCGCCGACGCGGTTGGTGTCGTACTGGATCACATCGACCGCGCGGCGCTCCAGCAGGTCCTTGAAGCCGTACGAGGTGAACTCGTGCTCGCCGCCGGAGATCGGGAACGGGCTCGCCTTCTTCAGTTCGACATAGCCTTCGATATCGTCGGCGATCACCGGCTCTTCGAGCCAGCGCGGGTTGAACTCGGCCAGGCGCGGCAGCATGCGGCGCGCGTATTCGAGCGTCCAGCCCATGTAGCACTCCAGCATGATGTCGACGCCGTCGCCGACCAGCTCGCGCAGCAGCCGCACCTGCTCGATGTTCTTCTGCATGCCGGCGGGGCCGTCCTTGGGGCCGTAGCCGAAGCGCATCTTCAGCGCGGTAAAGCCCTGGTCGAGGTAGCCTTGCGCTTCGGCCAGGAAGGCATCGCGGTCGTCGTTGTTGTAGAGCTTGGAGGCATAGCACCAGATCTTTTCCTTGGTGCGCCCGCCCAGCAGCTTGAACACCGGCTTGCCCACGGCCTTGCCCATCAGGTCCCACAGCGCGATATCGACCGCCGAGATCGCCGCCATGCCGATGCCCTTGCGGCCCCAGGCATGGGTGCGGCGGTACATCTTCTGCCACAGGTATTCGTTGTCGAACGGATCCTGGCCGATCACCACCGGCGCCAGGTATTCGTCGACGATCTGCTTGGCCACGCGCGGGGCCAGCGCGCAGTTGCCGATGCCGACCAGGCCGGTATCGGTCTCGATCTCGACCACCATCCAGCCGTGGAAGCGGAACGAGCCCATGGCGTCGCCGCGCTCGAACAGGATGTCGGTGGCGTTGGTGCAGAAATGCGCCTGCGGCGGCACGGTCTTGCCCTTCCACTCAAAGACGCGGGCGCGGACGTTGGTGATCTTCATGTTCAGCTCCTGATGGCAATGCGTTGGCGCGAACGCACCCCGGCCGCGCCGGGGGGCGGTCATGCTGGATCCGGTATGGATTGACGAGTGGCTAGGCGTTTGCGGCGGCGCGCCGTTGCGCCCCCATGCGGCAGGCAAGCTGGAACGCCTGCTGCGTGGCGCCGGGATCGGCGCGACCCTGCTGCGTGATATCGAAGGCGGTGCCGTGCGCGGGCGTGGTGATCGGCACCGGCAGCCCGCCCTGCACCGTCACGCCGCGCGAGAAGCCCATCAGCTTGATGCCGATCTGCCCCTGGTCGTGGTACATGGTGACGATGGCGTCGAACTGGCGCTGCGACGGCCCGCCCTGCACCTTCAGGAAGATGGTGTCGGCCGGGAACGGGCCCTGCGCATTGACGCCGCGTTCGCGCGCCGCCACCACGGCGGGTGCGATCACGTCGATCTCTTCGCGGCCGAAGGCGCCGTTGTCGCCGTTGTGCGGGTTCAGGCCGCATACCGCGATGCGCGGGCTGGCCATGCCGGCGCGGCGCAACGCCTGATCGATCAGGTCGATCGCGCCGCCGACGCGCGCCGGGGTAATCAGCGCCGGCACGTCCTTGAGCGCGACGTGCGAGGTCACGCGCGAGGTCCACAGGCCGTCCAGCACGTTGAACTCGCAGAAATCGCCGTGGTAGCCGAGTTGCTCGGCAAACCAGTGCAGCTCGTCGCTGTGGCTCATGCCGGCGGCGTGCAGCGAGCTCTTGTTCAGCGGCCCGAACAGGATCGCATCGGCCTGTCCGGCCTGCGCCAGCTCCAGTGCCAGCGTCAGCGTGCCCAGGCTGTAGCGGCCGCCTTCGGCGCTGGCCACGCCGCGCGCATAGGCCGGGCTTTCGGGCAGCTGCCAGTGGTACAGGCGCGGCTGGCCATCGGCGGCGAAGGCGGGCGCATCGGTCTCGGCCAGCGCCAGCTCGACCCCGGCGAGCTGCATGCCGTGGCGCCATTCGGCGCGGTCGGCGATCAGCAGGATCTCGGCCTGCGCGGCGGTGCCGGCATCGGCCAGCAGCCGGGCGATCAGTTCGGGACCGATGCCGGCGGGGTCGCCCAGCACCATGGCGATTCTTGGACGGGAATGCATGAGGCTTCCGAAAGGTTATTGGTCGAGCTTGACGCCCAGTTCTGCGATCAGCTTGCCGTAGCGCACATATTCGGCACGCGAGAAGGCATCGAATTGCGCGGCGCTCAGCGCGCCAGGCACCGCGCCCACGTCGGCCAGCCGGCGCACGGTGTCGGGGTCCTTGAGCACCGTCGCCAGCGCGCCGCCCAGCTTCTGCAGTGTCGCGGGCGGCGTGCCGGCCGGGGCATAGACCCCGTACCACGCGCTCATCTGGATCCCCGGCACGCCGGCTTCGGCCAGCGTGGGCACGTTGGGCAGCAGCGCCGAGCGCTGGTCGGCGGTCACCGCCAGCGCGCGCAGCTTGCCGGCCTTGATATGGCCGATGACCGAGGGCATGGTCTCGAAGCTCATGTCCACCTGCCCGCCCATCAGGTCTACCAGCGCGCTGCTGCTGCTCTTGTACGGCACATGCAGCAGCTTGCCCTTGACCTGGCGGGCAAAGGCGGCGCCGGCCAGGTGCTGGGTGCTGCCGACCCCCGACGAGCTGTAGCGGAACTTGTCCGGATTCGCCTGGATCTGCGCCACCAGCGCCTTGACGTCGCGCGCCGTCACCTGGCTGTTGACCACCAGCACATTGGGCACGGTCGACACCAGCGCCACCGGCGCCAGGTCCTTGAGCGGATCGAACTGCAGCTTGAGCAGGTGCGGCGCGATCGCCTGCGAGGTGACCACGCCCATCAGCAGCGTATTGCCGTCCGCCGGCGCCTTGGCGGTGATGTCCGCGGCAATGGTATTGGACGCGCCCGGGCGGTTGTCCACCACCACCGGCTGCTTCAGTTGCGCGGCGAGCTTGTCGGAGACGATACGCGCCATCACGTCGGTACCGCCGCCCGGCGCGGCGCCCACCATCAGCCGCACCGGGCGCGTGTCCTGGGCCCATGCCGCGCCCGTTGCCGCGGCCATCGTGGCGAGGCCGGCGAGCGTGCCGGCGATCCATGTCTTCATTGCTGTCTCCGTCGTTTGCTGTCCGGCTCTGCGGCGCGGATGGCCAGACTATAGGAGCATCAGCGATTCGCTACTACTGACGTTTTTTGAACTGGCGATCACCTGACGTTATACCTTGGACTCCGCCGCACCGGATCCGCGCGGGCCCGCTTTCAGGATAGCCACCAGCTGCCGCGCCGCCGCCGACAGGCCGCCGCCGCGCCGCGTGACGATGCCGAAGGTCTGCTGGCGCGACTGCAGCCGCACCGGCAGGATGCGCAGCATCTTCTGGCGCGCGAACATGGCGGCGACGCCCGCGGGCAGCAGCGATACCAGCCGGGGATCGTCCTGCAGCATCGCCACCGTGACGAACGCCGATGAGGTCGACACCGCATTGGCCGGGAAGCTCATGCCGGCCAGGTCCAGTTCGCGCTGCAGCAGCGCATGCATCGGCATATGGCCGGCATACGTGATCCAGCGATATCCCGCGAGGTCGGCAAACCCCATCGGGGCCGCGCGCGGCGCGGGATGCGAGCGCCCTACCACCACCGCCACCTGCTCGTCGCCAAGCGCGTGGTAGTGGTAGCGCGCCGGCTCGTCGCTGACCAGCGAGCGGCCGATCACCAGGTCCAGGTGGCCGTCGTCGAGCAGTTCCAGCAGGCGGCGGCTGGTGTCCTCGATGACTTCCAGCGCCAGCTCCGGGTGCGCCTGGCGCAACTGCGCCAGCGCCGGCACCAGCACCTCGGGCACCGCGCCCATGATGGTGCCGACGGCGACACGGCCGCCGCTGCCGGCGCGGATGCCGGCCACCTCGTCGCACATCGCGCCCAGGTCCGCCACCAGCTGGCGCGCGTGCCGGATCACGCAATGGCCGAAGGCGTTGGGCCGCATGCCACGCCTCGAGCGCTCGAACAACGGTGCCTCCAGCATGCTTTCCAGCTCCTGCAGCGACTTGCTCGCCGCGGACTGGGTCATCGCCATGGCCGCGGCCGCCTGGTGCAGCGAGGCATGCTCGTCGAGCGCGATCAGCAGTTGCAACTGCTTCACGCGCAGGCGGCCCATGACGGTCTCGAGGGTGGATTTCATGACAGGTCGGTGAGTCGCAAAAGCGATCACCAGATGGAAAGGTTTCAATATACAGCCCGCCGGGCGGCTCGTATATTGGCCCCGACCGTTTGACTGACAGCCCGGAGACAGACCAATGACCCGCAGCCCAACCCCCACCGTCTACCGCGGCGTATTCCCGGTGGCGCCCACCATCTTCGACGCGCACGGCGGGCTTGACCTGGACGGCCAGCGCCGCTGCATCGACTTCATGATCGATGCCGGCTCGCACGGCCTGTGCATCCTGGCCAATTTCTCCGAGCAGTTCGTGCTCAGCGACGACGAGCGCAACGTGCTGATGAAGACCGTGCTGGAGCACGTGGACGGGCGCGTGCCGGTGATCGTCACCACCACGCATTTCAGCTCGCGCCTGTGCGCCGAGCGCAGTCGCGCGGCGCAGGACGCCGGCGCCGCCATGGTGATGGTGATGCCGCCCTACCACGGCGCCACCATCCGCATGCCCGAGCGCAGCATCCATGAGTTCTTTGCCACGGTCTCGGACGCGATCGACATCCCCATCATGATCCAGGACGCGCCGGTCAGCGGCACCACCCTGAGCGCGCCGTTCCTGGCGCGCATGGCGCGCGAGATCGGCAATGTGTCGTACTTCAAGATCGAGGTGCCGCAGGCCGCGGCCAAGCTGCGCGAGCTGATCGAACTGGGCGGCGACGCCATCGTCGGCCCGTGGGACGGCGAAGAGGCCATCACGCTGATGGCCGACCTGGAAGCCGGCGCCACCGGCGCCATGACCGGCGCGGGCTTTCCCGACGGCATCCGCCAGATCCTCGATGCCTGGCAGGCCGGCGACGCCGAACTGGCCGCGCAGCGCTACCAGCAATGGCTGCCGCTGATCAACTACGAAAACCGCCAGGGCTGGCTGGCCACCAGCAAGGTGCTGATGCAGGAAGGCGGCGTGATCGCGTCGGACGCGGTGCGCCACCCGCTGCAGCCGATGCACCCTGCCACGCGCGAAGGGCTGATGCGGATCGCGCGGCGGCTGGATCCGATGGTGTTGCGGTGGGGGCGGTGAGACTCTTGGCCTTGATGTGCTGGCGCCTCGCATCGAGCAGCGCTGACCCTCACCCCAGCCCTCTCCCGCGAGCGGGAGAGGGAGCACCCAGAACGCATTTGCCACGCCCGCGGTTTGCTCCCCTCTCCCGCCTTGCGGGAGAGGGGCGGGGGTGAGGGCCGGCGCATCCACGAAGCGCTATCCCTGACGATGCCTCCGACTGTCGCAGATACGAAGTCCGCTCCATCTTTCACAAATCCCACCATGACCCTCACCGGCAACCTCTTGATCGGCCGCGAATCCCCCCGCGGCACCCTCGGCACCCTCCACGCCATCGACGCCGCCACCGGCGCCACGCTGGAACCCGCCTTCGGCGGGGCCACGCCCGAGCAGCTCGACCACGCCTGCGCCCTCGCCTGGCAGGCGTTCGACACCTACCGCGAAACCGCCCCCGAGCGCCGCGCCGATTTCCTTGAAGCCATCGCCGCCAATATCCTGGCGCTGGGCGATGCGCTGGTCGACCGCTGCGTCGCCGAATCCGGCCTGCCGCGAGCCCGCATCGAAGGCGAGCGCGGCCGCACCGTGGGCCAGCTGCGGCTGTTCGCCAGCCTGCTGCGCCAGGGCGATTTCCTGGAACTGCGCGTGGATCCGGCCCAGCCCGAACGCAAGCCGCTGCCGCGCCCGGACCTGCGCCTGCGCCAGATCCCGCTGGGACCGGTGGCGGTATTCGGCGCCAGCAATTTCCCGCTGGCATTTTCGGTCGCCGGCGGCGATACCGCATCGGCGCTGGCCGCGGGCTGTCCCGTCATCGTCAAGGCGCATCCGGCGCATCCCGGCACCTCCGAGCTGGTCGGCCGCGCCATCCAGCAGGCCGTGGCCGGCATGGACCTGCCTCAAGGGACGTTCTCGCTGCTGTTCGACGCAGGGCTGGAAATCGGCCAAGGGCTGGTGCGCGATCCGCGCATCAAGGCGGTGGGCTTCACCGGCTCGCGCGCGGGCGGCATGGCGCTGATGGCGCTGGCTGCAGCGCGGCCGGAGCCCATCCCGGTGTTTGCCGAGATGAGCAGCGTCAACCCGGTGCTGCTGTTCCCGCATGCACTGGCGCAGCGCGCCGAAGCCATCGGCACCGCCTTCGCCGATTCGCTGACGCTGGGCGCGGGGCAGTTCTGCACCAATCCCGGCCTGGTGCTGGCCGTTGCAGGGGACGACCTCGACCGCTTCCTGCAGGCTGCCTCGGCACGGCTGGCCACACTGCCCGCGGCGACCATGCTGACCCCCGGCATCCATCGCGCCTATTGCGCCGGCGTCGCGTCGCTGGCCGGGCACGCGCAGGTGCAGACCGTCGCGCGCGGCGCGGCAGGATCTGCCACGCAGGGGCAGGCCGCGCTGTTCGCCACCGACGCCGCCGCCTTCCTCGCCGACCCGGCGCTGCGCCACGAAGTCTTCGGCGCCGCCGCGCTGGTGGTGCGCTGCCGTGACCTTGCCGAAATGCGGGGCGTCATCGACGCACTGGAAGGCCAGCTGACCGCCGCGCTGCATCTCGACGACGCCGACCATGACGCCGCCCGCGCGTTCCTGCCCGCGCTGGAACGGCTGGCGGGGCGCATCCTGGTCAACGGTTTCGGCACCGGCGTGGAAGTCGGCCATGCGATGGTGCACGGCGGCCCGTGGCCGGCGACCTCCGACGGCCGCAGCACCTCGGTGGGCAGCCTGGCGATCGCGCGCTTCGTGCGCCCGGTCAGCTACCAGGACATGCCGGCCGGGCTGCTGCCCGCGTCGCTGCGCCCGGACAGCCCGCAGCGGCAGCACTGGCGCGTCGACGGCAAGCTGCCTGGCAGCGCCGACTAAACACCAGCGCGCTAGCGCGACAGCGCCCGCAATGCATCGATCAGCAGGCTCATCGATGCGGTCGGCGGGCGGCCCCGCCGCGTGACGATGCCATAGGGCCCCAGCTTGCGCGGCAGCGGCAAGGGCAACACCGCCAGCGCCCCAAGCCGGCCATAGTAGGCCGCCACCGACTCCGGCAACACCGCGATCAGCTCGCTGTCCGCCAGCAACGACGTAGTCATCAGCACCGCCGCGGTCTCGATGGTCGACGGCGGCGCCGGCACGCCGGCATCCTCGAACGAGCGGTCGATCAGAGCGCGCATCGGGCTGGGGCGCGGCTGCATGATCCACGGGTAGCGGGTCAGCTCCGCGAACGTCAGCTTGCGCCGCCGCGCCAGCGGATGCTGCGGCCCGACCACGATCGCCAGCCCCTCGTCGCCCAGCTGCTCGAACTCCAGCCCGCTGCTGTCCCAGCCATCCGGCACCCGGCCCAGCACAACGTCGAGCTGGTCGCGCTCGAGCTGCGGCATCAGCACGTCGCTGGTTTCCACATGCACCGCCACCTCCAGCCGCGGATGATCGCGGTTCAGTTGCCGGATCACGTCGGCAAGCAGTCCCGGCGTCGGCGCCATCACCGCGCCAACGCGCACGCGGCCGATCTTGCCGGATTCCAGCGCCACCAGCTCGTCGCGCAAGCCGCCCATATCCGCGAACACCAGCCGCGCATAACGCGTCGCCGCCAGCCCGAAGCGCGTCGGCCGCAGCCCGCGCGCATGGCGCTCGAACAGCGGCACGCCGAGCAGGTCTTCCATGTCCTGCAGCATCTTGCTGACCGCGGGCTGCGTCAGCGTCAGCGCTTCCGCGGCCTGGCGCAGCGAGCCGCGCTCTTCCACGGCAAGCAGCAGGCGCAGGTGCTGCATCTTGAGGCGGCCGTGCAGGGTGCTGACGGGTGGGATCATGGGAGCGGTGAAGGCGCGGAGGCAAGGACGGGCTCGCGCCCGTGAGCGCAAATTCTTATCGCTTTGCCCGGGATGGTCAACCTGCGGAGATTGCGCCACCGGTGGCTGGCCCCGCTGCCATGCCCGCCCTATAGTGGAATGCGAGGCGGCCGGTTGTCACCTACGGTGCTTCGGGGCCGCATCCGATACATCCCAGGGGAGGCCAGCGTTATGCATGGCGATGCCAACACCACCGAGGTGACGATCCCGGCCGCCGGCGTGATCTTGCAAGGCGTGCTCGCGCTGCCCCCGGGCGCCACGGCACTGGTGCTGTTCGCGCACGGCACCGGCAGTTCGCGCCATAGCCCGCGCAATCGCTACGTGGCAGCCGAACTCAATCGCTGCGGCATGGGAACCTTGCTGATGGACCTGCTGCTGCCCGACGAAGACCAGGTGCAGGCGATCCGCTTCGACGTCGCGTTGCTGGCCGATCGGCTTGCCCATGCCACCAGCTGGGTCACGCAGCAGGCCGGCATGCCAGCTCAGCTGGGCTACTTCGGCGCCAGCATCGGCGCCGCCGCATCGATTCGCGCCGCGAGCACGTCGCCAACCCCGATCGGCGCCATCGTCTCGCGCGGCGGCAGGGTCGACCTGGCAGGCGCCGACGCCCTTGCCACCCTGCCGACACCGACCATGCTGATCGTCGGCGGGCTCGATGTCAGCGTGCTGGAACGGAACGAGTCCGCCTTCGCCCAGCTGTCATGTCCGAAGAAGCTGGTGATCGTGCCCGGCGCTTCCCATCTGTTCGAAGAGCCCGGCGCGCTGCAGTCGGTGGCCCGCCTGGCGGCGCAATGGTTCGAGCGCTATCTGTGCAAGGCATCGTCCTGAGCCACGTGCTGGCCTGCAATAAGCCGAACGCCGAAGCGTCCGCGGATTGACCGACCTGCAGGAGACAGCGCACCACGTTGTCACCTGTTCTCCATCAGCCATGACGGATCGCCGGCGCTCGTCCTTCGCGACGATGAAATCATCTGTCCCGGTGCAACGTTCCGCTTTTCCTTGCATGCCCTGGACTTTCCCCTTGGTGACAAGGCGCGAGCGACGCCGCAGGTACAATGTGCCGGCCCGCGGCCTTGCCGAGCGGGCGCATCCACGCCAATTTCTCAAGGAACAGGTCACCACCGATGCGCGACACCAGCCGGGCATTCCTCCTCGGTCCGCTGCTCAAAGGCGTGTCGCGTTCGTTCTACCTGACGCTGCGCGTGCTGCCCGCGCGCATGCGGGATCCGGTGGGGCTGGCCTATCTGCTTGCACGCGCCGCGGACACCATTGCGGATACCGCGCTGATCGCGCCGGAAAGGCGGCTGGCATTGCTGCTGTCGCTGCGCGAGCAGGTCAACGGCGTGAATGCCGGGGTGGCGTCGACGCCCGACTTCGCGGCGGAAGTGGCAAGCCGCCAGGAGCAGTCCGACGAACGCGTCCTGCTCGCGTCGCTTGAACACGCGCTGGCGGTGCTGGCGCAACTGGAGCCGGCAGACCGCAGCGCGGTACGGCAGATCGTGTCGACGCTGACAGAAGGGATGGAATTCGACCTGCGCACGTTCCCTGATGAACGCGCCGGGCGCATCGTCGCGCTGCGCGAAGTGGAAGCGCTGGACCGCTATACCTACCTGGTCGCCGGCTGCGTGGGCGAGTTCTGGACCCGCATGGCCGCCGCCCACATGCCCGGCGCGATCGGCGACACCGGGACCATGCTGCGCCGTGGGATTCGCTTTGGCAAAGCCCTGCAGATGACCAATGTGCTGCGCGACTGCGGCAAGGATCTGCGCATCGGCCGCTGCTATTTGCCGGAGACGATGCTGGAGCGGCACGGTCTGCAAGCGCAGGACCTGCTGCGCCCGGACGCCTCCGCGCTCGCGCGCCCGCTGATGTTAGAGCTGGTGCCCATCACGCTGGCACACTTCGAGCAAGCGCTAGCCTATACGCTGGCCATCCCGGCGCGCTTCGTCAGGCTGCGGCTGGCCTGCCTGTGGCCGGTGCTGATCGGCATGGAGACGCTGAAGCGCCTGGTGCGCAATGACGACTGGCTCGATCCCGCCAGCGCGTCGCGGCTGCCCCGTAGCGGGGTTTACCGGATCCTGGCGGGCTCGTTGCCGGCGGTGCTGTCGAACCGGCTGTTGCGCTTCTGGTTTGCACGCCAGAAGCGCGATATCTCCGCCATCATCCGCTGAGGCGGGCACCGCCGGTGCCACCCCGGCGGGACGACCTTAGTCGGACTGGTACTTCGGCGAGCGCGGCCCATACAGCAGGCCGCCGGGCTGGCCTGCTGCCAGCAGCCGGTAGCTGGTGCTGCCCGCAACGGTATAGCTGGCGTCCATGGTGTGGTTCATCGCCTGCGTGATGGCCGCACTGATCAGCATGCCGATCAGCCCGCCGCCGCTGCTGGAGCTGTCGGTGGCAGCCACCGCGGTGCCGGACCACAGGACGTCGCCGTTCCTCAGGTCGACCAGCTTGGCGTTGGCCGCGACCCGGGTCACGCTGCTGAGGATCTGGTAGCGCGAGCCATACTCGGTCACGGTGACGTACAGCGCCGCGTCCGCGCCGAAGATCTCGTGCAGCTTGGCCAACGGCACGGCATGGATGTCGTCCGGCACGGTCAGGCCGTTCTGCCGGAAGGTTTCGTCGACCACGGCCACGGGCAGCACGTAGTAGCCCGATTCCGCCAGCGGGAAGGTGGCTTGCGACAGCATGGCATAGGTGGCCTTGATGTCGGGCGACGTGTTCTGCGGCGGCAACACCACGATCGAGCGCGGCCGGCTGGCCTTGAAGGCGGCGTAATCCACCTGCTTGGTCGGCACGGCACAGCCGGCGAACAGCATGGCCATGGCCACGCCAGCGACATAGGTGAGGAGCCGGCGCATCATTGGGGATTCCTTGCGGTGGTGGCAGTGGCGGTGGCGGTGGCGATGCCACTATCCTTGCCGGCGGCGGCGCCGGTCTTGATCTCGGTGCGGGTGTCGCTCTTGACGTTCCTGAGCAGGAAATCCATATAAGGCGCCGATTCCGGAAACAGCGTCTTTTCGGTCTGGAATTCCTTGATCATCTGGTCGCCCTTGCCGATGTTCAGGTACAGCAAGCCAAGCTGGGCGTGATAGCCCGGCGGCACCGACCCGCTCTGCGCCTGGATCTTCTGCAGCCCGCTTTCCAGGGCCGTGATCTGCGCTTCCCTGGATTCGCCCTTGAAATATTCGTAGACCTGCGTCTGGTAGCCCTCCCACTGGTACATGGGCTTGGGCGCCGCGCAGCCGGCAAGCAGGAGGCTGCCGGCGGCCGACAATAATGCTGCGCGATGCAGCATGACCGTGTTCATCATTGTTGTTCTCGTTGCGTTGGATTCAGCGCCGCGACCGGGCGCTTACTGCTGCGCCGGCTTCCAGGCGCCGCTCTCGATGGCGCTGACCAGGTTGTTCACGGCCTCGCGCATGGCCAGGTCCATGACCTTGCCGTTGAGCGTCGAGTCATAGCTTGCCGTGCCGCCAAAGCCGATCACCTCGCGGTTCGACAGCTTGTATTCGCCCGCGCCTTGCGTGGCATATACGACTTCCGAGGTACTGATGTTGACGATGTTAAGGTTGACCTTGGCATAGGCCACCTGTTCGCGGCCGCGGCCGAGGATGCCGAACAGCTGCACGTCGCCGACTTCCTTGCGCCCGAACTCGGTGATATCGCCGGTCACCACATAGTCGGCGCCCTTGAGGCGTTGCGCCTGGTTCTTGATCGCTGCCTCGCGCCTGATCTCTTCCAGGTTCTCGCGCTCCAGCACATTGAAGCGGTTGGTCTGCTGCAGATGGGTCACCAGGCTGGTCTTGGCCTGCCCGCTCAGGCGGTCGATGCCGTCCGAGAACACGCCGCGCATGTAGTTGGAGCGGTTGTCGAACTTGCCGACGGCAATTGGCGTGCGCACGCCGTTATAGGGCCGGCTGGCGCTTTCCACCTTCTGCACCGGCAAGGCGGTCGAGGTCTCGGTGGCGCAGCCTGCCAGCAGCAGCGCGGCGGCGGCCGCGCCGAGCAGGCCGCACGATGTCATGATCTTCACTTGGTTTTCTCCCTGTTGTGATTGAGCGGATGCCATGGTCCGGGAACGCCATGGCGGCCCGCGGCGCGCCATGCTACACCGAGTCCTGCGAGGGTAAGTCAACCTGGATCAACAGGCTGGCGCGGCGGGGCGCACGGATCGCTGTTCTGTCTTACGGCAGGCTTTGGCAAATCCTTAGCCACGCGCAGTGACGAAGCAAAAAAAAAACCGGCCCAACGGGCCGGTTCGATGCTGCGGACAGCAAGCGCCAGGCGGATGCTCAATCCACCGTCGCCCCCGAAGCCTTCACCACCTTCGCCCACTTGGCCGTTTCCGACTTCATGAACGCGGCCAGCTGGGCCGGCTTTTCCGGGTTGGGCTCGGCGCCCTGGTCGGCCATCTGCTTCTTCACGTCCGGCATGGCCAGGATCTTCACCACTTCGGCGTTGAGGCGGTCGACGATGGCCTGCGGGGTGCCGCCGGTGGCGTACAGCGCGAACCACGAGGTGGCTTCATAGCCCGGCACGCCCGATTCGGCCACGGTCGGCACGTTGGGCAGCGCCGGCGAGCGCTTGGCCGAGGTCACCGCCAGCGCGCGCAGCTTGCCCGCCTTCACGTGCGGGTACGACGACGGCATGTTGTCGAACATCAGGCCGATCTGGTTGCCCAGCAGGTCGTTCACGGCGGGGGCGCTGCCCTTGTACGGGATGTGCTGGATATGCAGGCCGGTCATCGAGTTGAACAGCTCGCCCGACAGGTGCATCGACGAGCCGCTGCCCGACGAGCCGTACGACAGCTTGTCCGGGTTGGCCTTGACGTAGGCGATCAGTTCCTTGATGTTGTTGACCGGCACCTTGGGGTTGGCGACCACCAGGTTCGGCACCATCGCCACGCGGCTGATCGGCGCGAAGTCCTTGACCGGGTCGTACGGCAGCTTGGAGTACAGCGACTGGTTGATGGCGTGCGTGCCGATGGTGCCCATGAACAGCGTGTAGCCGTCGCCCGGGGCCTTGGCGGCCAGCGACGCGCCGATGTTGCCGCCCGCGCCCGGACGGTTGTCGATCACCACCGGCTGGCCGAGGGCCTTGCCCAGCTGCAGGCCGACGATGCGGGCCAGGATGTCGGTAGTGCCGCCGGCCGAGAACGGCACGATCAGCGTGATCGGCTTGGTCGGATAGCCGCCCTGTGCATGGGCCGCGCCGGCAAAGCCGGCGAGGGTGGTGGCCAGTGCCACGCCGGCGGCAAGCAGGCGGCGGCGCGTGGTGGAGGTCTGGGAATCTTGTCTCATCGGTAATGCTCCGGTGCTATGTCATTCCGGCGGTGATCGGTACCGCGGGAGGTTGTGCTGAATGGCGTGATTGCCGTTCCCGAACGGAGCGCGCACACGCGCGCTGCCGGTGGGCGGCCCGCTTATGGGCCGCCATGCGTGACGCTTGGTTAACGTCTCTTCTTGTTGAATGCTTGAGTCGCGCAGGCGCGCCGGTCCTTACACCGGCGCAACGCCCAGCGTGGTGCCGCCGCACACGTACATCACCTGGCCGGTGACGAAGCCGTTGTCGGGCGACAGGAAGAACAGCGCGGCGCGTGCCACGTCTTCCGGGGTGCCCATGCGCTTGACGGTGATGCTGGCAAGGATGCGCCTGGTTTGCTCCGCGCCGTCGGGATTGCTCTTGCGGAACAGCTCGGTGGCGATCGGGCCCGGGGCCACGGCGTTGACGGTAATGCCGTCGCCGCCCAGCTCCATCGCCAGCGTGCGGGTCATGCCGATCAGGCCGGCCTTGGTGGCCGAGTACACCACGCGCTCCGGCTTGCCCAGCGCGGCGCGCGAGGCCATGTTGACGATGCGGCCGAAACCCGCGGCGCGCATCGCGGGCAGGCAGGCTTGCAGCAGCAGCAACGGGGCTTGCAGGTGCAGGCCGGTGACGTAGTCCAGGTCGGCAACGGTGGCGCTGTCGGCGGTGCCGGGGCGGGTGGCGCCGGCATTGTTCACCAGGCGCGTGACGGCAAAGCGCGACGTGACCTGCTCCGCCACGGCGCGGGTCGCCTCGGCATCGGTCAGGTCGGCCTGGAAGAAGGTCAGGTTGGGATGCGACCACGCCGGCGCGGCGTAATCGACATTGACCACCTGGGTCACGCCATCGGCCAGCAGCATTTCACAGATGGCGCGGCCGATGCCGGAACTGCCGCCGGTGACGAGGGTGGCTACGGGGAGGGACATCTTTGACTCACTTTCAAAACGACTGCGGACTGCGGTCTTGCTCCCCTCTCCCGCATGCGGGAGAGGGGCCGGGGGTGAGGGCAGGACTTTGCATACCAGCGCGACTGACTTCGTCGATGCGCCCACCCTCACCCCAACCCTCTCCCGCCAGCGGGAGAGGGAGCCAACAAGCGGTAGAACTGACCGCCGCGCTTAAACGCGTTCGATCACCATCGCGATACCCTGGCCCACGCCGATGCACATCGTGCACAGCGCGAAGCGGCCGCCGGTGCGGTGCAGCTGGTACATCGCGGTGGTGACCAGGCGCGCGCCGCTCATGCCGAGCGGGTGGCCCAGCGCGATCGCGCCGCCGTTGGGGTTGACGCGCTTGTCGTCGTCGGCGATGCCCAGTTCACGCAGCACGGCCAGGCCTTGCGCGGCAAACGCTTCGTTCAGTTCGATCACGTCGATCTGGTCCAGCGTCATGCCCAGTTGCTTCATCAGCTTCTGCGTGGCCGGTGCCGGACCGATGCCCATCACGCGCGGCGCCACGCCGGCGGTGGCCATGCCGACGATGCGCGCACGCGGGGTCAGGCCGTGTTGCTTGATGCCGGCTTCGCTCGCCAGCAGGATCGCGCAGGCGCCGTCGTTCACGCCGGAGGCATTGCCGGCGGTCACCGTGCCGTCAGGACGGACCACGCCGCGCAGCTTGGCCAGCGCTTCCATGCTGGTGGCGCGCGGGTGTTCGTCGCGTTCGACCACGATGGCATCGCCCTTCTTCTGCGGGATCGTGACCGCGGTGATTTCCTGGGCCAGCGTGCCGTCGGCCTGCGCGCGCGAGGCCTTTTCCTGGCTGCGCAGCGCCATCAGGTCCTGGTCTTCGCGGCTGATCTTGTAGTCGGTGGCGACGTTCTCGGCGGTCTCGGGCATCGAGTCCACGCCGTAGGCGGCGCGCATGGCCGGGTTGATGAAGCGCCAGCCGATGGTGGTGTCGAAGATCTGCGCATCGCGCGAGAACGCGCTGGTGGCCTTGCCCATCACGAACGGGGCGCGGCTCATGCTTTCCACGCCGCCGGCGATCATCAGGTTGGCCTCGCCCGCCTTGATCGCGCGCGCGGCGGTGCCGGTGGCGTCCATGCCGGACCCGCACAGGCGGTTGATGGTGGCACCCGGCACGTCCTGCGGCAGGCCCGCCAGCAGCGACGACATGCGCGCCACGTTGCGGTTGTCTTCGCCGGCCTGGTTGGCATTGCCGTAGATCACGTCGTCGATGGCCTTCCAGTCGACGTTGGCGTTGCGGGCCATCAGCGCCTTCAGCGGCACCGCGCCGAGGTCGTCCGCGCGCACCGCGGACAGGCTGCCGCCGTAGCGGCCGATGGGGGTGCGGATGGCGTCGCAGATAAAGGCTTCGGTCATGGTGCGTCTCTCTCTCTTTGTGATGGATATCGATGCGGGCGCTCAGGCCTGCTTCAGGGGCACGCCGGTCAGGCGTTGCAGTTCGTCAAAGCCCAGGCCTTCCACCAGGTCGCGCGCGACCAGCCCGTCGGGGGTCACGTCGATGGTGGCAAGGTCAGTGTAGATGCGAGTCACGCAGCCGATGCCGGTCAGCGGATAGGTGCATTGCGGCACGATCTTGCTTTCGCCCTGCTTGGTCAGGTGCTCCATCATCACGAACACCTGCTTGGCGCCGATCGCCAGGTCCATCGCGCCGCCCACGGCGGGGATGGCGCCCGGTGCGCCGGTGTGCCAGTTGGCCAGGTCGCCCTGCTGCGACACCTGGAACGCGCCCAGCACGCAGAAGTCGAGATGGCCGCCGCGCATCATCGCGAACGAATCGGCGTGGTGGAAGTACGAGCCGCCCGGCTTGATCGTCACCGGCTGCTTGCCGGCGTTGATCAGGTCGCCGTCCTCTTCACCGGCGGCGGGCGCGGGGCCCATGCCGAGCAGGCCGTTCTCGCTGTGCAGCAGGATTTCCTTGTCGGCCGGCAGGTGGTTGCCCACCAGGGTGGGCAGGCCGATGCCGAGATTGACCACGGCACCGTCGGGAATGTCTTTGGCCACGCGGGCGGCCATCTGATCGCGGGTCAGGCGTTGCATGCTGTTTCTCCTGTATTCGCGCTCAGGCGACCTTGACGACACGCTTGACGAACAGGCCCGGCGTGACGATGTGCTCGGGGTCCATCTCGCCCAGCTCGACCACGCGGCTGACCTGCACGATGGCGCATTTGGCGGCCATCGCCATGATCGGGCCGAAGTTGCGCGCGGTCTTGCGGTAGGTCAGGTTGCCCCAGCGGTCGGCGGTATCGGCCTTGATCAGTGCGAAGTCGGCGTGGATCGGGGTTTCGAACACATAGCCCTGGCCGTCGATGATGCGCGTTTCCTTGCCTTCGGCCAGCGGCGTGCCGTAGGCGGTGCGGGTGAAGAAGCCGCCGATGCCGGCCCCGGCGGCGCGGATGCGCTCGGCCAGGTTGCCCTGCGGCACCAGCTCCAGCTCGATCTCGCCGGCGTGGTAGAGCGAATCGAACACGTAGGAATCCGCCTGGCGCGGGAACGAGCAGATGATCTTGCGCACGCGCTTGGTCTTGAGCAGCGCGGCCAGCCCGGTGTCGCCGTTGCCGGCGTTGTTGTTGACGATGGTGAGGTCGCGCGCGCCTTGCTCGATCAGCGCGTCGATCAGTTCCGCGGGCATGCCTGCCAGGCCGAAGCCGCCGGTCAGGATGGTGGCGCCGTCGTGGATGCCGGCAACCGCCGCTTCCACCGAGTCGTATAGCTTGTTGATCACTTGCGTTCCAGGTCGGAAGATCCGCCAGGCTACCGGAGCGGGCCGCAAGCCGCGGCGCATGAAAGACGGTCTCCGGTAATCCTGCCGGAAGGATGTTCGTTGCGGCGGGCGGCGGGGCCGCCCGGTGAACGAGTCCAGCAGTCTGCGCGTGCTCTGCATCGGTCGAAGTGGACCAGGCACTCGTCGCTCGAACCTACGGATAGACCGGGGATAAATCCGGGACAAACCGAGATGTTCGATATACGAACTTGAATTCGCAGAATGAACAGGTTACACCTGGCCGTCGGCGACGGTCAAGCCGACCGGGCGGTCGGCCAACCAGTTTGTGCGATCAGCGCGCAAGGTGATTCAGACACCCTCTATGTAGGACTGAGCCGACATCACAATCGGCTCGCACGGGATAGGGCGCAACGCCAGCCGGGCCTATCGTTGAAGCAGAACAAGGCAGCGCCGCACAGCAGCCTCCGGACCACCCGGCTGAGCCGGCCTCGCCTGGCAACACACAAGAACGAGGAGCCCGTCATCATGGCCACCGCCAACATCCCGTTTTCTTCCACGCCCCATGCAGCAGCGCTCGCGCGCATCCTGCATGTCACCCGCAATGCCTGGGCAATGGATCGTCACCCGATGCCAGCCACGATGGCGCCCGTCACAACCGGCGCCGCCACGCAGTCCCCCACGCCGCCGCTGTCGTGCCGCGCGCGCCTGGCCCGTGCGGCCGCCCGCGCCTTTGAAGCACAGGTGATGGCGATTCGCTGCCGCCAGGCCGTCGTCGCCTGATCCTGCCCTTCCCCGTCTAGGCCGCCACCGGCACACCGGTCAGCAGCACGCGGCTGCCGCCCGTGCCGGGCCGCACCTCCAGCCGCACGTCGATGCGCTCGCGCAACTCCGTCACGTGCGAAATGATCCCGACCAGGCGCCCGGCCTGCTGCAGGTCCAGCAGCGTGCGCAGGGCAAAGTCGAGGCTTTCTGGATCGAGCGTGCCGAAGCCTTCGTCGACGAACAGCGTGTCGAGCTGGATGCCGCCCGCGCGCGACTGCACCACGTCGGCCAGGCCCAGCGCCAGCGACAACGACGCCAGAAAGCCTTCGCCCCCTGACAGCGTATTGGCCGGGCGCGCCGCGCCGGTATCGTGGTCGAACACTTCGATATCGAGCCCGCCCGCGCTGCGCTGGTCGGCCTGCTCGCGCACGCGCTGCAGCACATAGCGGCCGCGGCTCATCGCCAGCAAGCGCGTGGAGGCGGCCTCCAGCACCTCGTCGAGCAGCGTGGCCAGCACGAAGCGCTGGAACGTCATGCGGCGCGGGTTGTTGCCGTTGGCCACTTCGGCCAGCCGGCCCAGCACGGCAAAGCGGGCTTCGATGTCGCGGCCTGCCTGGTCCAGCTGCTGCAGCCGCTGCTGGCATTGCAGCAGCGCGTCGCGGGAACGGCCGCGTTCAGCCTGCTGCCGCACCAGGTCCTCCACCGTCGCCGCCGCAGCGCCGAGTGCCGCGCGCAGGCCGTCCAGGTCGGGCGCATCGAGCGCTTGCGCGGCAGCTTCCGCGCGCTCGCGCCGGTCGGCGGCGGCCGCCAGCTGGCTATCGAACGTGCGCAGCGTGGCGTCCAGCGCTTGCATCGCGTCGTCGTCCAGGCAGGCGTCGTCGTGCGCCCGCGCATCGGCAAAACCCTGCTGCGCGAGCGCCTGCGCCAATGCCGCTTCGGCGTTGGCCAGCCGTTCAGTGATCTGCGCGTGCGACTGCCGTGCCAACACCAGCGCGGCCTGCGCACCCGCATCTTCCGCGGCGGCCTGGCGCTCTGCCGCCTGCGCCGCGGCCAGCGCCTGCTCCAGTCCAGCAAGCGCCGCCTGCGCCTGGCGCAGTGCCTCGCCCAGGGCCACCGGATCGCGCGAATCTTCAGGAATCTGCGCGCTCTCCGCCTGCCACTCGCCGCGGCAATGCGCCAATGCGTGCGCGGCGGCATCGGCCGCAACCACGGCATCGCGGTGCACGGCTTCGGCGCTGTCGCGCGCCGCGCGCGACGTCGCGATCGCGGCTTCGCGTTGCGCCAGGCTTGCCGAAGCCTGCCGCTGCTGCGCCAGCGCCGCTTGCTGCGCTTCGATGTCAGCGTTGACGCTGGCGGCCGCTGCCGCGCTGGCATCGCCCAGTGCCGCGGCCAGTTCTTCCAGCCGCTCGCGTGCCTGTGCGATCGCCAACTGCGCGGCCTGGTGCTGGCCGGCGCAGCGCACCGCATCGGATTCCGCTTCCAGCAGTGCCTGGCGCGCGGCCTCCAGCGCCAGGTCGGACAGCGGCTGCGCTACGCGCCGTGCCGGCTCGGGATGCGCGGTGCTGCCGCACACCGGGCAGGCATCGCCTGACGCCAGCGTCTGCGCCAGGCGCGCGGCCTGGCCGGCGCGCCACGCGGCTTCAGCTTCGGCCAGCGCGGTGCGGCAGCGGTCGCGCTGATGCAGCGCCTGCTGTTCGGCCTGCGCATGCCCGGCGGCCTGCGCCTTCGCGGCGTCCAGCGAACGCGCCGCCTGCCGGTACCGTTCGAATTGCCGCACGCGCTCCTGCAGCGCGGCCAGCTGCAAGGCGCTCGCCTGTGCCTGCGCCGCGGCAAGCTGCGCCTGTCCCAATGCCGATTCAGCGGTCACGGCGGCGGCGCGGCATGTCTCGACTTGCCCCAAGGCGCGATCGCGTGCGGTGGTAGCAGTGACCTGCCTGGCTTCGGCCTCGAGCAAGGCGCGCTGCAACGCCCCCAGCCGCTGCGCGCGCGGCAGCATCGCGTCCAGCTGCGTAACGCGGCGCTGCGCGGCCTGGCGGACTTCGGCCTGCTGCACTTGCGCCTGCAAGGCCGCGGCGGCCTGTGTGGCCCGTTGCCCGGCGCGGGCCGCTTGCTCGGTCGCCTGCGCCAATGCCGCGGCGCCGGCAGCGTGATCGCGCTGCGCGGCCTGTGCGGCCGCCACCGCCGGCATCACACGCGCGGCACGCTGCGCCGCCTGCAAGCGGCCACGCTGTTCATCGATGGCGGCCTGCCGCGCCAGCAGCGCGGCATGGGCGGCCTGCGCCTGCTGGCGCTCCTGCAGGCGCGCCGACACCTGCTCGCCGGCCGCGAGCGCGGCCTGCGCGGCGGCCTGCGCGGCGCGTGCGCCTTGCTCCTGGCCTTGCAGCGCCTGCAGCTCGGCCTGCATGGCCGCGATGCTGTCCGCCAACGCCTGTGCCGATTCCGCGCCGGCCTGCCGCAAGGCTTCGTCGCGCTGGATCGTGATGCGCTCGGCGTCGCGCCGGATGCCGGCGGCTTCGGTCTTCAGCAGCTCTTCCACGCGGCGGTACAGCTCGGTGCGGAACAGCCGCTCCAGGATGGCCTGCCGCGCCTGCGAACTGGCGGTCAGCAATTCGCGGAAGCGCCCCTGCGGCAGCACGATGACCTGGCGGAACTGCGCGCTGTCGAAACCCAGCAGGTCGCGCACGGCATCGCTGACCTTGCCAGGCTGGCTGGCCTTGCTGACCCAGCCATTGCCGTCGTGCAGGTCCAGCTGCGCCCTGGCCGGCTCGGTGACCCAGCCCTCGCCGCGCTGTTTGGGCCGCTCCTGCACGGGCGAGCGCACCACGCGCCAGCGCTGCGCGCCCAGGCTGAAGGTCAGCGTCACCTCGGTGCGCAAGCCCGCTGCCGCATTGGCGCTGCGCATGGCTTGCGCGCTGCGCTCGCCGCCGGAGGTGTCGCCGTACAGCGCAAAGCAGATGGCATCGAGCAGCGTGGTCTTGCCCGCACCGGTGGGGCCATGGATCAGCACGAAGGCCTGCTCGCCCAGCCGCGTGAAATCGATCTCCTCGGTCGCGGCAAAGGGGCCGAACGCCTGCAGCGTCAGATGCAGCGGTCTCATGCCGACTCCCGTTCCGACGCGGCGATACCCGCCAGCACCTGGTCGAGCGCGGCACGCTGGTCCGGGTCCAGCTCGGCATCGGCCACCTCGCGGAAGAAACTGGCGAACAGCTCGCCGGTGCCCAACTGGCGCAGCTTGCGGCCCGCCTCCGACGCCATGCCGGTGCGCGCCAGCACGGTGCGCTCGATCGCAAGCGCGTTGGGATAGACCTGGCGCAACCGCGCCATCGGGTCCAGCAGCGCGCCGGTGTCGGTCAGGCGCGCGTGGATGTAGTCATCGCGCCGCGGATCGTCGGTGCCGGCGGTCAGCAACTGTGCCAGCTCGCCCTCGAGCACGCGCACGTCGCGCAGCGGCTGCAGCGTCAGCGGCGTGATGGCGACGGTCCCGTCCGCGTCCAGTTCGATGCGCGATACCGACTTCTGGTGCGCGCATTCCGACAGCGAGTATTTCAGCAGCGAGCCTGCATAGTGGATGCGTCCGCCGCCCAGCGTCTGCGGCCGGTGCAGGTGGCCCAGCGCGACCAGGTCGAAGCCGGCGAACAGTTCCGCCGCCACGGCACCGCTGCCGCCCACCGACAGCGGCCGTTCCGATTCGCTGGCCGCGCCGCCCACCACGAAGGCATGGCCCACCACCACCGCGCGCACGCCCGGCGGATGCACCGCGCGGATGGCATCGAGCTGCGCGCGCAAGGCGGCTTCGTGCGACGGCATGTCGGTGCCGGTCGCATCGCGCACCACGGCGGGTTCGGCATACGGCAGCGCATAGACGCGGACTTCGCCGTGCGCATCATGCAGGCTCACGCAACTGGCCTCGGGCAGCGTGCGGCCAGCCACATGCAGCCCCTGCGCGCGCATCAGGCGCGCGCCGAATTCCAGCCGCTGCGCGCTGTCGTGGTTGCCCGCGATCATCACTACCGGCACGCCGGCATCGACCACGATGCGGCCGAGCACGTCGTCGAGCAAGGCCACCGCCTCGGGCGGCGGCACGGCGCGGTCATAGACGTCGCCGGCAATCAGCACCGCATCCGGGCGCTCGTTGCGGACCAGTTCGACAAACTGGTCGAGGAGATAGGCCTGGTCTTCCAGCAGGCTGCGCGCATGGAAGAGGCGGCCGAGATGCCAGTCGGCGGTGTGAAGGAAACGCAATCCGGGGTCCGTTGAAGAATCGGCGAAACCCGCATCATAATGCGTCGCAGGCCGCCACCTGTTCAGCACAGGTTCAGGCGGACTCGCGCATCATGGCCGCAGTCGCCCCTCGATCCCTCTCAACGGAGAACGCACATGAAACGCATCCTGACCACCACCACCCTCGCACTGGCGCTGGGCCTGGGCGCAGCTGGCGCCAGCGCCCAGTACACCGGGCCCTCCACGGTGCCCGTGATGACCGTCAAGGCGCTGCAGGCCGACGGCAAGGACGACCAGCAGGCCGTGCTGCGCGGCAAGATCGTCAGCAGCGTCGGCGACGAGCGCTATCTGTTCTCGGACGGCACCGGCCAGATCAAGGTGAAGATCAAGGCCAGGACCTGGCCCGCGCAGAAGCCGGTGGATGCGCAGACCACGGTGGAACTGGTCGGCGAATACGACAAGGAACTGATCGGCGAATCGCACTTCGACGTGAAGGAGATCCGCCTGCCCTGATGCAGGCAACGCTCAGACCGGCTCGGCCTCGCTGTCGGCGATCTGGTACTTGCGCATTTTTTCCCAAAGCACCTTCCGGCTGATGCCCAGGCTGGCCGCCGTGTCCTGCCGCCGCCAGCCGTTGGCGTCGAGCGCGGCCAGGATGCGGCGGCGTTCTTCCATGTCGCCGCGCAGGTCGGCGCGCTCGCCGCCATCGAACGCGCCCGGATGCAGCGCGCGGAACAGTGGCCGGATGCGCTCTTCGTCCCAATGGCCGGTCTGCTGCACCGTGATGCCGACGCGCTCGGCCAGGTTGCGCAGTTCGCGCACGTTGCCGGTGAAGTAGGCGGTGCCGACCGCGCCCTTGAGCCAGTCCGGCATCGGCGGCAAGGCGTCATAGCCGGAGGCGCCCAGCATATGGCGCAGGAACGACTGCAGCAGCGCCACCTTGTCGGCCGGGCCGCGCTCTTCCAGGCTGGGGATGCGCATTTCGATCACCGCCAGGCGGAAGAACAGGTCGGCGCGGAAGCGCCCCTGCCGCACGGCGTCGCGCAGGTCCTTGTTGGTCGCGGCCACCAGCCGGAAGTCCAGCTTGACCGCCAGCGTCGAGCCCAGCCGGGTGATCACGTTCTCTTCCAGCACGCGCAGCAGCTTGACCTGCTGGAACAGTGGCAGGTCGCCGATCTCGTCGAGAAACAGCGTGCCGCCGTTGGCCTGCTCGAAGTAGCCGCGATGCGCGAACGATGCCCCGGTAAACGCGCCCTTGGCGTGGCCGAAGAACTGCGACTCGAACAGCCCGTCGGGAATCGCGCCGCAGTTGACCGCGACGAACGGGCCCTTGCCGTAGGTGCTGTTGCGCTCATGGAACAGGCGCGCGATGCGCTCCTTGCCCGCGCCGGTTTCGCCGTACAGCATCACGTTGCTGCCGAAGTCGGCAAAGGTCTCCACGTGCTGCAGCAGCTGGCGCATCGCCGGCGAGCCGGCCACCAGGTCGGCCTCGCGCTCGCCGGTGGCCTCGGTGGCGAGCAGCTGCGGCAGCAGCTTGCCGATCTGGCTGCGCAGGTCGGCGCCGGTAAAGTCATCGGCCAGGATATGCGCGTACTCCGGCGGGAAGCGACCGGGATCGGTCTCGCGCCCCGGCCCCGCCACCCAGATCACCGGCATGCCATGCGCGGCCTCCCAGTCCAGCGAAAAGCGCGCGGCGCCGATCACCGACACGCTGATCACCGCGATGCACGGCTTCAGGCGCGGCTCGGCCGGCAAGGCCTCGAGCGCGCCGGCGCGAATCACGTCCACGCCCAGCGGCGCCAGGAAACGCGTGACGCGGTCGGCAATCTCGTACTTGCCTTCCCACACGTAGACTTCAAGGTTTTCGTAGGCCCAGCGGTCTGTCTTCATTCTGTTTCTGCCATCAGGCGGTTTGGCGCGATCATGGCTCAGTACACCAGTTCAGCGTTGTTGCAATCGATGCTGTGGACCCAGAGGTCGCTGTTGCCAAGCTGGATGCCCAGGCTGTTGAGCAGCGGCGGGACCAGCGCGTCGAGCGTAGCCCCCAGCGGCGCCAGCAGCGGGCCCAGATCCAGGGGCACACCGATGAATCCCAGCAATTTGGTCCGCACCTTCAGCGACAGCACCTGCGAGAACAAGCCGCCGAACGGATCTGCCATACCCGCTTGCGCATGCCCACCGGGCGCCAGGGTAATTTCCTGGCCAACCGTGTTGCCGTAGCGCGGTACGTCGGCGGCGACCACGTCTGCGAGGCCGACCCCAAGTACTTCGGCCTTGCCGAGCACCACCTCGCCGCCCGTGCAGCCGTCGGTCAGGCACGCCGTGGCCAGGCCGCTCTTCACTTGCATCGTGGCCCGACGGTCCGCGGGATTGGCCGCGCATTGCAGCCGGGTGAGGTCGGCCGTGGCAGCGGCGACATCGAGGTAGAGCGGCACGTTCAGGCTGGCGTCCAGAATCGGCTTCAGGATGTCGGCCTTGATCTGGAGCGCCAGCGTCAGCCTGAGCTGCGAGGAGGTGGCGCTGGTCTGCCAGGTGTCGGGCTTGCTGGACAGCTGCTGCGCCGGACCGGCCGCCGTGACCGGCGGCTCGATCACGCGCAGGTTGGCGCTGATGCCGCCCAGGCCAAACGGTAGCTTCGGAATGTTCAGCGGCAGCGCGACCGCGGTGTCGCCGCGCGCGACCTGTGCGCCGGCGAGCAGCAACTGCGCGACATTCAGGCCAACTTCCACCGCCGACGATGCCGCGGGTGCCATCAGGCCCAGGTCGAGCAGCCTGGCCAGCGACACCGACGCGGCCGCTCCGCTCGCGCCCAGCGTGGTAGGCGGGCTGCCCAGCATGGTGGTAAGCAGCGTGTCGCGCCCGGCCGCGCCGAGCACCAGCGCATAGAAATCGCGCAGGTTCAGCGATGCATTCAGCAGTTGTTCCACGGTGCCGACGTCCGCCTCTAGCCGCAGCTGGTCCAGCGTCACCGTGGTACTGACCAGTCCCTGCCAATCCGCCAACGACAGGTTCACCGCATTGCCCAGCAGCACGCTCAGCATGCTGTTGGCGGTCGAGACGTCCAGCAAACCCGTGCCCAGTGAAAACGCCGCCACCGGCGGGCTGCCGCTCGCAATCGATTCCGCGAACAGCTGCCTGCCGCTGCCGCCGCTGAACACGAACAGGATCGGCACCGTCTGCGTGGCCTGCACGCGCACGGCATTGGGCGAGACCGTGGCGGCGTTGTACACGGCGCTGAAATGCCGCGGGCCGGCGGTTGCCGGATCCCATACGCCGACACAGGCTGTCATTGCATCCGCGCCACCCCCGGCAGCCTGCGCGCAGCCCATGGCAATGCCCGACGGATAGCCGTTCTTCGCGCCGATATTGCTGACGGTTCCCAGCACCGCGGCGTTGAGATTGGCCGCGCTGTCCGCCCGCTTGAGCTGCTGCGCCGCCGACATCGCCGCCAGGTCCACCATGTTCTGCAGCTGCCGCTGGCGCATGAACACATGGCCGACGTCGATCGACACCAGCGCGGCGATAGCGACGGTGGCGATCAGCACCGCCGCCATCACGCTGACGGCGCCACGTGCGGCGCGGCGGGTGCGGGGCACCGGCGGCTGGCGCAGGCTCATTTTCCGCCCAGCATCTGCCCGGCCGAGCCGGCGCGCGTGGTGCTGGCGTTGGCCTGGCCGGTGTAGAACTCGGGCAGCGCGAAGCGGAAGCTGTTCAGGTAGCGCTCATAGCCCAGCGCGGCCTGTTCGCCGTGCATCGGCAACATCGGCCCGGCCTGCGTGCCCTCGCGCTGGATCGCCAGGATCGTGCGCGTGTCGGCGCCGATCTCGCGCTGCGCGGACCGCGCACGCGGCATGCCGGCGGCGGCCGCTTCGGTCATCGCGGCATCGCCCTGCGCGTGCGCCAGCGGGGCCAGCGCCCCCAGGCCGAGCGCCACGCATGCGGCGCGCTTTTGGATGGCAACGAGAAGATTGGCTGTCATGGTGTAGCGCCGGCTTGCGCGGCGATGGCGATTGGCTTGGCCACGACCGCCACGGCGGCGGGCGCGGATGTCGGCTTGGGCTGCGCCTGGCGTGCCGACGCGCGGTCGCGCGCGGCGGCGGCGCGGGCGATGCGGTCGGCTTCCTTGCGGATCGCGCCGCGGGTGGGCTCGGGCAACGCGGCCTTCTGCATCATGGCGTTGGCCTGGGCGCGCTTGCCATCGGCCATCAGCCAGACCACCGCATTGCTGATCACGCGCGGATTGCGCGCATCCAGCTCCAGCGCCTGCATCACCGGCACGCGTGCTTCCTGCAGCGCGCCGGCGCGCATCAGCGCATAGCCCAGGTCGCTGGCAATGCGCGCGTTGACCGGATCCAGCGCGGCGGCGGCGCGCAACTCCGTCACTGCGCGCGCAAAGTCGTCCTGCCGCCCCGCCAGCAGTCCGAGCCCGTGATGCGCGTGCGCGGCCTCCGCCCCCTTGGCGGTGGCGGCCAACTGCTGGTACGCCTCGATGGCAGCCTGGTCCTGTCCGGTTTCGCGCAGCGCATCGGCGCGCATCACCTGGATCTCCGGACCGGCGCCGAAGCGCTGCACATAGACCTCGATATGCGCGAGCGAGGCAAAGTAGAGCCCGTCCTGCTGCATCTTGCGGATCAGGCCCAGGTAGACCGCCTGTTCGCTGTACTCCGCGCGCGCGGTCTTGTCGCGCAACTTGGCCAGTTCCACCTGGGCCTCGGCTTGCTCGTGCATGGCCGTGGCGCCGTTGTTGCCGGCGGCGCAGCCGGACAGCGCGGCCACCAGCACACACGCCGCCGCGGCGGGGCGCGCCATGAAACCCATCATCGCGTTCCTCCCATGTTTGCCAGCATGCGGATCACCCCGAGAAAGCCAGGGCCCGCGGTCAGGATCAGCAGCACCGGCAACAGGCTGACCACCATCACCGCGGTCATCTTGACCGTGAGGCGGCCGATCTCGTCCTTCATGCGCGACTTGCGCGCCTCCTGCATGCGCAGCCCGAACTGGCGCAGCGGCTCCTGCACCGCGCCGCCATGCTTGTCGACCTGCGTCAGCAGCGTGATCAGGCTCTTCAGGTCTTCGCTGTCGAACAGCCGGCCGATGCGCAGCAGGGTCTGCTCGCGCGAGCGGCCCGACGCGAACTGCTGGTTGGCGCGCGCCAGCTCCGGCCCCAGCACGCGCAGCATGCTGCCGAACTCGGCCACGATCACCTGCAGGCTCTGGTCGATCGACAAACCCACGCCCTGCAGCAGCCGCAGCATGTCGATCAACACCGGCAGTTCGTCGTCGACCATGCGCAGGCGCTCGGCGGCGCGCCGGCGCAGGTGCCACTTGGGCGCCAGGTAGGCCACGGCGAAGGTGCCGAAGCCCCATGCCACCACCATGAAGGCACTGGCGCCGAGATGCCACAGCATCGCCAGCACCGACAAGGCCAGCGGCAGGCCCAGCCGCAGCACGCCGAACAGCACGCGCGCCTGCAGGCCATACCAGCCGCATTGCTCCAGCAACTGCTGGTCCTCCGGCGTCACCACCGCGCGACCGAGACGCGATTCCAGCCAGTGGGCATTGAAGCGCTCGCCCACGCGCGCACCCAGCTGGGCGCCGAGCGCGGTGGCGACGCCGGACGCTGCCGCAGGGGTCGCAGCATGGGCCGCCGCGCGCGCGCCCGCGGTACCCGGGGCGCCGGGCACGCCCTGCGCACGCGGTGCGGTAGCGGGCGCGGCCTGGGCGGTCTGTGCGTTCTGCGCGCCTTCCATTGCGCGCTGGCGCGCCAGCGCGGCGTCGATGGTGCGGGCCGACAGCCGGCGCTGGCGCCAGTCGCGCAGCAACGGCAAGGCCAGTACGCCGAGGCCGCATGCGGCGGCCAGCAGGCTCAGCGAGATCAGCGTCAGGCGGTCCATGGGGGCGATGTCATCGTTGCCTTCAGATCGACTTGGCCAGGCGGTACAGCATCAGCGCGCCGGCAACTTCCAGCGCCCCGGCCGACAGCAGCATGGTCTTGCCGGTGGGGTCTTTCCACATCATCAGGATGTAGCCCGCGTTCAGCGTGAACAGGCCGCCGGCCACCACCAGCGGCAACAGGCCCAGCACCCAGGCCGACAGCCGGGTCTCGGCCGACAGCGCCATCAGCTCGCGCTGCGCCTGCTCGCGGTCGCGCATGAAGGTCGCGGTGCGCTCCATCACCACGTCGGCGCGGCCGCCGTAGCGCACCGACAGGCGCAGCACCGAAGCCACCAGCACCAGTTCCTCGACCTTGTAGGCGCGCCCCACCTGCAGCACCGCCTGGTCCAGCTCCTTGCCGGCGCGCTGCAGGTGCACCGCCTGCACCAGGCACTGGCGCAGCGGCGCCTCGGTATTGGCGATGGAGTTCTGGAACGCGGCCGGCACGCTGCTGCCGATGGTCATCAGCCGCACCACGCCATCCAGGAAACCGGGCAGTTGCGACAGCAGCTTCTTGTGCAGCCGGCGCACGCGGTGCCACGCCGCGCACGCCGTCACCGCGAGCGCCACGACCAGCGCCGACACGGCGCCCAGCCATTGCCCCGCAACCGCGCCGGCCAGCGTGCACAGCACCAGCGGAGACAGCCACAGCAGCGCGGTGCGGCGGGTCGGCGCCAGGTCGGCACGCCGCAGGAAGTCGTCCCAGCGCCGGCGCAGGTCGCGCGCCGGCAGCTGCAGCGACGGATCGGGCGCCTGCGTGTAGCGCATCCGCACCTGCTCGGTCTGCGCCTGCAGGAAGGCCTGTTGCTGTTCGCGGCGCGCGCGTGACTGCGCACCGGCGAGCAGCAGCAGCCCCAGGCCGGTGATGACCAGCGCGAGCGCGGCGAGCAGCAGCGTGGCGCTAGACATCGAAGCGGTCGTCCAGCATGAAGCCCGGGCCGCGCATGCGTGCGAGCTTGGGCGAGTGCGGCAGCAGGCCCAGCGAGAGCCAGCGGTCGGTCTCGGTGCCGTCGGGGTTCACGAACGGCTCATGCCGGTACAGCTCCTGGGTCGAGATGATGTTGTCGCCCAGGCCGGTGACCTCGGTGATCGACACGATGCGGCGCTTGCCGTTGGACAGCCGCGCGATCTGCACGATGAAGTCGATGGCATTGGCGATCTGGCGCCGCAGGCTCATCTCGCTGCCCTGGAAGCCGGCGAAGCCGGCCAGCATCTCCAGCCGGTACAGGCATTCGCGCGGGCTGCTGGCGTGGATGGTGCCCATCGAGCCGTCGTGGCCGGTGCTCATGGCCTGCAGCATCTCCAGCACCTCGCCGCCGCGCACTTCGCCCACGATGATGCGGTCCGGGCGCATGCGCAGGCTGTTGCGCAGCAGGTCGCGGATCGACACCACGCCGGTGCCCTCGAAGCCGCCGGGCCGGCTCTCCAGCCGCACCACATGCGGATGGTTCAGCGCCAGCTCGGCGGTATCCTCGATGGTGATGACGCGCTCGGTGGGCGGCACGAAGGTGGCCAGCGCATTGAGCAGCGAGGTCTTGCCGGAACTGGTGCCGCCGCTCACCAGGATATTGCAGCGCGCCTGCACCGCGGCCTGCAGCAGGTCGCAGATCTCGGGGCTCATGGTGCCCAGCGCCTGCAGGTCGGCCGGCGTCATCGGGTCCTTGCGGAACTTGCGGATCGACACCACCGGCCCTTCCAGCGCCAGCGGCGGGATCACCACGTTGATGCGGCCGCCGTCGGGCAGGCGCGCGTCGACCATCGGGTTGGACTCGTCCAGGCGCCGGCCGATCGGCGCCAGGATGCGGCGCACGATGCGCAGCAGGTGCCCGCTGTCGGCAAAGCGCACCGGGATGCGCTCGAGCACGCCATGGCGCGACACGTACACGTCCAGGTGGCCGTTGACCAGGATGTCTTCGACCGCGGGATCGTTGAGCAGGTCCTCGATCGGGCCAAAGCCGGCCAGCTCCTTGGTCAGCGCCTCGGCGATCTGGCGCAGCTCGGCCTCGTTGATCGGAATGCGCCGCAGCCGCGTAAAGCTCTCCAGCTCCAGGTCGACGAAGCGCTGGATCGCGGTGCGCGACCAGCGCCCGAACTCGGCACCCAGCTCTTCGATGCGCGTCAGCAGGTGCTCGTGCGCGGCTTCCTTGATGTTGTGGAACTCCTGCGACACCGGGAACGGCGCAGGGGTGTTGTCCGAGAATTCGATCGCTTGGGTCATGTCAGCTTCCAGTGCGTGCCGTGCGCGCGCCGCGCGCTACCAGCGCTGCGCGCAGCGCCCCGGGCAGTTTGTCCTTGATCCGCGCCAGCAGCGTGGTGTCCCGGGCGGCGGCAGTGCGATAGCCCAGCCGAGCCAGCAGCTCGGTCAGCGCGCGCACATAGGGACAGTGGGGATCGTCATCGGCCAGCACCGCGCCGCGGTTCATCGCCAGCACCAGCGCCTCGCGGCTGTCCGGCAGCGTCGCCACCGACTCCACGCCCACGCGCCGCGCGATCTGCGCGGCATCGACGCCCAGGCGCGCATCGAAGCGCGACACCAGCAGGTGCAGGTCGTCGCGCTCCACTTCGCGCGCGCGCAGTTCATGCACCAGCTCCGCCGCCGACACGATCGCACCGACGCTCTGGTCCGCCACCAGCACCACGCTGTCGGCGGCCTTGACGATCTGCGCGGTGAACTCGGCATTGCCGAAGCCGCCCAGGTCGACGATCTGCAGGTCGAAGAACGCGCGCAGGCGCTCGAGCAGGCCGATCGCATCGGCGTACGAGATGTCGCGCAGCTCGCTCAGCGCGGCCGGCAGCGGCAGCACGCACACGCCGTTGGCGTGGCGCGTCAGCGCGGTCTGCACGAAGACCTGGTCGAAGCGGCGCAGGTTGCGCACCGCCTCGACGAAATGGAAACCCGGACTCAGGTTCAGGTAGAGCGCACCGTCGCGCGCCGGCAGGCCCAGGTCGGTCAGCAGCACTTCGGCGCGGGCATCGGTCTTGGCGTGGCGCGGCAGGTGGCGGCGCGCCGCCGCGGCCAGGTTGACCGCCAGGCTGGTCACGCCCACGCCGGCGCGCGCGCCCAGCAGCGCCACGATCTTGCCCTGGCGCGCGGCCTCGGCCGGGCGCACCTGCTCGCTCGGCACGGCCAAGCGCTTGACCACGGCCTCGGCCTCGGCCGGCGCATCGCGCAGGTCGATGAAATCCTTTACGCCCGCGCGCAGCGCGGCCAGCATCACGCCGGGCTCGCCGGCCTGGCCCACGGCCACCAGCGGCAGGCCGGGGAAGAGCCGCTGCAGCTGCTCGGCCAGCCGCGCCGACGGCGCCGCGAGTTCCGCCGAGAAATGCAGGAACACCAGGCCCGGGCGCAGCTCGGAGACGCGCTCGATAAAGCCTTCGTGGGCGCCGCCGTCGGCCACCAGCGTGCCCAGCGCGCCGATGACCTTGCCCAGCCAGTCCCTGACTTCGCCCTGCGTTGCGTGCAACAGAAAATAGTCCATCTCTCCGCCTCAAAGCTGTTGGCCATGCCAGCCGGCATGGCCGGCGGCTATTTCGAGAAACCCGGCAAAGTCGGGTCCGCGTATTCGCCCAACATGTACCAGCCCCACACATTGGGGCTGGCACTGGTGCGGCCGTCGGCACCGACGGCCTGCGCCGCCGGCGAATTCTTCGCCATCGGCTTCACCAGGCGCGGCGTGACGACGATCATCAGCTCGCGGTCTTCCTGATGGAAGTTCAGGTTCTTGAAGAACACGCCGATCACCGGCAGGTCGCCCAGCACCGGCACCTTGTTGACGTTGCTGACGGTGTTGCGGCTGACCAGCCCGCCGATCACGAAGCTCTCGCCATCGCCCAGCTCGACCGTGGTGTCGGCGCGGCGCGTGACGATGGCCGGCACCACCGCGCCGTTGATCGAGATGCCGCGCGAGGGGTCGAGGTCGCTGGCCTCGGGCGCCACCTTCAGTGCGATGCGGTCGGCCGACAGCACCGTGGGCGACACCGTCAGCCCGATGCCGAACGGCTTGAACTGGATCGTGGTGGTGCCCAGCGCCTGCGGCACCGGGATCGGGATCTCGCCGCCGGCCAGGAAGCTGGCGCTCTGCCCCGACAGCGCCACCAGGCTGGGCTCTGCCAGCACGCGTGCCAGGCCGTTGGCCTCCAGCAGGCTGATGTTGGCGAAGATGCCGTGCGTGAGCGACGCCGCCACCAGGTTGAAGGCATTGCTCATCGGCGATGCGATATCGGCGGTGAAGCTGCCGGGCGCGCCGCCGCTGCCCGGCGTGAAGGTGAACTTGTTCAGCGTCGACGGCGAGAACGTGCCGAAGGCAAAGCCCGAGTTGTTGCGGAAGAAGTTGATGCCGACTTCCTTGAGCACGGTCTTGCTGATCTCCACCACCTTGACGTCGACCTGCACGGTGCCGCTCAGCGGCACGGTGGAGCGGTCCACCACCAGGCCGGGCTTGCCGTCGGTCTTGCCGGCCGTGGCCGCTCGCGCCGCGGCTTGGGCGCGCGCGGCGCCATAGGCGTCGGGCGACTGCCCGGTGATGGTGGCGCCGGCTGCCGAGTAGCCCAGCTGCGCGCCGTTGGCATCGGGCGCGATGGCATCGACCTGCACGCTGTAGTTCTGCGGCTCGGCGCTGCCGCGCGTCCACACCATCACGTCGGTCACGCCAGGCTGTTTGGCCACCAGCAGCACGCTGGGCGCGCCGCGGGTGCGCAGGATCAGCGCATCGGCCACCGCGGGGTTGCCCACGGCGACGCGCTCCACCGGCTGCGCGCTGCGCAGTTCCTTCTGCGCGCCGGCCATCAGGCGCAATGGCCGCGCGGTGGCGGCGTCCTGCGCCTGCGCGCGCGGTGCCAGCGCGCACCATGCCGTGGTGGCGATGATGGCGGCAAGCGTGAGCTGCATCAGCCGGCGGCGCAGCGTCACGGCATGGGCGGGTAGATTCTGGATTGGCATGCGATCGGCGCCCACGTTCTTATTCGATCTCGCGCTTGCCGGCGCGGATCACTTCCACGCCAGCGCGTTCCCTGGCTTGTGCCGGTGCCGGCGGCGCGGCCACCTGCAGCGGCCGCGGCGCCGGCGCTGCCGCCGGTGCGCGCGCAGCCGGCGCGCCGTTGGTGGCGGCCAGCCCGGACAGCAGCACGCCGGCAGTGGCCTTGTCGGTGGCGGCGCGCGGTGCGTCGGCGGGAATGCCGGCGCGCGCGGCCAATGCGGGCGGGAGTTCGGCAAACATGCCGTCGCTCGGCATGGCCGGGTCTTGCGGATTGCGCAGCGCCAGCATCAGGCGCCCGGAGTGCTGCGCCATCGCCAGCCGGCTGACCTGTTCCAGCGGCACCGACAGCACCGCGGTCTTGGCGCCTTCCTGGCGCGCCATCATCTGTTCCGGCTTGGCCGCCTGCGGCCGGTTGACCGAGGCCACGCCGTAGGCCAGCACGCGCAGGCGCGACAGCAGCATGCGCGCCTGGCTGTCCGGGATTTCCTGCTGGTCGCGCCGCAGCACCAGGAACACATCGACATAGTCGCCCGGCTGCACCTGGTTGCCCACGCCGATGACCTCATCGACCGACACCGCCACCGCGCGCTCGCCTTCCGGCACCTGCGCGGCCAGGCCGGACAGCAGCTGGCTTTCCAGCACCGGCACGTTCGCGCCCAGCGCCACCAGTGGGACCTGGCCAGTAACGCGCGCCACGTCGCGGTAGGCGCCGGCGGGATCGATCGGCAGCATCTCCACCTTGAGCGCCTCGGCATCGAGCGGCTTGCCGGCTTCGGCGGGGCGCGTGGTGACTACCACCGGATGCAGCGGCCTGGCGCCTGCCGATGCCTCGGGCTGAGTTGGCTGGCGTCCTACCTGCCACGCCAGCAGTGCGAGCAGCAAGGCCAGGCCCAGCAGCACGACGGCCAATAATCGGATCTGCTTGCTGGTCATGCGGAAATCCTGGGTTCGGGCATGGGGCGATTCGTCATGCGCATCAGATATCGGGAGAGAGCTGGACCATGGCCGAGCCCGACAGCGAAGCCGGCAGCGGCACCATCGGCACCGCGGGCATGATGTTGGTGGTGGTCAGGGTCAGCGTGACCTGTACGCAGACGTCGGCCGAGCCGGCCGCGCAGGGCACGGCCGCGGCGACGCCGGCGGGCGGGATCAGGTCACGGAGGGATGCGGGTAAGGTGCCGCGCGCCATCGCGGCCGCGGCATTGACGCGTGCCTGCTGGGTGGCCGCGAGGCCGGTGCCGGCGACGCCTGCGGGATAGCGCAGCGCGGCGCGCGCGCCTTCCTCGGCGGCCAGCGTCAGCACCTGCTGCAGCGCCAGCATCACGCCGTAGTACACGATGCCGATCACGATGGTGATCAGCACCGGCGCCACGATCGCAAACTCGATTGCGGCGCTGCCGGCGCCCTGGGAGCGCCGCCTGATCTTCCTGTTGACCCTTGCGTGCAGCAACATCTGAAACCCCGGTCTCTTGGTGTTCCGCCGCGCCGACCGGCGGCGCGGCCTGCTGGCCTCAAGCCATTCCGGCTATTGGCCCGCAGCCCTCCAGACCAGCACGCCCACGGCCAGGTACGCCGCATACGGGATGCCGCGCGCCAGCGAAAACTGCGCCGTTGGAAGGGACTGGTCCTGGGAATGCAAAGCGTGATCCGCGGCCGGCGTGCGGCGTGCCAGTGCCAGCGCCAGCAGCGCGTGCACCAGCCCGAGCAGGCTGCCGACGACCCATGCCACCACCAGCCCTTGCGGACCGGTGAACAACCCCGCGACCGTCAGGAACTTGACATCGCCCGCGGCCATGCGCCCGAGGGCGTAGACCGGCAAGGTGACGGCAAGCCCCAGCCCCGCGCCGATCAGGCGCGCGGCCAGCGGCGGTTCCGCGGCCTGTCCGGCGATCAATGCCAGCCCGAGGGCCAGCACGGCGATCGCCAGCAGGAGGTTCGGAACCCGCCGGTAAGCGAAGTCTGTGTAGAGGGTCGCCGCGCAGAGGAGCGCGGCAATCACGCTAGTCTCGTTAGAGAAGCCGGTTTCTCATTATGTCGTGAACCAGCCCTTGACCTTGACGGAGAGCCGTTCAAAGCTCGCGTCGAGCTCAGTGCCAAGCTTTCCGGCGCCAACGGTAATAGCTAAAGCGACGAGCCCCACGATCAGCCCATATTCAATAGCCGTCGCCCCGCGCTCATCTTTAATAAAGCGTGCAATGAGTCGTTTCATGATTTCTGACACTCCCGAGTGATCTGATGCCGCGATCACGCTTCCCCCGTTCGATTATCACGGTGCTCTGTGGCCCGCTCTTTTATCGACTATTCACGCTTGCTGCGCTTTTTTTATAAGACATGGTATGTCTCAACCATACCCCTCCCTCGGGTGATAGTAATGACCCGAAGGGGTTAAAGCACGCGTTTGAAACGCGCCGGCTCGCAGCTTGTTAAAGAACAGGCGGGCCGGTGCAAACCGGCCCGCAGCCTGGCCATGCCGGCATTTCAGCCGCGTGGCCAGGCGGAATAAAAAGATGCGCTGCGACGGGGTGATGAGCGACAGCGCACCGTGAAAACACCTATGCGGGTTGATACATTTCAGTGGAGCAGTCCGCCCAGGATCGGCAGTTGCGGCTTGCTGTCGCCACCGCCCGAGCCGCCGCCGGCGCTGCCGCCGACACCGCTCTTGATGCCGCCGACCAGACCCGTGACCGGCGCCAGCAGCGCACCGACCGGGCCCAGCGCACCGCCACCCCCGGCACCGCCATCGCCGCTGCCGGGCTTGACCAGCGGCAGGCTGCCGAGCAGGCCGCCGAGCGCATTGCCGCCGTGGCTGCCATCGCTGCCCTGGCCGTTGCCGGCGCCGGCCAGCGGCAGGTTGTTCAACAAGCCGCCCAGCGGGTTGCCGCCGGCCTGGCCGTTGCCGTTGACCAGCACGCCGACCGCGGCAACGGTCTTGCCGGCCTCGGTCACCACGCCGCCGAGCGGCGCGACCACCGGGGCCTGCGTATTGCCGAGCATGCTGCCGCCGGTGGCGACCGTATTGCCGACCTTGTAGAGCAGACCGTCGGCCGGTCCGCCGAGGCGCGTGGTCGCGCCCAGCGTCTGGGTACCGTCGGTGACCTTGCTGGTCAGCGGCACGATCACCTTGCTGAGCGAGTTGGTGACCTGCGCGACGGCGCCATCGGACAGCACCGTCTGCAGCTTGTCGCCGCCGCCCTGCACCGCCGTGCCAACCTTCTTGACCAGGCCGCCCACCGGCGTGGTCAGCGGTGCCAGCGGCGCCAGCTTCTCGGTGCCCAGGCCCTGCACCAGCGCGCCGCCGCTGACCGCGGCGTCGCCCACTTCGCGCACCACGTTGCCGGTGCTGGACACCGTCACGCCCACCGGGTTGTCGACCGAGCCCATCTGCCCGAGCCCGTCGCGCACGCCGGCGCCGAGCGCGCCGACCGCTTCGCCCGCATTGACCACCACCCCACCGGCGCCCTTGCGTGCGTCAGTAGGCAGCAGCGGCAGCGGCGCGTCCTGGATCGACTTGCCGATCTCGCTGACGGCATTGCCCGCCGACACCACGGTGTTGCCCGCGCCTTCGGTGGCCTTGGCGGTCGGCGTGGTCTGCGCCCCGGCCGGCGGCGGCGGCGTGACCGGCGTATCGGCACCGCCCCCGCTGGGCTGCGGATTGGCGCCGCTGCCGCCGCCGCTCGACGAGCAGCCCGACATCAGCAAGGCAAGGGCGGCGACGCCGGCCGCGGCCAGCGAAGTCATGGAAAGCGGTGCGGGATGCTTGGTCTTCATTGTGCTTCTCCTGTCTGGTTGGCCACGGCGCTGCCGGGCCGTCTTTTCTTGTGAACCGCCGCATGGAATGCCGACGAGCGCTCGTTGTTGTCCCGCTTTGTTCGACCTGCCCGCCATCCCCATCAGTCATGGCAACACGGTGGAACGCGAAATCGTCGGCGCGTCGGGATCGGGAATGGCAAGGCGCGTGCCAGCCCGGCAAGGTGGACTGGCGCACAGACCGGCGAACTGCCTGCATGCGTTGCGCGGCGCGGCCTGCAGGGCGGACCGGGGTGGCGGCGAAGCGCGCGCGGACGGTGCCGCGGCAGGGCGAAACGCGTTACGTGCTACGTAACGTGTTCCGTGCACGCGGGAACACGCAGCGGCGGCGTGGCAGGACCCGCGGCGGCTGGCCGCGCCCGCTTCGCCGATGCTGCCTTGTTCCCCGCGCACGACACACGTTACGTAACGCGTAACGCGCCACGCTCTCCATGCCAACGCGCCGGCGGACCTCGCCGCGCTTCCCGCGGACACCGCGCAGGCCGCATGCCGCAAGGCTTCGCGGGTACCACACCCGACTTCGGCGGGGTCTGTGCGGTAGCGCGCCAAACGGCTGGCATACCGATTGCGCCATCACCGTCACCGCCGCACGCAGCAGACAAACGCGTTGCGCGGCCGAGCGATTGAAACGACGGGAATGAAGGAACAGACCATGCGCAAACAACAACTCGCCGTAACGGCACTCCTGGCAACCCTGCTGGCCCTGGGTGGCTGCGCCAGCGGCAGCGGCTCGACCTCGATGGGCACCAGCGATACCGCAGGAACCAATGGAGGCACCAATGGCGGCACGAATGCAGGCACCGGCGGAACCGGTGGCGGCACCGACCTGGCCGGTGGCGGTACCGGAGGCACGGGCGGCACCGGTGGCGGCAGCGGCGGCACGGGCGGTGGCAATGGCGGCAACACCGGCGGCAATACCGGTGGTGGCGAGACGCCCACGGCGCTGACCCCGACCGCCACGGTGATCGACAACGCCGGCACGGTGCTGGGCAATACGGGCAGCACCGTCGGCGACCTCGGCAACCAGCTTGGCAACGCCAACCTGCCGCTGCTGCCGGGCCAGACCCAAAGCGGGCTGGGCGGCGTGGTGGCCGCGACCGGCGATGCCGTCGGCGCACTGGCCACTGGCCTGCAATCCGGGCTGGGCAGCATGCCCAATTCGACCAACCCGGTCGGCACCACCGTCGCCAGCACCGGCAACGTGGTGACCGAACTGGGCAAGGCGGTGACCAGCGCCGGCACCGCGGTGAGCGGCCTGGGCACCGGCCAGCTGGCACCGCTGGCGCCGCTGACGTCGCCGCTGGGCGCGGTGGTCGGCACGCTGGGCAATACCGTCGGCAACACCGGCGGGACGCTGACCTCGGTGTTGTCGAGCGGCGCGGTCGAGCAGGTGACCATCACCACCAGCAAGCTGATCGTGCCGATCACCTCGCAACTGACCAGCACCACGCAGGCACTGGGCGCGGCCACCGGCCTGGGCGCCCCGACCAGCAGCCTGCTCGCGACCGTGGGCGGCGCGCTGGCCACCGCCGGCACCAAGCTGCAACAGACCAACACGCCGGTGGTCGCGGGCGTCGGCGGCGTGGTCAACGCCACCGGCACCACGGTGGCCTCGCTCGGCGGCGCGGTCAACGGCCCCGCCAGCGGCGGCGGGCTGGGCGCGCTGGGTCCGGTACTGGCACCGGTTACCACGCTGGCCGGGGGGCTGGCAGGCGGGGCAGGCGCCGGCGGCACGGGTTCGCCGCTGGCGCCTGTCACCGGCCTGGTCGGCAGCGTCACCGGAGGGCTGGCCACCGCCACCGCCAACACGCCGCTGGCTCCGGTCACGTCGCTGGTCAGTGGCGCGGTGGGCGGCCTGGGCAGCGCCACTGGCGGAGCCGGTGGTTCGCCGCTGGCGCCCGTCACCAGCCTGGTCAGCACCGTCACCGGCGGCCTGGCCTCGGCCACGGCCAGCACGCCGCTGGCCCCGGTCACCGGCGCGGTGAGCGGCGTGGTGAATGGCGTGGTCGGTGGCGTGGTCGGCAGCGTTGGCGGCGCAACCGGCGGCACTGGCACCACCAGCCCGCTGGCGCCCGTCACCAATGTCGTCTCCGCCGTGACCGGCGGCGCCACCACTACCGCGGGCAGCACCACCACCAAGGGCTCGACCACCGGCCCCGTCGGTGGCCTGGTCGGCGGCTTGCTCGGCGGCCTGACCGGCGCGCTCGGACAGAAGTAATCCTGCCTTGGCCGCTGCCCCGGCGATCGTTTGATCACGGGCAGCGGTGCTCACCTGATTCAACGTAGCGGCCACGCGCTGGACCGGCAGTATCGGCCAGCAGGCGCCCGGGGGTAGCGGCAATCCCCACGCCGGTGGCACGCGACGTCAATAGCCGCAGTGTTTCTTACAGGGGTTTTGCCATGCGTGCACGTCATCGCGTTGCCGCGCTGCTGGTCGGCGTCGGCGCGTTCCATCACGGCCTGGTCCAGGCCGATCCGCGCAGCCCGGTCCAGGGCGATCCGACCCAGACGCTTCCCAAGATTGCGCCGGCCCGGCCCGACAGCCGCGTGACCGTGCAGGTAGAGCGGCCGCAGCCCGCCATGCAGGACCTGCTCAGCGCGCGCCTGACGCCGCGGCGCTTTCGCATCGAGGGCGCGAAGACGCTGCCGTTCGAGGAGGTGGCCGCGCAGTTCCAGCCGCTGGCCAACCGCGAGATCACGGTGGCGCAGCTGCTGGAAGCCGCCAATGCGGTGACGCAGATGTACAAGGCGCGCGGCTACCCGCTGTCGTTCGCGTTCGTGCCGGCGCAGGACTTTGCCAACGGCGATGTGCTGGTCACGGTGGTGGAAGGCTACGTCGCCAAGGTAACGGTGACCGGCAAGGCGGGCCCGACCGAGCGCCGCCTGCGCGCCATCGCCGAGAAGCTGCAGCAGGACCGCCCGCTGCGCCAGGACCGCTTCGAGCACTACGTCAACGCGCTGGCGCTGCAGCCCGGGCTGCAGGTGGCGGCCACGGTGCAGCCGCCCACCACCACCGACGGCGCCTGCGAGATGGTGCTCGAGGTCAAGCGCAAGCCCTTCACCTTCGGCACCGGCATCGAATACATGTCGCCGGGCCTGCGCGCCATCGCCACGGCCACCACCAACAGCCTGACGCCGCTGGGCGAGCAGATCTCAGTGTCGGCGCTGTTCCCGAAGGGCCGCGACAGCGAGGAATACTACGCCGCCAGCTATGCGCAGCCGATCGGCACCGAAGGGATGGTGGCGCGGCTCAATGCCTCGCACTACCGCGGCGTGCCGCAGAATGCGACGCTGGCGCCGATCGGCTTCAACCCGCGCTATGTCAACGACACCAAGCGCATCGGCGGCACCCTGAGCTATCCGCTGCTGCTGTCCAACGCGCATGCGCTGACACTGACCGGCGGCGTCTACGGCGCCGACCAGTTCGAGCGCTATACCCATACCGCCACCGGCACGCGCGTCACGCTCGGCACCAACGTGCGCGTGGCCACCGCGGAGCTGACCTATGTGCAACGCGGCGAAGGCGTCAGCCGCAACGCCACGCTGGGCCTGTACAAGGGCTTCGATGCGCTCGGCGCGAGCCGCCAGAACAACGGCAACGACCTGAGCTTCTTCCGCACGCGGCTGCTGCTGTCGCAATCGAAGGACCTGCCCGCGGGCTTCGGCCTGACCGTGGCCGCCGCCGGCCAGTACAGCGGCGACCGGCTGGCCTCGGGCGAGCAGATCAGCTTTGGCGGACGCTTCTTCGGCCTGGGCTACCCCGCGGGCGAAGTCGCGGGCGACAAGGGCTGGGGCGCGTCGGCCGAAATCAGCCGGCTATTTCTGCCGGACCTGACCTACCTGCGCACGATCCAGCCCTATGTGTCGGCCGACGTGGCGCGCGTGTATTCCAACAGCGTGTCGCTGTCGCACCGCAGCCTGTCGTCGGTGGCGCTGGGCGCGCGCTTCTCGGACCGCCGCTACTACACGCTGGACCTGTCGCTGGCGCAGCCAGTCGGGGACAAGCCGACCAATGCCAGCCGCCGCTCGCCGCGCATCAACATGATCTATTCCTACCAGTTCGACTGAATTCCGGTTTTTCGAAGGTTCCCTGCACGGCCGGCGGCAGTTCAGCGCCGGCCGATTTTTCTCGCGAGGGCCGCGTCGCAGCATTTTCGTCAGCCATCGCCGACGGTCACGCGGTTCAGGCTTGACCAGTCAATCCATGCGCGCATGCGGGCGCTGGCCGGGCGCGAGGCCGAAGCGCAGCAATGGATCCGGCGGGTGCCGCAGACCGCCACCGGGCCCTTTATCGACAAGATGCTCGCGTTCCTGCGCGACGCGCCGCAGCAGGCGCTGCAGCGTCTGTACGCGCATGCCTGCGAGGCCGCGAAGATGGTGCCGCAGGCCGCTGCCGCGGCCTGAACACAGCGAGGGCTCAGGTCACGCGGAAACCCACCTTCAACGTGACCTGGTAGTGCGCGATCTTGCCATTCTGGATATGGCCGCGCGTTTCCACCACTTCGAACCAGTCGATGTTCTTGATGGTCTCGCCGGCCTTGGCGATGGCGCTCTGGATGGCCTGGTCGCAGCCGTCGGGGGAAGAGCCGACGATCTCGACCAGCTTGTAGGTGTGGTTGGTCATTGCCTCTCCTTGGCGGCCGCGGCCGCACGGGTTGCATCCATCATAGGCGCCGGCCGCGGATAGCCCCAAGGCTGCGGCGCGACGCCATGCACACCGCAACACCGGCCACAGATCCTGTTACACAATCCCGCTTTGCCAGTGGCGTATGCGGCTGCTACGCTGCGTTCCCGCCCCGGACAGGTGCGGCGCGCGGCGCGCGCACGCTGTCCTTCACCGACGCCAAGATCCGCCGTGACTTATCGCTTCATTCGCCGGGCCGCGCTGGGCCTGGGCCTGGCCGCCGCCGTGTCGGCCTTCACTTCGTTCAGTCCCTTCGCGCTGCTGGCCCATGCCCGTTCGGCATCGACCTTCGATCAGGTGTCCGAGACCATCGCCGACAGCATCAGCGAGACCTTCAACGAGGCCATCGCCAATCACTTCCCCTCGCGCGCCGGCAAGCCCGCGCAACCGGCCCAGCCGCCCGACGCCAGGCCGCTGCCCGCCAAGCCCTTTGCCGATGGCAGCGGCTACACGCTGTGCTTCGTGCCGGATGGCGCGAGTTGCCAGGCGCTGCTGATCAATGCCATCCGCAGCACCCGCCAGCGCCTGCTGATCCAGGCCTATTCGTTCACCAGCGCGCCGATTGCCGAGGCCGTGGCGCAGGCGCACCGGCGCGGCGTCGACGTGCGCGTGATCCTGGACAAGAGCCAGCAGAGCGAGCGCTATACCAGCGCCACCTTCCTCAAGCACGCCGGCGTGCCGGTGGTGATCGACAACAAGCCCGCGATCGCCCATAACAAGGTGATGGTGTTCGACGACCAGGCGGTCTTCACCGGCTCCTTCAACTTCACCAAGTCGGCGCAGGAGCGCAATGCCGAGAACGGCATGCTGATCCGCGGCGACGCGGCGGTGGTCAAGGCCTATACCGACAACTGGCACAAGCGCTACCGGCAGTCGCGCGCGTACTGAAGGCAGCTCGACGGCCGCCTGCACGATGCGGCGCGTGGTGGCACACTGGCGGGCTGACATTGCGGCAACCCCTGCCAAGTCCTTTCCGGAGAATCCTTCGCCATGACAGCCATTCCCGACAGCCAGTGGATCCGCGTCGACACCGCCGCGGGCAGCTTCGATGCCTACCTGAGCCTGCCGCCGGCGGGCGTGCAGCCCGGTGCGCCGGGCATCGTGCTGCTGCAGGAAATCTTCGGCGTGAACGAGCATATCCGCGCGGTGGCCGACCAGTACGCCGCCGACGGCTATGCCGTGCTGGCGCCGGACGTGTTCTGGCGCCAGGCCCCGCGCGTGCAGCTGGGCTACGAGGGCGACGACATGGCGCGCGCCATGGCCTTGCGCAAGGCCGTGGACGTGTCCGCCGCGCTCGACGACATCGCGGCCACGGTGCAGGTGCTGCGCCAGCATACCGGCGCCGGCAAGGTGGCCGCGGTGGGCTACTGCTTCGGCGGCCTGCTGTCGTACCTGAGCGCGGCACGCGGTCTGGTGGATGCGGCCGTGCCTTACTACGGCGGCGGCATCCAGAACCAGCTGCAGGAAGCCGCCAACATCCGCGTGCCGGTGCAGTTCCACTACGGCGCGCTCGACGCGCATATCCCGTCCGACGCCGTGCAGGCCGTGCGCGATGCGATGGCCGGCAAACCCGCCACCGAGATCCACGTCTACCCGCAGGCCGACCACGGCTTCAACTGCTGGGCGCGCGGCTCCTACCACCAGCCCAGCGCCGCCCTGGCGCACGGCCGCGCGCTGGTGTTCCTGTCGGCATCGCTGTAGTCCCGTGAAAGGGCTGCCGGCTTGCCATGGCGAGGCGGCAGCCCTTATCCTCGGCGCCTGGCTTCAAGACTTGCTGGACCCCAACCATAACAACGGAGACCACCATGCAGTCAGAGCAGCAGCGCGCCCTGCGCAACACCATCCCCGACGCCATGGCCCGCGCGGTGCGGCGCAGTCCGGACAAGACCGCGATCCGATTCGGCGAACGGTCCTGGACCTACCGCCAGCTCGATGAAGCCACGGCGCGCATCGCCGGCGCGCTGGCGCAGTGGGGCCTGCGTCCCGGCGACCGGGTTGCCGCCTTTGGCAAGAACTCCGACGCCTATGTGCTGTTGTGGCTGGCCTGCCTGCGCAGCGGCCTGATCCATGTGCCGGTGAATTTCTCGATGACGCGCGCCGAGGCCGAGTACCTCGTCACGCAGTCGGGCGCCAGCGCGATCTTTGCGGATCCGGCGCTGGCCGACCGCGTCGACGGGCTGCCCTGCAAGGTCCGCGGTACCCTGCATGGCGGCGATGGTCGCAACGATATTCTCGCCGCTGCCGCCGACGGCCCCGCCGTGCCGGTGTCCGAAGCCCTTGCCGACACCACGCCCGCGCAGATCCTTTACACCTCCGGCACCACCTCCGCGCCCAAGGGGGCGGTGCTGACGCATCGTGCGCTGCTGGCCGAGTACGTCAGCACCATCGCCGCCTGCGATATCCGCGCGTCGGACTATTCGCTGGCCGCGCTGCCGCTGTACCACTCGGCGCAGATGCATGTGTTCCTGATGCCGCTGCTGCTGTGCGGCGGCACCACGCTGATCGCCGACAGCCCGGAAGCCGGCTATTGCCTGCGCACCATCCACGCCGAGCGCATCACCAGCTTCTTTGCGCCGCCGACGGTCTGGATCGCGCTGCTGCGCCATGCGGAGTTCGATCCGGCCCGGCTGGGCGCGCTGACCAAGGCCTACTACGGCGCCTCGATCATGCCGGTGCCGGTGCTGCTGGAGCTGCAGCAGAAACTGCCCGCGCTGCGCTTCTACAACTGCTACGGGCAAAGCGAGATCGGGCCGCTGGCCACGGTGCTGGGACCCGCCGAGCACGCCGCGCGTCCGGCCTCGGCGGGGCGGCCGGTACTGAACGTCGAGACCCGCATCGTCGATGAAACCCTGCAGGACGTGCCGCCGGGCGAGCTGGGCGAGATCGTGCATCGCTCGCCGCAGTTGCTGACGCATTACTGGGACAAGCCGGAGCAGACCGCCGAAGCCTTCGCCGGCGGCTGGTTCCATTCCGGCGACCTCGGCTACATGGATGCCGAGGGCTACCTGTATGTGGTGGACCGGATCAAGGACGTGATCAACTCGGGCGGCGTGCTGGTGTCGAGCCGCGAAGTGGAAGAGTGCCTGTACACCCATGGCGCGGTGGCCGAGGCAGCGGTGTTTGCGCTGCCGCACCCGAAGTGGGTCGAGGCGGTGACGGCGTGCGTGGTGCGCAAACGCGGCCACGAGGCCGCCACCGAGGAGGAACTGGTCGCGCATGCGCGCCAGGCACTGGCACCCTTCAAGGTGCCCAAGCGCATCGTGTTCGTCGCGGACCTGCCGCGCAATACCGCCGGCAAACTGCTCAAGCGCCAGCTGCGCGAGGATTACGCGCAGCTGTTCGGCGCAGACTGACGCCCTCAGTACGGCACGGCAACGCCGTTCTCGATCCTGACGCGGTCGCCGATACGCATCTGGTAGGCGTTGGACTGGGTCAGCGTCAGGTAGCCGTTGTCGCTGGTGCGCACGCGCACGCGGTAGGCCGGGGCACTGGTGCCGGTGCGCTTCTCGACCTCGTTGCCGGCCACCGCGCCCGCCACGGCGCCGCCGATGGTCGCCACGGTATTGCCGCGGCCGCCGCCCACCTGGTGGCCCAGCAGCCCGCCGACGATGCCGCCCACCACCGCGCCCGCGCCGCTGGTCGACGGCGGCTGGCCCGGCACCACCTCGATACCCTCGACCCAGCCGTAGCGCACGCCGTAGGCCTGGTTGCCGTAGCCGTTGCCATAGCTGCCGTCCTGGTACGACGGCTGCGGATACGAAGACTGCGGGTAGTCCTGCTGCGGATAGCCTTGCTGCGGATAGCCTTGCTGGGGGTAACCCTGTTGCGGATAGCCCTGCTGCGGGTAACCGCTGATGGTGGTGCCGCTGCCGTAGCCGGTGTTGCCATAGCCGCCGCCGTAGCCCCCGCCATACCCCCCGCCATACCCCGCGCCATAGCCGTTGTCGTAGCCGTACGGCGTGGCACACCCGGCCAGCGCACCGGCGCCAAGCACCGCAAGCACAACCGAACGAAAGGGGATGGACATGTCAGGACTCCTGCGCGCTGCGCGTGTTGGGGAATGCGCGCGAGTCTAGGGCCGCCGCGGGCCAGCGGGTGTCACCGGAGCTTGTGATTGGTAACCGCCTGTAACGGCCGCTGGTGCCGGCGTGGCAACGCTCAGCCGCGCTCCGCGCCGTCGTCGTTGAACTGCGTGATGCGGGCCACGCGGAACGCGCCGCGCAGCGATTCCAGTTCGGTCCGGTGCAGCATGGCGAGCCGGTTCAGGTAGCGTTCTCCCTTGGCGGTCAGGTGCACCTGCACCACGCGCCGGTCTTCGGGATTGAGGCGCCGCTTGACCAGCCCGGCGGCCTCGCAGCGATTGACCAGCGCCACCACGCCATGCTGCTTGGCCTGCAGGCGCTCGGCCAGTTCGCCGATCGAGGCCCAGTCCTTGTCGGCGCAGCCGCGGATGTGCAGCAGCAACAGGTATTGCTGCACCGTCAGCCCCTCCTCGCGCGCCGCGTCTTCGGAGAACCGCAGGAAGCGGCGCAGCTGGTAGCGGAAGTCGGACAGTGCCTCGAAGTCGGCCTGGGTAAGCGGGGCGGGTTGCGGCGACGAGGCGGACTTGCTGGGCATGGGCGGCAAAAAACGCGAAAGGGAATGAAGGCGCGGCAATCCGCGCAAGCCCGCGGCGGGGCGCTCGCAATTATAGGGGCCGCGCGGCACAGCGGTAGCCGACCCCGGTTTGCGCCGTGCGCGCGCCCGGCTATGGCAGAATCTGTGCGGTTGCAGACACCTTCACCCGTCACCGGAAAACGCACCGATGTTCTCGGAAATCGCTCTCTTCCTGCTGGATACCGTCTTTACCCTGTTCGGCATGGCGCTGCTGCTGCGCGTCTGGATGCAGCTGACGCGGCTGCCGACGCGCAATCCGGTCTCGCAGGGCGTGTTCCAGATCACCGACTGGCTGGTGCGGCCGCTGCGCCGGATCATCCCGGGCGTGGGCGGCATCGACTGGGCCACGATCCTGGCCGCATGGCTGACCGCGGTGGTGTTTCTGGCTTTGGTCGCGCTGATCAGCGGCATCGACCTGCCCGGCTTCGTGCCCGCCATGCTGCTGACCGCCGTGCTTTATGTGCTGAAGTGGTCCATCAGCCTGGTGATGTGGGTCACGCTGCTGATGGCGATCCTGTCGTGGGTCAACCCGCATTCGCCGATCACGCCGGCCATCGACCACCTGACCGCGCCGGTGCTGCGCCCGATCCAGCGCGTGGTGCCGCGCCTGGGCGGCTTCGATATCTCGCCGCTGGTGCTGTTCGTGATTGCGCAGATTCTGCTGATGGTCCTCGCCCGGGTCGGCGCTGGCATCATCGGCCTGCACTGACGGCATCCGGCGCGCAGGGCCGGCGCAACGCCTTCAGCCGCTGCGCCCTCAGCCCGCGGTGCGGGCCTCTCCCGGTGCCGGCCCGCCCGCGGCGGCATCCAGCCCGGCATCCCGCGCCGTCTCGGCATCCCCTTCCGGCGGCAGCTCCGACACCATCATCGATTCGATCGCCTCCATGAAGGCGCGCACCTTGCGCGGCTGCAGGCGCCGGTCCGGCAGCAGCGCGAACACGCGCAGCGGCGGCAGCGGGTAGTCGGGCAGCACGCGCACCAGCCGCCCCTGTGCGACCTCGGCCTCGCAATAGATTACCGACAGCCGCGCGATGCCCAGGCCCGCCAGCGCGCCCTGCAGGCGCAGCTCGGCGTTGTGGGTCTGCATGCGCGGGCGGATCGGCACCGATACGGTCTGGCCGTCGCGGGTGAATTCCCAGACGGTGTCGCCGGGCGTGGTCAGCGTCGGCATATTGGCCAGGTCTTCCGGGCGCAGTTGCGCCGGCAGGCTGGCCGCCAACGCCGGCGCGGCGAACAGGCCGCGTTCGACGTGGTAGATCCGGCGCGCCACCGTGCCGGAGTCTGGCAGGTCGGCGTCGACGATGACAAAGGCCACGTCGAAGCCGTCGCGGATCGGATCGACCAGGCCCTGGGTGATTTCCACTGCCACATCCAGCGCGGGGTGTGCCGCCAGCGTGCGGCAGATCACGCCGCCCAGCTGCTGCGCGCCGAATTCATAGGGGGTGGCGATGCGCAGCACGCCCTGCACGCGTTCCTCGCGCGCCAGCGTTTCCTGGCGGATCTCGCGCAGCCGCGCAAACAGCGGCGCGACGTCGCGATAGACCGCCTTGCCGGCATCGGTGAGGCGCATGCGCCGCGTGGTGCGCTCCAGCAACTTGGCGCCGATGGCGGTTTCCAGCCGCGCCACGGCGGCCGACACGCGCGACTTGGGACAGTCGAGCTGCTCCGCCGCGGCCGTGAACGTGCCCTGCTCGACCACGCAGCAGAACGCCTCCCAGTCATTCCATTGGATTGTTTCGTTCACCGGACAATGTTTCCCTGACAACCTGTAGTTCTCGACGCTGGGCCTACATTATGCTTGAGCGATGCAACAAACGCCTGTCCAGGCTGGATCGGACGCGCTAGCCCCCGCCGTTCCAGCCATCCCCGCCCCCGCCGCCCCCGGCATCTATACCTTCCAGCGCCCGCGCATGCAGATCGCCAGTCACCCCGAGATGGGTCACTGGCGTCTTTCATTGTTCGGCCTGACGCTGGGTCTGGTGACCGGCATCGACTTCTCTTCCACGCTGATGATGGGCGTGGCCAGCCAGCATATCCAGGGCGGCGTCGGTGCCGCGCCGGAAGACTACCTGTACGCGGTCTCGGCCTACGCCGCCACCGCGGTGCTGATGAACATGGTGCTGGACCAGGTCGCGCGCCGCATCACGTACAAGCGCTTCACCATGGTGTCGCTGCTGGTGTTCATCGCCGGCTCGCTGATCTGCGCGGAATTTGCCAGCCCGGCCGGGCTGATCGGCGGCAAGGCGGTGCAGGGACTGGGCGCGGGCGGCCTGTTCGCGGCGTCGCGCATCCTGGTCCAGCTGGTGTCGACGCCGGCCGAGCGCGCCCCGCTGATGCTGCGCTTCGGTGGCGGCGCGTTCTCGATGCTGGCGATCACGCCCTGGCTGACCAGCATTTTCCTGGACGATATCGGCTGGCGCGCGGTGTTCCTGTTCCAGGCCGGCATTGCGCTGCCGGTGCTGCTGTCGGTCGCGCTGACCTACCCCACGCGCGCGCCGCGCGATCCGCACCCGCCGGTATCGACGCTGGACTGGCCCGCCGCCATCGCCGCCGCGCTGGGCGCGCTGGTGTTCCTGCATACGCTGCAGGAAATGCGCTACACGCGCTTCTTCAGTTCGCTGGAAATGCCGCTGGCCGCGCTGTGCGGCGTGGCGCTGTTTGCCTTCAGCGGCTGGCGGCTGTATCGCCATCCGGACCCATGGATCGACTTCTCGCGCCTGGCCGGGCGCCAGTACCTGTACGGGCTGGGCTTCTACACGCTGTACTACCTGCTGTCGTCGGCGTGGTCGTTCCTGCTGCCGACGCTGACGCAGACCGGGCTGGGGCTGACCTTCCGCACCACCTGCATGCTGCTGTCGACCAGCGGCACGGTCTCCGCCATCGGCGCCATCGTGATCACGCTGGGGATGGCGCTGGTGTTCCGCAAGCGGCGCGTGATCGCGGCCGGCTTTATCGTCTACGCGTGCGCGGCGATGCTGCTGTCGACCCAGCTGATGCCGGGCGCGCCGGACTACGCGCTGGTGCCAGTGGTGCTGCTCGAAGGGCTGACGCCGGTGCTGCTGATGGTGCAGGTGGCGTCGATGACCTACCTGGAAGTGCCGGTCGAGGATTTCTCGCACGCCTACCAGTTCAAGAACGTGTGCAAGCAGATCGCCTCGGCGATGGGCACCGGGCTGGCGAGCGTGTTCATGCAGGACGGCCTGGCGCAGCATCGCACCCACCTGGTCGAGCACATCACCCGCTTCAACCCGGCGCTGCAGGTACCTGACGCGCTGTCCGCGGCCGGCCTGGCCAAGCTGTCGCAGGAAGTCGACCGGCAGGCCACGCTGCTCGCCGGCATGGACCTGCTGCATGGCTTTGCCGCGCTGTGCGTGGCGGGGGCGGTGTTCGTGCTGGTGCAGCGCAGCTTCCGCTAAGGTCAGGGCTGGCCGCGGCGGGCCCGTCCTGGCCCTTCCTGGCCCGGCACTGGCGCAATGCCGGCATTTCCTCTACCCTTTCGGCCTTTCCGTGCCAATCCGGCGAACCCCGCCGGGCTACGCAGATGGCCAGTCCCACCGATTCCCGCCAGACCCCGCCGCCAGCATCGCCGACCGCCGACAGCGCCGCCGCGCCCGAAAAGCCGAGCGACAGCTATGTGCAGTCCTTTGCACGCGGGCTGTCGGTGATCCGCGCCTTCAACGCGCAGCACCCGGCCCAGACCCTGACCGAAATCGCCCAGGCCAGCGGCCTGACACGCGCCGGCGCGCGCCGCATCCTGCTGACGCTGGTGGGGCTGGGCTATGTGCAGGCAGACGGGCGCCTGTTCCGGCTCACGCCCAAGATCCTGGACCTGGGCTTCGCCTACCTGACCTCGATGCCGTTCTGGAACCTGGCCGAGCCAATCATGGAGACGCTGTCGCAGCAGGTCCATGAAAGCTGCTCGATCTCGGTGCTGGACGGCACCGAGATCGTCTACGTGCTGCGCGTGCCGGCGCGCAAGATCATGACCATCAACCTGTCGATCGGCAGCCGCCTGCCGGCGTATTGCTCTTCGATGGGACGGGTGCTCTTGGCCGGGCTGAGCGAGCCCGAGCTCGACAGCGTGCTGCGCGCCACCGACCTGCGCGCGCGCACCGGGCGCACCGTGACCGACGTGGACGCGCTCAAGGCCATCGTCGCCGATATCCGCCAGCGCGGCTGGGCCCTGAACGACCAGGAGCTGGAAGAGGGGCTGGTATCGCTGGCCGCGCCGATCCGCAACCGCGCCGGCCACACCATCGCCGCCATCAACATCAGCGGCCAGGCCAACCGCACCAGCGCGCAGGAGATGCTGGAGCGCTTCCTGCCGCCGCTGCTAGAAGCTTCCGAGAAGATTTCCGGGCTGGTCGGACTGCGCACCTGAGCGCGCGCCGCGCCGGCTCAGACCCCAGGCAACTCCACGCTGCCGAACTCGGCCGAGCGCGTGCCATCCAGCGGCCGGTTGCTGGCGCCGAAATACGCGAACGCCACCGACAGCTTGACCGCGTTGGACGCATTGCGGCCGGCCGCGTGGAACAGCCGGCTGTCGAAACACAGCACATCGCCACGATGCAGCACCAGCGGCTGCGCGGCATCCAGCAGCGGCTGGCTGGCCGGGTGGGCTTCGATCAGGAATTCGGCTGGGTCCAGCTGGCCGGGCTCGAGCCTGGCCTGGTGCGAACCCGGGATGACGCGCAGCACGCCATTGCGCTCGTCCTCGTCGCCCAGCGCCAGCCACACCGTCACCAGTTCCGGCCGCGCAAACGACCAGTAGCGGGTATCGCGGTGCCAGCCGGTCTGGCTGCCATAGTGCGGGTGCTTGGTCATCACGCAGTTGTGATGCGCCAGCGTGATGCGCGCAGGCTCGCCGAGCAAGGCCTGCACCACCGCCACCAGCTTGGGATCGCTGGCCCAGCGGCGGAACACCGCATCGCGCCCGTAGGCCTGGCGCAGGCGCCTGACCGTGCCGCCGCCGGCGGCGTCGCGCGTGGCCGGGGCGCCCGGATAGCCGAGGTCGGCCTCGAACTCCACCGGCGGCACCGCCGCGGCGAGATGCTGGCGCGTCACCGCCTCCAGCGCCGCGCACGCCGGCTCGTCGGCAAAGCCGCGCAGGATCACGAAACCGTTGGCATGGAAGGCCTGCACCAGGCGCGGCAGCGCGCCGGCGTCGGCGGACAGGGTGGAAGCGGGCAGGTCGGCGCAGGGATCCAGCGAGGTCATTGCAGCAGGCGCGGCGCACGGCCACGCAAAGAGGCGGAAACAGGAACAGGGGCCGCGGTGGCCCGACAGGCTCATGATGCCAGAAGCGGCGCCATCTGGCGCAGGCGCCGCATCCGCAGCCTGAACTCCGCCCCGGGCCGGCGGCCGCCTGCGTACGGCAACAGACGGTCGCGCTTGCGGTGCGCGCCGCTACAATGCGCTGGTCTTTGCCCGATAATTCCTGCATCCACCGCGATTTTTTCAGGCTCCGCGCCGAGGTCCCACGTGACTGCACGCCCCCGCATCGTCGCTTCGCTGGCCGAGGCCCAGGCCCAGCTGGGCCGCATTGTCCTTGGCAAGCCACAACAGGTGCGGCTGGCGCTGGCCTGCATGCTGGCACGCGGCCACCTGCTGCTGGAAGACGTGCCGGGTGTGGGCAAGACCACGCTGGCGCACGCGCTGGCGCGCACGCTGGGGCTGCACTACCAGCGTGTGCAGTTCACCAGCGACCTGTTGCCGGCCGACCTGATCGGGGTTTCGGTCTTTGTCCGCGACGCCGGCGAATTCCGCTTCCACCGCGGCCCCGTGTTCGCGCAGGTGGTGCTGGCCGACGAGATCAACCGCGCGCCGCCCAAGACCCAGAGCGCGCTGCTCGAGGCAATGGCCGAGCGGCAGGTCACCCATGACGGCGCCACGCATCCGCTGCCGTCGCCGTTTTTCGTCATCGCCACGCAGAACCCGCTGGAGCAGATCGGCACCCATGCGCTGCCCGAATCCCAGCTGGACCGCTTCACCATGCGGCTGTCGCTGGGCTACCCGGACCCCGCCTTCGAGCGCGTGCTGTACCTGGGCGGCGCCAGCGCGGCGGAACTGCCGCCGGTGATGGATGGCAGCCAAGTGCTGGCGCTACAGGAAGCGGCCGCGCAGGTGTACGCCAGCCCGGCGCTGGTCGATTACGTGCTGGCGCTGGTGCAGGCCACGCGCAGCCACGGCGGCTTTGCCGCGGGACTGTCGCCGCGCGCCGGGCTGGCGCTGCTGGCCTGCGCGCGCGCCTGGGCCCTGCTGGCGCAGCGCGACCTGGTGCTGCCCGAAGACGTGCAGGCGGTGTTCATGGCCGTGGCCGCGCACCGCCTGTTGCCGGCCGGCGCCGGCGGCCACGCCGCCGTCGATGGCCAGCTGGCCGCGCTGCTGGCCGGCGTGGCGATTCCCTGAGCGCCATGGCGGCGCGCAAGGGCGTGCTCGGCGGCACGCCACGCCTCGCACCGCGCCGCGCCGCAAGCCGGCGTCCTGCTGGTGGCGCTGGCGGCGTGGTGCTGCTGGACCGCCGCCATCTCTATATCCTGCCCACGCGCGGCGGGGTCGGCTTTGCGGTGGTGCTGGCCGCGATGCTGATGACCTCGCTGAACTACAACATCAGCCTGGGTTTTGCACTGACCTTCATGCTCGCGGGCATCGGCATGTCATGCATGTGGCTGGCCTACCGCAACCTGCTCGATCTCGCCGTCGCCGCGGGGCCGGTGGCGGCGGTCCATGCCGGGGAGGACGCGATCTTCCAGGTGCGCGTCGACAGCCGCGGTGGCGACGCGCGCGTGGGCATCGAAGCGCGCCTGCCCGCCATGCCGGAAGTCGCCGCCGCGACGCTGACGCTCGATGCCAATGCCAGCGGCATGCTGGCACTGCACGTGCCGGCGTCACGCCGGGGCCGCCTGGCGCTGCCGCGCGTGACGATCGCCAGCCGCTTTCCGTTCGGCCTGTTCCATGTCTGGAGCCATGCGGACCTGGAAATGTCGACGCTGGTCTACCCCGCGCCGGAAGCCGACGCACCACCACCGCCGCCCGCGCACCGCCCCGACGATGGCGACGACGCGCACGCTGCCGCCAGCACCACGCACAGCGAAGACGGCATCGACCAGCTGCGCCGCTACCGCAGCGGCGACCCGCTGCACCGCATCGCCTGGAAGCACAGCGCGCGCACCGGCCGCTGGCTCAGCCGCGCCGGCGATCCGCCGCGGCAGCCGGCGCGCTGGCTGGACTGGCACGCGCTGCCCGCCGGCATGGAGGCCGAGGCCCGGCTGTCGCGGCTGTGCGCATGGCTGCTTGCCGCCGGCGACGAAGTCGAGATCGGCCTGCGCCTGCCCGGCATCGAACTGCCGCCGGCGCGCGGCGCCAGCCACCGGCGCGCGTGCCTCGAGGCACTGGCCTTGTGGCCGCAGCGTCCTGGCACAGCGCGCGCTGCGGAACCCGCATGAAACCCGCGCCCCGGCCGCTGCGGCATGAAGACCACGGCCTGCTGCTAGGACAGCTGGCACTGGTGCTGGCGCCGCAGGCGCGCACGCTGCCGGTGGCGGTCAGCCTGCTGCTGGTGCTGTTGCTGGCGTGGCGCTGGCTGCTGTGGCGGCGGCGCGCGCCGCTGCCGTCGCGCTGGATGCTCGGCACCACCGCGATGCTGGTGCTGCTGGTGGCGTGCGCGCTGGTGTGGCAGGACGGGGGAGGCATCGGGCGCGAGCTGGCGGTGGCGTTGCTTGGCGCCTTTGTCATCCTCAAGCTGCTGGAATGCCGCGCGCTGTCGGACGCAACCCTGGTCACGCAGTTGTCGTTCTACCTGCTGCTGACGCTGTACCTGTCCGATCAGCCGTTCTGGCTGGCGCTGTACAGCCTGGCCATCGGCGCCTGGGTCCTGCGCAACTGGCTGTTGCTGCATCACCCCGAGGCGCGCAGCCGGCTGGCGATCTGGCCGCTGCTGGGCCGCATGGCGCTGCTGGGCCTGCCGTGGGCGCTGGCGCTGTTCGTGCTGTTCCCGCGCCTGGAGCACCCGCTGTGGCAGCTGCCGCAATCGGTGCAGAGCGGCACCACCGGCATCAGCGACACCATGCGCCCGGGCAGCGTGGGGCAACTGATCCGTTCGTCCGAAATCGCCCTGCGTGCGGAAATTGCCGGCCCGCCATTGCCCGTGTCGGCGCTGTACTGGCGCGCGCTGGTGCTGTGGGAATACGACGGCACCACCTGGCATCCGTCGCGGCTGCGGCGGCAGCAACTGGCGCCGGCGGCCAGTACCGGCGGCACGGCCGACATCGACATCAGCATCACGCTGGAACCCAGCCGGCAACGCTGGCTGTTCGTGCTCGACCGCGGCCAGGCGCTGTCCGCCGGCGCGGATGCCGCGATCACGCCAGACGGCGAGTTCATGGCACGCCGGGCCGTGGACCAGCGCGTCCGCTATCGCACGCATTCCACGTTGTCGCCGCCGGCGGAAGCGCTGCCGCCGGCCACGCTGCGGCTGGCGCTGAGCCTGCCCGCCGGCAATCCGCGCGCCCGCGCTCTGGGCGCGCAATGGGCACAGCGCCATGCCAATCCCGCGGCGCGCGTGCAGGCCGCGCTGCGGCTGTTCGCGGCGGCGCCGTTCGCTTATACGCTCGCCCCGCCGCCGCTGGGAGCCGAACAGATCGACAGCTTTGTGTTCGACACCCGGCGCGGCTTCTGCGAGCACTACGCCAGCAGCTTCGTGTTCCTGATGCGCGCCGCCGGCGTGCCGGCGCGCGTGGTCACGGGCTACCAGGGCGGCGAGTACAACCCCATGGCCAACCACTACGTGGTGCGCCAGTCCGACGCGCATGCGTGGGCCGAGGTCTGGCTGGATGGCCGCGGCTGGATACGCGTGGACCCGACCAGCGCGGTCGCGCCCAGCCGCATCGAGCAGGGGCTGGATGCGGTGGTCGGCAACGAAGCCGCCGACTGGCGTCCGTCGCGGCAACCGGGATGGCTCAAGGATTTGCGCTGGGCCTATGAGGGCATGGTCTACACCTGGCAGCGCTGGGTGCTGCAGTACGACCATGCGCGACAGCAGCGGCTGCTGCAGGCGCTCGGCACCAGTGCCGGTGCCGGACCGCTGCTGGCCGCCGTGCTCGGCATGCTGTGCCTGCTGGCGCTGGTGCCGCTGTGGCGGCGTCGCGCGCCCGCGGATCCGGTCGGCGCGGCCTATGCGCGCTTCTGCGCCGTGCTCGCCCGCCATGGCTGCACGCGCGCGCCGGCCGAAGGCCCGCAGGATTTTGCGGCGCGGGCCAGCGAGCAGCTGCCGCGCGCCCGCGCGGCGATCGCCGCAGTCAGCGCCGCCTATGTCAGCCTGCGCTACGGCAACCTGCCGGCCGAAACGCAGGCGCAGGTTCTGGCGTCGATGCGGGCGGGCATCCGCGGGATCTCTGCGGCATTGCGTCGGTAGCGGGCGCGTGCATGTTGGGCGCGCCGATCACGCAACAGGCCACACCGATCGCTGGCGAGGATATCTATCGGCTGCTTGCCGCTTGCCAGAACTGCGCCGGCCGCAGGCTACGCCAGGGGACTACAGAAACTACCGGGAAGATCAGGGAGAAGCGAAGGCGCCGCGCGCGAAGGGTGGGCGCGGACGGGTCGCAGTGCCGGCGAACGCGGCACCGGCGAAGATCCTGCTCAGAACAGCGACAGCTGGCGCATGCCGAAACCGATGGTCTCTTCCACGCGCGCACGGGCGTGGGCCAGCGAGCCTTCCGCGCCGGAGTAGTTGCCGGCGGCCCAGTGGTAGACCACCGGCAGCTCGCCGCGCTCGGACAGGCGCACTTCGCCAAGCTTGTCGCCACGCTCGTTGCGGTAGAAGTGGGAACGGTAGCCGCGCTCCCAGTGCGGGGCGACCTCTTTCTTGCGCCGCCGGGGCTTCGGCGCGGAGCCGGTGGCAGACGTCGTGGACGTCAGCCGCCGCGCTCTATCGGTACCCGGCATCGGGGCACGGGTGAAATCCAACTGCATAGACTTCCTCTTTGTCGATTCAGCAGAACCAGGGCCGGCGGGGGCTGCCGCCGCATGCTTCGTGCATCGCAGTCGAGATGATACCTGCTGGCGCGCTTTCTGTAAGCAGTTCGTTGCGCTGAATCCCGCCTCCGGTAAGGCTTAGCGGGCCGTATACCCGCACGTATACCCACTCGTAAACGTGCTGGTATACGTGCGGGTATACGGCCCGCGAGGACGTCAAAGCCTTGCTGGTTAACGACTTGCGGGCACGCAGCGGTGCCCGCAAGGATCAACCCAGATCGAGCGGAATGAAAATGCGCGCATCATCGCGCTGCACCAGCAGCGCCACCTGCTTGCCCGATTTGCCCACCAGCGCCCGCAGTTGATCGACCGATGCAATCGGCGTGCCGTTGAGCGACAGGATCACGTCGCCGGGCTGGATGCCCACGCGCGCGGCGGGACCGGTCACGTCCTCGACCACCAGGCCGCCTTCGATACCGCTTTCGCGCTTCTCCGCCGGCGACAACGGGCGCACCGCCAGCCCGAGCCGGCCATTGGCCTCCTTGCCGCCCGCTTTTTGCGCCACCGCCTGGTCACGCGCAGTGCCGACCGTCACCGACAATGTCATCGGCTGCCCCTTGCGGATGATCTTCAGCGAGCTCTGCGTGCCCGGCTTGATGTCGGCCACATGCTCAGGCAGGTCGCCCGAATGATCGATCACGTCGTTGTCCAGCTGCACGATGACGTCGCCGGGCTTCAGTCCCGCGCGCGCGGCGGGACTGTCAGGCTCGACCGAGTTGACCAGCGCCCCGGTCGGCTTGGGCAGGCCGAACGACTGCGCCAGCGCCTGGTTGACCTCCTGCACGCTGATGCCGAGGCGCCCGCGCGTGACCTTGCCGTGCGCCACCAGTTGCTGCTGCACCTTGGTCGCCACGTCGATCGGGATCGCGAACGAGAGGCCCTGGTAGCCGCCGGTCTGGCTGTAGATCTGCGAGTTGATGCCGACCACCTCGCCGCGCTGGTTGAACAGCGGACCGCCCGAGTTGCCGGGATTGACGGCCACGTCGGTCTGGATGAACGGCACGTAGGTGTCGTCAGGCAGCGAGCGCGACTTCGCGCTGACGATGCCCGCGGTCACCGTGTTCTCGAAGCCGTAAGGCGAGCCGATCGCCAGCACCGGCTCGCCTACGCGCACCTGCGACGGGTCGCCCAGGCGCACGGTCGGCAGCTCCTTCGCATCGATGCGGATCACCGCCACGTCGGTCTGCGGATCGGTCCCGAGCACCTTGGCCTTGAACTCGCGGCGGTCGGTCAGCTTGACGGTCACTTCCTGCGCCCCGTCGACGACGTGCGCATTGGTCAGGATCAGGCCGTCCGGGCTGACGATAAAGCCGGAGCCCTGCCCGCGCACCAGTTGCTGCGGGCCGCCCTGCGGCCCCTGGAACTGCGGGCCGAAGCGCTTGAAGAACTGGAACAGCGGATCGTCCGGATCGATGCCGGGCGGCATCTGCACCGCCGTGCGCTGGGCGCGCGCTGTCACGCTGATATTGACCACCGCGGGTCCGTACTGGGCGACGATGCCGGAGAAGTCCATCGGCCTGGCCACGGCAGCCGCCGGCTGGGCGGCTGCCACCACGGGCGCGGGAGCCGCGTACCCCGGGGGGATGACTTCTCGCTGCAGATAGGCATAGCCGCCGCCGAGCGCGGCCAGGGCTGCGATACCAACGGCGGTGCGAGCAATGGTCTGGCGCATCATAGGTGTTCCTTTCCTTTTAGCATCTGGCGTCGGCACGATGCGACGCAACACCGTCATGCTAGCGACCAAGACTTAAAACAGACTTAAGGCCAAGGCCGTCATCCAGCGTGCCCCTCCCATCCGGCTCACGTCCCGAAAATTTATCTTGCGCACAATCTAATTGTGTCTAATATATCGGTATGGAACGCGACAACGAACCCATCACCGACTGGCTTTTGCTGGATCACCAACTATGCTTTGCGCTGTATTCGAGCTCGCTGGCGATGACCAAGCTGTACAAGCCACTGCTAAGTGAGCTTGGGCTTACTTATCCGCAGTATCTCGTCATGCTGGTCTTGTGGGAGACGGAAGCGTTGTCGGTCTCGGAACTCGGCAACCGCCTGGCGCTGGATTCGGGCACGCTGACGCCACTGCTGAAGCGGCTCGCCGCAACGGGGCTGGTCGAGCGCACGCGGGACGCAGCGGACGAACGCCGGGTCCTGGTCAGCCTGACCGACACCGGCCGGGCACTGCGTCAGCGCGCCGAGAAAATTCCTGAACAGATGTTATGTGCCACGCAATGCCCGGTCGAAGAGATCCAGGCGCTGACGCGGCGCTTGCATGCACTGCGGTCGACGCTCGAACAAGCGCGGACCGATTCCAGCCTGCCGGACTGACGGCAGGTATTGATACCGCCCCTGCGGGCAACCAAACCGGAGCCTTAGATGAAACTCGAGAAAGTCGTATATACCGCCCATGCCACTGCCACCGGCGGCCGCGATGGCCGTGCCACCACGTCCGACGGCCAGCTCGACGCCAAGCTCGCCGTGCCCAAGGAGATGGGTGGCGCGGGTAACGGCCTGAATCCCGAGCAGCTGTTTGCAGCCGGCTATTCGGCTTGCTTCCTCGGTGCGATGCGCTATGTCGCCAGCCAGCAGAAGATCAACGTGCCTGCCGATGCATCGATCCAGGGCGCGGTCGGCATTGGCCCGATCCCCCAGGGCTTCGGTATCCAGGTCGAGCTGAAGATCTCCCTGCCGGGCTTCGAGCGCGAAGCGGCCGAGAAGCTGGTCGAGCAGGCGCACCAGGTGTGCCCATACTCGAACGCAACGCGCGGCAATATCGACGTCACGCTGACCGTGGTCTGAAGCAAGCCACGAAGAAAAAGGCCCGCATCGCGCTTGCGATGCGGGCCTTTTTTGCTTGATCTCACGCTGTCTGCTGGTCCACGTCGAGGGTCGGCAGCTGCGCGCAAAATGACCGCTTCTGCGCGGAACTCATGCGTTTGATTTCGATTTCCGCCCTTAACGCCTCAGATTTAGTGGCGAAGCGCAACTGGCCAAGCACGCGGATGGGCTTGCGCGAGCGCGTATATTTGGCGCCTTTTCCGGACTGGTGTTCGGCGAAGCGGCGCGCCACATCCGTGGTAATGCCGGTGTAAATCGAATCGCCGGTGCATTCGAGCAGATAGAGATACCAGGCGCAGTCAGCAGACATGATGGAAATGGAGGACTGCGGTAATGGTATTACGGCTTCGCGACGACGGCGCGCGCAGCATTTCCGCCGCGCCAAAGCAAAAACCCCTCGCAGCACACGCTGTCGAGGGGTTTTGCACAATAAGAGCCTGGCGATGACCTACTTTCACACGGGAAT
>NZ_JAYLVT010000012.1:0-212738 GCF_035818815.1 Cupriavidus sp. SS-3
ACCTCCCGGTCGACCCCGCATCCCTTGCTGCGCCTGCCTTGCAGGTGCCGCGTCGTGTTGCGAGGGGGCGAATAGTAGGCCGGTTTCGCCGCCCTTGCAACACCTTTGTCACGATGATCCGCTAAACGTTCCCGCGATTATCGTGTAAGCCTTTGAATCACATAGGGAAACAGCCCCATCACGGGGCGGAAGCAAGGCAATAGCCCTTCTCCACCCTCGGGTATTCCCTGATCCCGGAGCCTAACGGTGCTGGAAATTCGGGCCGCGCTTCTCGACGAAGGCGGCCATGCCCTCCTTCTGGTCTTCGGTGGCGAAGGTGGCATGGAACAGGCGGCGCTCGAAGTGGACGCCCTCCGCCAGCGTGGTCTCGTAAGCGGCGTTGACCGATTCCTTGATCATCATGACCACCGGCAGCGAGAACCCGGCGATGGTCTCGGCCGCCGCCAGCACTTCGTCCAGCAGCTTGTCGGCCGGGACCACGCGCGAGACCAGGCCCGCGCGTTCGGCTTCGGCGGCGTCCATCATGCGCGCGGTCAGGCACAGGTCCATCGCCTTGGCCTTGGACACCGCGCGCGGCAGGCGCTGGGTGCCGCCGGCGCCGGGCATGGTGCCGAGCTTGACCTCGGGCTGGCCGAATCTGGCCGAGTCCGCCGCGATGATGATGTCGCACATCATCGCCAGTTCGCAGCCGCCACCCAGCGCATAACCGGCTACGCCGGCGATGACCGGCTTGCGGATCTTGCGGATGGTTTCCCAGTTGCGGGTGATGTAGTCGCCCTTATAGACGTCCATGAAGGAGTACTTGGCCATCATGCCGATGTCGGCGCCGGCGGCGAAGGCGCGCTCGCTGCCGGTGATGACGATGGCGCCGATACCTTCATCCTGGTCAAAGGCGGTCAGCGCGACGCCCAGTTCATCCATCAGCGCATCATTGAGCGCATTCAGGGCCTTCGGGCGATTCAGCGTGATCAGGCCAACACGGCCGCGGGTCTCGACCAGGATGTTCTCGTACGGCATGTCTTCTCCTAAATATGATCAGGCGGATGGCATGGTCGCCACCGGCTGCGGGCTATTCTGCCATCGGTTGCGGCGTGACGGCGCCGGCTAGAGCATGTGCGCGAGGAATTCGCGGGTGCGCGCGTGGGCCGGGGCGCCGAACACTTCTCCGGGAGGGCCTTCCTCGAGAATCTGGCCCTCGTCCATGAATACGACGTGGTTCGCCACTTCACGCGCAAACCCCATTTCATGGGTGACGACGAGCATGGTCATATGTTCTTCCGCCAGTTGCCGCATGGTGCGCAGCACCTCGCCGGTCAGTTCCGGATCCAGCGCGGAAGTGGGCTCGTCGAACAGCATGATGTCCGGTTCCATCGCCAGCGCGCGCGCAATCGCCACGCGCTGCTTCTGGCCGCCGGACAGCCGCGCCGGGTAGTTGTCGCGCTTGGCCAGCAGGCCCACCTTGCGCAGCAACTCCTCGGCCTGCGGGATCACCGCATCGCGCCGCAACCCCTTGACGGTCACCGGCGCCTCGATGATGTTCTGCAACACCGTCATGTGCGGAAACAGGTTGAACGACTGGAACACCATGCCCATCTTGCGGCAGATGCGACGCACGTCCGCGTCCGGCACATAGCGGGCCGCGCCGTCTGGGCCGGCGGCGGCCAGCGTCTCGCCCTCGATGTGAAGGCTGCCGCGGTCGATCACCTCGAGATGATTCAGGCAACGCAGCAAGGTACTCTTGCCCGAGCCCGACGGGCCGATCACTGCGGTGACATCGCCCTTGCGCAAGGTCAGCGAAACACCGCGCAGGACCTGCAGCGGCCCAAACGACTTGTAGATATCCCGTGCCGCGATCATGACGCCAGGCGCATCGGGTGAAGGGGCGCCGTTCGGGCTAGTCATCATGTTTGGCATAGCGTTTTTCGAGATTCTGGAAGAACCAGGTCAGAATCAGCGTCATCACCAGGTAGAACAGCGCGGCGACGAGGAATGGCGTGGTGGTGAAATCGCGCTGCACGATGCCGCGCGCCGTGCGCAGGATGTCATTGAGCGCCAGCACGTAGATCAACGAGGTGTCCTTGATCAGCGTAATGGTCTCGTTGCTGACCGGCGGCAGGACGCGGCTGACCATCTGCGGCAGCACCACCCGCCGCATGGTCTGGAAGTAGGTCATGCCCAGCGCCTTGCTGGCTTCATACTGGCCGCGGTCGACGGACTTGATCCCGGCGCGGAAGATTTCGGCGAAGTACGCGGCGTAGTTCAGCGCGAAGGCCACCACTGCCGCAGGAAAATCAGGCAGCCGCACGCCGATGACCGGCACGAACGGCAACGCGAAATAGATAAACAGCATCTGCAGCATCAGCGGCGTGCCGCGCATCAGCCAGATATAGCCGTTGACCAGGCCGCTCAGCAACGGCCACGACGAAATGCGCGCCAGTGCCAGCGCAAGCCCCAGCGGCACCGACAAGGCGAGCGTGATGGCGAAAAGCGTCAGCGTGACTTTGGCACCCTGCGCCAGCGGCAGCAGAAGAGATAAGACGTAATCCATGCTCGCGCGTACAGAAAGAGGTAAGGCCTCCGGGAAGCCCGGCGAACGGGTCCGGAGTTGGCGTGCCCCTCGCCTGAACCGCGAGGGGTGTCACGCCGGGTCTGGATTACTTGGTGATGTCGGCGCCAAACCACTGGGTGGCGATACGCGCCGCGGTGCCGTCCTGCTTCATCGAAGCCAGGGTCTGGTCGAGCTTGCCGAGCAGTTGAGCATCATCCTTGCGCACGCCGACACCGTATTCCTCGGTGCCGAAGTTCTCCTCCAGCACGCGGTATTCGCCGGCGCGCTTGCTGATCAGGTAGCGGCCCACCACCTCATCCACCACGATCGCGTCGAGGCGGCCTGCCGACAGGTCCATCAGCGCCGTCACGTTATCGCCGAAGGTCTTGAGTTCCTTCAGGCTGGCGGCAATCTGGCTTTCCTTCTTGATGGCATCCACCGCGCTGCTGCCGTCCTGCGCGCCGACGATGCGGCCGGCCAGGTCAGCCTTGGCCTTCACCGGCGACTGGCTGCCGACGATCACGATCTGGTGGTTGGTCATGTACGGCGCGGTAAAGCTGATGTTCTTCTTGCGCTCTTCGGTGATGGTCAGCCCGTTCCACAGCACATCGACGCGCTTGCCGTTCAGTTCCGCCTCCTTGGCGCTCCAGTCGATCGGCTTGAACTCGACCGTCATGCCGAGACGGCGGCTGGCCTCCTTGGCCATATCGATATCGAAGCCAACCAGCTCATTGTTGGCATCGCGGAAACCCATCGGCGGGAAATTGTCGTCCAGGCCTACGATGATCTTGGCGGCCGTATCCGTGCCGGCAGCCGGCGCGGGGGCGGATTCCTTCTTGCCGCACGCGGCGAACAGCGCGACGGACGAGATCAGGAGCAATGCAGCGAACTTCTTCATAGGATTTCCAATGCGGATGGGAGAGCGCGCCGGGCTTCGCTCGCGCAGGCCGGCGGGGTTTCAGATTGTTGTTGGCAGCGCGATTATAGAGCGGTGCCGTCGGCCGGCATTGCGTACCAGCCGGCATTTGCGCCAATCTCTTCCTACCCGCGGGCAAAAATTGGTGCTAACATTTGCCGACCGACTGGTCGGTTTATTTTAGAGGCATCAGCCCGTACCGAGCGCAAGCCTGGAGTCATCGATTCCATCCGGCAGGAGACAACAATGCCCCCGACGTCCACGCCCGCTGGCCAGCCGGTCAGCATCGAGAGCGGTCCCATCCTGCTGGCCTGGCAGGGGCCGGTCGCCATCATCACGCTCAATCGTCCCGACAAGCTCAACAGCTTTACCCGTGCCATGCACCAGGCGCTGCAGCAGGCGCTGGACCACGTCGAGGCCGGCGGCGCCCGCGCCCTGCTGCTGACGGGGGCGGGCCGCGGCTTCTGCGCGGGCCAGGACCTGGCCGACCTGGATTTCACGCCGGGGCATATGACCGACCTGGGCGAGCTGATCGATACCTGGTTCAATCCGCTGATCCGCCGCCTGCACGGCCTGCCGCTGCCGGTGGTGGCGGCGGTCAACGGCACCGCGGCCGGTGCCGGCGCCAACCTGGCGCTGGCCTGCGACATGGTGCTGGCGGCGCGCTCCGCCAGCTTTATCCAGGCTTTTGTCAAGATCGGGCTCGCGCCGGACTCGGGCGGCACCTGGCTGCTGCCACAGCGCATCGGCATGGCGCGCGCGCTGGGCCTGGCCATGACCGGCGAGCGCCTGAGCGCCGAGGACGCCGAAGCCTGGGGCCTGGTCTGGCAGACCATGGACGATCCGCTGCTGCCGGAACAGGCGCTGGCACTGGCCACGCACCTGGCCGGGCAGCCGACGCGCGCGCTGGCCGCGATCAAGCGCGCCATGTATGCCAGCGCCACCGCCACGCTCGACGCCCAGCTCGACCTCGAACGCGACCTGCAGCGCGAGCTTGGCCAGTCCGCCGACTATGCGGAAGGCGTTAACGCCTTCCTCGCCAAGCGCGCCCCGCATTTCACCGGCAAGTAGGGCGCGGGCCAGCCCGCCCGCATCCCCAGACACAGGAGATCAGCTTGAAACAGGACCCCCAGGCCCTCGCGGAAGCCGCCGCGGCCGCGATGTATGAAGCCGACACCTGCAGCCGCTGGCTGGGCATCACGGTCCAGGCGGTGCGCCCCGGCTATGCGCGGCTGACCATGCCGGTGCGCAAGGAATTCCTCAACGGCCACGGCATCTGCCATGGCGGCCTGATGTTTACGCTGGCCGATTCCGCCTTCGCCTTTGCCTGCAACAGCCATAACATCAACACCGTGGCGGCCGGCTGCAGCATCGAGTTCCTGCGACCCGTGCATGGCGACGACGTGCTCACCGCCGAGGCCACTGAACAGGTGTTGTCCGGCCGGCACGGCATCTACGATATCCGCGTGACCAACGCGGCGGGCCAGGCGGTGGCGATGTTCCGCGGCAAGTCCGCGCAGATCAAGGGACACGTGGTGCCGCCGCCCGACGCAATCGACGGCGCCTGAGCAAGGCCTGACAAGACCCTGATGACAAACGCCCCCCGTGCAGGAGACCTCATGAGCACGCGCCTGACCGATCTGCCCCTGGACCCGATCGAGACCGCCAGCCGCGCCGAACTGCAGGCGTTGCAGCTGGAGCGCCTGAAATGGTCGCTTGGCCACGCCTACGCCCATTCGCCGGTCTACCGGCGCAAGTTCGACCAAGCCGGCGTGCACCCGGACCAGCTGCAATCGCTGGCCGACCTGGCGCGCTTTCCGTTCACCAGCAAGCAGGATCTGCGCGACAACTACCCGTTCGGCATGTTCGCGGTGCCGCAGGAGCGGGTGGCGCGCATCCATGCCTCTTCCGGCACCACCGGCAAGCCCACCGTGGTCGGCTACACGCTGCAGGACATCGACAACTGGGCCACGGTGATGGCGCGCTCGATCCGCGCCTCGGGCGCGCGGCGCGGCGACAAGGTCCATATCAGCTACGGCTACGGGCTGTTCACCGGCGGACTGGGCGCGCACTACGGGGTCGAGAAGGCGGGCCTGACCGCGATCCCGTTCGGCGGCGGACAGACCGAGCGGCAAGTGCAGCTGATCCAGGACTTCAAGCCGGAAGTGATCATGGTGACCCCCAGCTATATGCTGGCGATCGCCGACGAATTCGAGCGCCAGGGCATCGACCCGGCCAGCACCTCGCTGCGCGTCGGCATCTTCGGCGCCGAGCCGTGGACGCCGGAGATGCGGCTGGCGATCGAGAAGCGCATGGGCATTTCGGCGGTCGACATCTATGGCCTGTCCGAGGTCATGGGGCCCGGCGTGGCCAACGAATGCGCCGAGACCAAGGACGGCCCGACCATCTGGGAAGACCACTTCTACCCGGAGATCATCGACCCGGACACCGGCGCGGTGCTCCCCGACGGCGAGTTCGGCGAGCTGGTGTTCACCTCGCTGACCAAGGAAGCAATGCCGGTGGTGCGCTACCGTACGCGCGACCTGACCCGCCTGCTGCCGGGCACTGCCCGCGCGGCATTTCGCCGCATGGAGAAAGTCACCGGCCGCACCGACGACATGATGATCGTGCGCGGCGTCAACGTGTTCCCGTCGCAGATCGAGGAACTGATCCTGAAGCAGGCCGAACTGGCGCCGCACTACCAGTGCGTGCTGGGCAAGGACGGCCACATGGACACGCTGACGGTGCGCGTGGAATGCGCCCATGGCGGCGAACCGGCGCGTGCGCAGGCCGCGCGCGAGCGGCTGGCGCATGAGATCAAGTCCTATATCGGAGTGACCGCTTCCATCGACGTGCTGCCGGAGGGGGGCATCGAGCGCTCGGTGGGGAAGGCGAAGCGGATCGTGGACCAGCGGCCGCGTTGAAATGCGCCGGTTGTCTCCCCTCGCCCGCTTGCGGGAGAGGGGAGACAACATTCGCAGTATTAGCCTGATGGGCTGGCCTTAACTGCGCGGCATCAGCACCCACATCCTGCCGCCCTGCTTCATCCGTCCGGCGGTCTCGCCGGCGGCATCGCCGGCCCCCCAGAAAAAGTCCGCACGCACGCCGCCCTTGATCGCGCTGCCGGTATCCTGCGCGAACATCAGGCGCTGGATCGGCTCGGTCGACAGCGGACGCGTGGTCGACAGGAACACCGGCACGCCCAGCGGGATCGTGGCCGGGTCGACCGCGATCGAGCGCTCCGCGGTCAGCGGCACGCCCAGCGCGCCCACCGGGCCGTCGTTGTTGGGCGGCAGCTCGCGGAAGAAGACAAAGCGCGGGTTGATGTTGAGCATCTCTTCGACGCGCCCGGGATTGGCGCGCGCCCAGGCCTTGATGCCCTGCATGGTGGCCTGGGCCGGGGTGATCTCGCCGCGGTCCAGCAGCCACTTGCCGAACGAGCGGAACGGCTGGTCGTTGGTACCGCCGAAGCCCACCCGCATCATGCTGCCGTCTGCCATGCGGATGCGGCCCGAGCCCTGGATCTGCAGGAACGCGGCCTCGACCGCGTCGTCGACCCAGACCAGCTCGTTGCCGCGCATGGCCGGGTTCTGCAGCAGCTCGGCGCGCGCCGGCAGTGCTCGGTTGCCGAACTGCGGCGGCTTGCGGTACAGCGGCACCTGGAATTTGCCCTGGCGCGTGCGCGACCCGTGCAGGATCGGCTCGTAGTAGCCGGTGATCAGGCCACTGTCGGTGCCGTCGCCATTGACCACGCGGTATGGCTGGAAGTTGCTTTCGAAGTACGCGCGCATGGCGTTGATGTCGCCGGCATTGACCATCATGCCGGCGGCGCAGGCGCGGGACCATTCCGCGCGCTTCTTCAGCGCCTGGCAGCTTTGCTGCAGCGCCGGCCAGGCGGCGCGCACATCGTCCTGGGCCCAGCCGCCGATCTCGGCCCAGCTGGCCGCCTGCAGCCGGCCCTTCTGCGACGACGCCGTCGGCGGCGTAGTGCCGGACGGGGTGGTCTCGACGCGCGGCGGCGGGCCGCTCATGCAGCCGGCCAGCAGCACCGCGGCGCCGGAAAGCGCGAGCCAGCCGCGCATGCGGCGCGGCGACGGGGAGGAAACCTGGGAAACCTGTGAAATCGGGAAAGCGTCCGCGTATGCCATCTTGCTATTGTTCAAAGTCCTGGAAACCGCAGCGTGCGGGGCGCATTCCGCCGGAAAGCCCCTACAATGCCACCGTCATCCCTCAACCACCGCCTGCGCCCCCGCGGGCCGCGCTGCATCTGCCATGAGCAAGTTCTTCGAAGCCCATCCCATGCTGCTGTTCGCCCTGGAAGCCGGCGTGGCGCTGTTCCTGCTGATCTTTATCGTGATCTGGACCATGGGCACGGCGAAAAAGCACCCGCGTCCCACCCGCGCGCCGTCGGAGCACCCGTCGCGCCAGCCGGCGCAGGGCGACACGCAAGCGCCGCAGCAGGATCAGGACAGCGCACCGCGCACGTAGGTTCCCCGCACGTTCAGTGCAGCATGCGCGGCAGCACCAGCGCGAACTCGGGGATCGGCACCTCGAAGCGATGGCCGTCCTCGGCCACGCAGAAGTATTCGCCCTTCATCGAGCCCACCGGGGTCGAGATCGTGGCCCAGCTGGTGTACTCGAAATGCTCGCCCGGCTTGAGCAGCGGCTGGTGGCCGACCACCCCTAGCCCGGCAACTTCCTGCGTGCCGTTGTCGCTGTCCGTGATGATCCAGTGCCGCGAGATCAGCTGTGCCGCGACCTCGCCGGTATTGTGGATGGTGATGGTATAGGCGAAGGCATGGCGCCCGCGCTCGGGGTCGGACTGGTCCGGCAGGTACTGGGTGCGCACCGACACGGAGAAGGCGTACTCGCTCATTTGGGCAGGGCCGGCGGCGGGAGCGGCCGGCAGGGAAATGGGTAGCCGCATTGTGCGGGATGGGCGCGGGACGGGCAAGAGCGCGGGCCTGGCGCCGCCCGGACGCGATCGCCCCGGGCGGGCGTAGAATAGCGGTCTTTCAACGCCGTGCCGCCCGCCGTGGCCCCGGCCGCTCTTGCCGCCCTGCTGGCCCCCCTGCTGGTTTCAGCGGCCTGGCGGCGCCCGCGGCCCGCCGCCAGCGGCGATAACAGCATTCCCTGCATTCACCGCGCGCCACCATGACCCAGCCCACCTTCCGCATCGCCCCCTCCATCCTGTCCGCCGACTTCGCCCGCCTGGGCGAGGAAGTCCGCCGCGTGACCGAGGCCGGCGCCGACTGGATCCACTTCGACGTGATGGACAACCATTACGTGCCCAACCTGACCGTGGGCCCGCTGGTGTGCGAGGCGATCCGTCCCCACGTGACCGCGCCCATCGACGTGCACCTGATGGTGCGCCCGGTGGACCGGATCATCCCGGACTTTGCCAAGGCCGGCGCCAATATCATCACCTTCCACCCGGAAGCCAGCGAACACGTCGACCGCTCGCTCGCGCTGATTCGGGATAACGGCTGCCAGGCGGGCCTGGTATTCAACCCGGCCACCCCGCTGCACCACCTGGACCACGTGATGGACCGGCTGGACGTGATCCTGCTGATGTCGGTCAACCCGGGTTTCGGCGGCCAGTCGTTCATCCCCGAGACACTGAACAAGCTGCGCGCGGTGCGCCAGCGCATCGACGAATACACCGCCCGCACCGGCCGCACCATCCTGCTGGAAGTGGACGGCGGCGTGAAGGTCGACAATATCGCCGAGATTGCCGCAGCCGGCGCCGACACCTTCGTGGCGGGCTCGGCGGTGTTCGGCAAGCCGGATGCCGACGGCGGCTACCGCGGCATCATCTCGGCGCTGCGCAGCGAACTGGCCAAGGCCGGCCAATGACGGCGGGCATGGCACTGCGCCGCACCGACTGGAGCGGCATCGAAGGCGTGATCGTCGACCTGGACGGCACCATGGTCGATACGGCGGGCGACTTCCACGCCTCGATCAACGCCATGCTGCTGGCGCTGGGCCGCCAGCACCCCAACCTGGGGCCGGTGGCGCCGATGTCCGGGCAGGAGATCGTCAGCTACGTCGGCAAGGGCTCGGAAAACCTGATCCGGCGCGTGCTCGACGCGCGCTTCTCGCCGCTGCACGCCAACGGCCTGTTCGCCGATGCCTACGCGCTGTACGACCGCGAGTACATCCGCATCAACGGCCAGTTCTCGCAGGTCTACCCGGGCGTGCGCGACGGGCTGGCGGCAATGAAGGCGGCCGGCCTGCGGCTGGCCTGCGTGACCAACAAGCCCTACAGCTTCACCGAGCCGCTGCTGGCCAAGACCGGGCTGGCGCCGTATTTCGAGCTGGTCTACGGCGGCGACGCGTTCCAGCTGCGCAAGCCCGACCCGTTCCCGCTGCTCAAGGTGGCGGAGGTGTTCCGGCTCGATCCGTCGGCGATGGCGGCCCTCGGCGACTCGGAAAACGACGCCCAGGCGGCGCGCGCGGCGGGCATGGGCGTGCTGCTGGTGCCCTATGGCTACAACCATGGCAATCCTGTACAAGCCGTCGAGGCCGATGGTATAGTCGACACCATTGCCCACGCCGCAGCGCTGTTTGCGGCACACCGGGCAGGTCATCGCTAGGGTCGGTCATCAGATCGGCCGCGACTGAAATCCCTGAACCTTCAATGTTTCTCAACCGCAAACGCATCTCTTCTGGCAGTGATCGGCAGGCCTGGCCCTGGCGTCGCTGGCGCGCCTCCCAACAGGCGTAAAGTGCGTTCGCGAGTCTGCTGACACGCCTTCGATCCGAAGGCGTCGACACTACCGGCCAAGGCGACCAGCCATGCCGGGCATCACCACCCAAACCCGCCGAGCCAGCGTAGCCTTATTTCTCTGCTACGTTTAGCTCAAGAACGCGCCGCACGCCCGCTTTCCGGCCGTGTGCAGCCTTGTCCGCAAGCTTGCCGCACCACGGTCCGCAACCGGGGCGGAATTCCCATACGCTCCAGCCAACTCTGCCGATATGCGGCACCGCGCCTGACCATCGCTCGCGGCGCGGGCCGAACAAGAGGACCGACATGACCGAACTGGAATTCAAATCGCTGGCCGACCAGGGCTACAACCGCATCCCGCTGATCGCCGAGGCCTTTGCCGACCTGGAAACGCCGCTGTCGCTGTACCTGAAGCTGGCCCAGTCGCAGACCCGCGGCGTCAACACCTTCCTGCTCGAATCGGTGGTGGGCGGCGAGCGCTTCGGCCGCTATTCCTTCATCGGCCTGCATGCGCGCACGCTGCTGCGCGCCTACGGCAACCGCACCGAGGTGGTGACCGACGGCAAGGTGGTGGAAACCCACGAAGGCAATCCCCTCGATTTCATCGCCGAGTTCGAGAGCCGCTTCAAGGTGGCGCTGCGCCCCGGCCTGCCGCGCTTCTGCGGCGGCCTGGCCGGCTACTTCGGCTACGACGCGGTACGCTATATCGAGAAGAAGCTCGCCAGCACGCAGAAGCCCGACGACCTGAACCTGCCCGACATCCAGCTGCTGCTGTGCGAAGAGCTGGCGGTGATCGACAACCTGTCGGGCAAGCTCTACCTGATCGTCTACGCCGACCCGACCACGCCGGAGGCCTATTCGCGCGCACGCCAGCGCCTGCGCGAACTGCGCATGAAGCTGCGCCAGCCCGTCGACGTGCCGGTGACCAGCCCGTCGGTGCAGACCGAGGTCTACCGCGAATTCGCCAAGGCCGACTACCTGGCCGCGGTGCACAAGGCCAAGGAATACATCATGGCCGGCGACATGATGCAGGTGCAGATCGGCCAGCGCCTGGTCAAGCCCTATCGCGACGCGCCGCTGTCGCTGTACCGCGCGCTGCGCTCGCTGAATCCGTCGCCGTACATGTACTTCTACAACTTCGGCGACTTCCAGGTGGTGGGCGCGTCGCCGGAAATCCTGGTGCGCCAGGAAGCGCGCAAGGTGGGCGCCAACGGCGACACCCGCACCGAACACATCGTTACCATCCGCCCGCTGGCCGGCACGCGCCCGCGCGGCAATACGCCGGACAAGGACGCGCAGCTGGCCACCGAGCTGCTCAACGACCCGAAGGAGATCGCCGAGCACGTGATGCTGATCGACCTGGCGCGCAATGACATCGGCCGCATTGCCGAGACCGGTTCGGTCAAGGTCACCGACAAGATGGTGATCGAGAAATACTCGCACGTGCAGCATATCGTCAGCTCGGTCGAAGGCACGCTGCGCGAGGGCATGAGCAACCTCGACGTGCTGCGCGCGACCTTCCCGGCCGGCACGCTGTCGGGCGCGCCCAAGGTCCATGCGATGGAAATCATCGACGAACTGGAGCCGTGCAAGCGCGGCATCTATGGCGGCGCGGTGGGCTACCTGTCGTTCGGCGGCGAGATGGACCTGGCCATCGCCATCCGCACCGGCATCGTCAAGGACGGCAACCTCTACGTGCAGGCCGCCGCCGGCATCGTTGCCGATTCGGATCCCGAAGCCGAATGGAGGGAAACCGAGGCCAAGGCGCGCGCCGTGATCCGCGCCGCCGAGCAGGTCCAGGATGGCCTGGACTCCGACATCTGAGAGAACAGGAGACAGACGCCATGCTGCTGATGATCGACAACTACGATTCGTTCACCTACAACCTGGTCCAGTACTTCGGCGAACTGGGCGTGGACGTGCGCACCTACCGCAACGACGAGATCACCATCGAAGAGATCGAGGCGATGAAGCCCGACCATATCTGCGTTTCGCCGGGCCCGTGCAGCCCCAAGGAAGCCGGCATCTCGGTGGCTGCGCTGCAGCACTTTGCCGGCAAGGTGCCGATGCTGGGCGTGTGCCTGGGCCACCAGGCCATCGGCGAAGCCTTCGGCGGCAAGGTGATCCGCGCCAAGCAGGTGATGCACGGCAAAGTCAGCACCATCGAGACCACGCAGCAAGGCGTCTTCGCCGGGCTGCCCAGGCACTTCGACGTGACGCGCTATCATTCCCTGGCGATCGAGCGCGAGACCCTGCCCGATTGCCTGGAGATCACTGCCTGGACCCCGGACGGCGAAATCATGGGCGTGCGCCACAAGACGCTCGCCGTTGAAGGCGTGCAGTTCCATCCCGAGTCGATCCTGTCCGAGCACGGCCATGCGATGCTGGCCAACTTCGTCAAGGCGCCGCGATGAGACTGCTCGACTCCGCGCCCGCCAGCCCCCATCACGCCATCCAGACTGTCAACGAGAACGCCATGATCACGCCGCAAGAAGCCCTGACGCGCTGTATCGAACACCGCGAAATCTTCCATGACGAGATGCTGCACCTGATGCGGCAGATCATGCAGGCGCAGATCTCGCCGGTGATGGCCGCCGCGATCCTGACCGGGCTGCGCGTCAAGAAGGAAACCATCGGCGAGATCTCGGCCGCCGCGCAGGTGATGCGCGAGTTCGCCAACAAGGTGGCGGTGAAAGACCGCGAACACTTTGTCGATATCGTCGGCACCGGCGGCGACGGCTCGCACACCTTCAATATCTCGACCGCGTCGATGTTCGTCGCCGCCGCCGCGGGCGCGAAGATCGCCAAGCACGGCAACCGCGGCGTCAGCTCCAAGTCGGGCAGCGCCGACGTGCTGGAGGCGCTGGGCGTGAACATCATGCTGACGCCCGAGCAGGTCGGCCAGTGCATCGAGGAAACCGGCATCGGCTTCATGTTCGCGCCGACGCACCACCCCGCGATGAAGAACGTCGCGCCGATCCGCAAGGAAATGGGCGTGCGCACCATCTTCAATATCCTGGGGCCGCTGACCAACCCGGCCGATGCGCCCAACATCCTGATGGGCGTGTTCCACCCCGACCTGGTCGGCATCCAGGTGCGGGTGATGCAGCGCCTGGGCGCGCAGCACGCCATCGTGGTGTACGGCAAGGACGGCATGGACGAGGTCTCGCTCGGCGCGGCCACGCTGGTGGGCGAGCTGAAGGACGGCGAAGTGCGCGAGTACGAGATCCACCCCGAGGACTTCGGCCTGTCGATGATCTCCAACCGCGGCCTGAAGGTGGCCGATGCCGCCGAATCGAAGGACATGCTGCTCGAGGCCCTGTCCAACGCGCCCGGCACGCCGCGCGAGATCGTGTCGCTGAACGCCGGCACCGCGCTGTACGCCGCCAACGTGGCGGACTCGGTCGAGGACGGCATCCGCCGCGCGCGCGAAGCCATCGCCAGCGGCGCGGCGCGGCAAAAGCTCGACGCCTTCGTGCGGGCCACGCAGCAGTTCAAGTAAGAGACGCCGATATGTCCGACATCCTGCAGAAAATCCTGACCGTCAAGGCCGACGAAGTCGCCGCCGCGCGCAAGCGGCGCGACCTGCCCAGCCTGCGCGCCGAGGCCGAAAGCCTGCGCACCGAGGCCGGTCTCGCGCCGCGCGGCTTCGAGCGCGCACTGCGCGACAAGATCGCTGGCGGCCACGCCGCGGTGATCGCCGAGATCAAGAAGGCCTCGCCGTCCAAGGGCGTGCTGCGCGAGCAGTTCCTGCCCGAGGCCATCGCCGAGAGCTATGCCACGCACGGCGCGGCCTGCCTGTCGGTGCTGACCGACGAGCATTTCTTCCAGGGCCACGCCGACTACCTGAAGCGCGCCCGCGGCGCCTGCCCGTTGCCGGCGCTGCGCAAGGACTTCATGGTCGACCTGTACCAGGTCTATGAAGCGCGCACCTGGGGGGCCGACTGCATCCTGCTGATCGTCGCGGCACTGGACCCTGGCCTGATGGCGGAGCTGGAAGCGTGCGCGCTCGAACTCGGCATGGACGTGCTGGTGGAAGTGCACGGCAACGATGAGCTCGACGCCGCGCTGCGGCTGAAGACGCCGCTGCTGGGCGTGAACAACCGCAACCTGCGCACCTTCGAGGTGTCGCTGGACAACACGCTGGACCTGCTGCCGCATATTCCGGCCGACAAGCTGGTGGTGACCGAATCGGGCATCCTCGCGCCGGCGGACGTGAAGCGCATGCGCGATGCCAATGTCCACGCGTTCCTGGTGGGCGAGGCGTTCATGCGGGCGAAGGAGCCGGGGGTGGAGCTGGCGCGTTTGTTTGGGTGATTTCCTCCCCATGCCCCAGGAAATCGAACTCAAACTCGCCGTCCCCGACGCCGCCCTGGCCCCGCTGGCCGCCTGGCTCGACGCCCACGGCCAGCCGCGAGGCGAAGCCACGCTGCTCAACGTCTACCTCGACACGCCCCGGCGCGACCTGGCACAGGCGCGCGCGGCGCTGCGCCTGCGCCGCAGGGGCGAGCAGTGGCTGCAGACGCTGAAGACCGCCGGCAGCAGCCAGGGCGGCCTGGCCACGCGGCATGAGTGGGAGACCGCCATCGCCGGCGAGGCCATCGAACTGCAAACGTTTCCCGCCGAGGCGCAAGCCGTGCTGGCGCCGCTGATCGGCAGCCTGGCCCCGGTGTTCCGCACCGACTTCATCCGCCGCACCTGGATCGTGACGCAGGACGACGCGCGGATCGAAGCCGCGCTCGACACCGGCACCATCACCGCCCCGGCCAGCGCCGCGCAGGAGCGCATCCAGGAACTCGAGCTGGAATGGCTCGATGGCGACGCCGCGCACGCCGCCGAGGCGCTGCGCGCCTTCGCCGCGCGGCTTGCCGCCGTGGCGGCGCTGGCGCCGTCGGACCTGAGCAAGGCTGCGCGGGGTTACCGCCTCGCCGGGATCGCCGAGGGCAAGGCGTCATAATCGCGGTTTTCCCGCCGCGCATATCCCGCATGCAAGCCGATCTCTTTGCCGCCGACGCGCCCCGCGCCCCCGGCGAACCCTCTCCCGCCGCCAGCCTGCAAGCGCAGGCCGATGCCTTGCCCGCCGCCTGGCGCGCCTTGCTCGAGCCCTGCATCGCCGTGCCGGCGTGGCGCGAGCTGGCAGCCTTCGTCGACGGCGAACGCGCCGCCGGCAAGCCGGTGTTCCCGCACCATGTCTTCCACGCGCTGCACCTGACGCCGCCCGACGCGGTCAAGGTTGTGATCCTGGGCCAGGATCCCTACCACGGCACCGGCACGGTTGGCGGCGTGGAGCAGCCGCAGGCGCACGGGCTCGCCTTCTCGGTGCCGGAAGGCATCAAGGTGCCGCCCAGCCTGCGCAACATCTTCAAGGAGATCGCCGCGGAATTCGGCGCCGACGGCAACTGCCCGCCGCGCACTTCCGGCAACCTGGAAGGCTGGGCGCGCCAGGGCGTGCTGCTGCTCAACACCGTGCTGACGGTCGAGCAGGGCCAGGCCGCCAGCCATGCACGGCGCGGCTGGGAAGCCGTCACCGATTGCCTGATCCAGCACCTCGCCGCGAGCCGGCCAAACCTGGTGTTCATGCTGTGGGGCAGCCATGCGCAGGCCAAGAAGCCGCTGCTAGGCGCCGGCCACTGCGTGCTGGAAGCGCCGCACCCGTCGCCGTTGTCGGCGCACCGGGGCTTCCTCGGCTGCGGCCACTTTCGCGAAGCCAACCGCTGGTTGGAAACGCACGGCCGCACGGCGATCGACTGGACCGCCGCCTAGCGCAGCGCACCGTTAGACCGTCGGCCGGAACTCGAAGCCGGCAAACTCCCCTTCCCCGCGCCCGACCTCGACAAACGCAACCTGCGCCGCCGGCGGGCCGGTTTCCATCCACGCCTGCAGCGCTTCCAGCTGCTTGACCGTGCCGTGCGCCATCACCTCGACGGTGCCGTCGGCCCGGTTGCGCACCCAGCCGCCCAGCCCGAGTTCGTCCGCCGCGTCGGCGCAGGCGGCGCGATAGCCCACGCCCTGCACGCGCCCATGCGCGACCAGGTGCCAGGTTGCCTTGTTCATGGCCGTTTCCCCGTGAGCGCACGCGACGCGTGCGCGTTCTGTCATCGACACCAAGTAAACTAGACCGCCATGCCGGGCGTTACCAGGGGATGCGCGCCGCCCGGCGTGATCAGCATGAAGCCGGCGGCATGCAGGCTTTGCCGTTGTCCGCCGGGGCCGCGAACCAGAGGCAGGCCACAAGCCTTCGTCCTCCAAGCTCGATACAGCCCGAGAAGCGCCCATGATGCCACCCGCCGACCGCAACGGGGCCCCGCCCGCCCCTGGCTTTGACAGCCAGCTCCTGCGCGCCCCGCCCAACCGCTTCGACCTGGCGTTGCTGCCGATCATCCTGGCCGTGATCGTGATGATCGCGTTCGCCGCGCAGCAGATGAACGTCCCGTTCCGGCCCGACCAGCCGCTGGCGGTGCACCTGGACGTGGCCTACCTGCCCTACTACCTGATGCGCACCAGCGTGCGCATGCTGGCCGCGCTGGCGGCGTCGCTGCTGTTCTCGCTGGCCTTCGCCGCGCTGGCGTCGAAGAGCCGCACCGCCGAGAAAGTGCTGGTGCCCGCGCTGGATATCCTGCAGTCGATCCCGGTGCTGGGCTTTCTTTCCATCACCGTGACCGGCTTCATCGCCCTCTTTCCGGGCAACCTGGCCGGCGTGGAGTGCGCGGCGATCTTTGCCATCTTCACCTCGCAGGCCTGGAACATGGCGTTCAGCCTGTACCAGTCGTTCCGCACCATTCCGGGCGACCTGCTCGAGGCCGCGGCGATGTTCCGGCTGTCGCCGTGGCAGCGCTTCTGGCGGCTGGAAGTGCCTTACGCCATGCCGGGGCTGCTGTGGAACATGATGATGTCGATGTCGGGCGGCTGGTTCTTCGTGGTCGCGTCCGAGGCCATCTCGGTGTCGGGCCACGATATCCGGCTGCCCGGCATCGGCTCCTATATCGCGCTGGCGATCCAGCAGCAGGACCTGGCCGCGATCGGCTGGGCCATCGTGGCGATGCTGGTCGGCATCCTGCTGTACGACCAGCTGCTGTTCCGCCCGCTGGTGGCCTGGGCCGACCGCTTTCGCTTCGAGACCCTGGCGCAGGACAAGCTGCCGCAGTCGTGGCTGCTGGACCTGCTGCGCCGCTCGGCGTGGGTGGGAGCGCTGCTGGCGCAGGCCGCGGCGCTGGCCGCGCGCACGCTGGCGTGGGGCGCGCGCTCGCGCATGCCGGCAGCGGCCCGCCCGGTCGATCCGCGCCGGGCGTCATGGCTGGGCCGCGCGCGCGACACGGCGATCGTGCTGGTCGCGCTGGCCGCGCTGCTGCGCGTGGGCTATTTCGTGCATAGCGAGGTGGGCTGGGCCGAGGTCCTCCATGTGCTGTGGCTGGGCACGCTGACCATGGCGCGGGTGATCGTGCTGATTGCGCTGGCGGCGCTGGTTTGGGTGCCGATCGGCATCCGCATCGGCGTGAACCCGGACCTGGCGCGCATCGCCCAACCGATCGCGCAGTTCCTGGCGGCGTTTCCGGCGAACCTGATGTTCCCGCTGGCGGTGATGCTGATCGCGCGCTTCGGGCTGAATCCGGAGATCTGGTTGAGCCCGCTGCTGATTTTCGGCACCCAGTGGTACATCCTGTTCAACGTGGTCGCGGGGGCTTCCGGCATTCCCACCGAACTGAAGCTCGCCGCGCGTAATTTCGGCCTGCGTGGCTGGCTGCTGTGGAAGCGCTTCCTGATCCCAGCGGTATTCCCGAGCCTGCTGACCGGGCTGGTGACGGCCGCCGGCGGCTCATGGAACGCGAGCATCGTGTCCGAGTACGTGACCTGGGGCGACCGCACCATCGTTGCCACCGGCCTCGGCAGCTATATCGCCGAGACCACCGCGCGCGGCGACTTCCCGCGCATTGCGCTGGGCATAGTCGTGATGGCGCTGTTCGTGGTCGGCTTCAACCGGCTGCTGTGGAACCGCCTGTATCAACTCGCGCAAGAGCGCACCCGCTTGTAAGGCAACGATGGCAGAGAACATTGCACCCACCACCGCCCCCGCCGTGATCGAGCTGCGCGGCGTCGGCAAGATCTTCCGCACCGCCAGCCAGAGCGACCGCGCCGTGCTCGAAGGCGTGGACCTGACCCTGCGCGCGGGCGAGATCGTCGCTATGCTGGGCAAGTCCGGCTCGGGCAAGTCCACGCTGCTGCGCATCATGGCAGGGCTGGTCGGCGCCGACCGCGGCGAGGTGCGATTCCGCGGCCAGCGCCTGGCCGGCACCGCCGAAGGCATCGCCATGGTGTTCCAGTCGTTCGCGCTGTTTCCGTGGCTGACGGTACAGCAGAACGTCGAGCTGGGACTTGAGGCGCAGGGCGTGCCCAGGACCGAGCGCGAACGCCGCGCGGAAGCCGCGATCGACATGATCGGCCTGGCCGGCTTCAACAGCGCGCTGCCGCGCGAGCTGTCGGGCGGCATGCGCCAGCGCGTGGGCATTGCGCGCGCGCTGGTGACCGAGCCCGACCTGCTGCTGATGGATGAAGCGTTCTCGGCGCTGGACGTGCTGACCGGCGAGACCCTGCGCGACGAGATGCTGGCGCTGTGGGCAAGCGGGCGCGCCAATATCCGCAGCATCCTGATCGTTTCGCACAATATCGAGGAAGCAGTGATGATGGCCGACCGCATCGTGATCCTGTCGAGCGACCCGGGCCGCATCCGCGCCGAAGTGCCAGTGGCGCTGCCGCGCCCGCGCAACCGCGACAGCGCGCAGGTGCGCGCGCTGGTCGACCAGCTCTACGCGCTGATGACCGCCCCGGCGGCCGAAGCGCGCGTGCCCGCGCCCGCGCGCGAGATCGGCTACCGGCTGCCGGACGCCGACATCAGCCAGATGGAAGCCATCCTCGACCTGCTGTGCGAAGCCCCGTTCCAGGGCCGCGCCGACCTGCCGCACCTGGCCGACAAGGCCGGCCTGACCGACGACGAACTGCTGCCGGCCTGCGAAGCGCTGCAGCTGGTGCAGCTGGTGTCGATCGAGGCCGGCGACATCGCCGCCACCGACGCCGGCCGCGCCTATTACGCCGCCGGGCCGCAGCAGCGCAAGGCCATCTTCGGCCGGCAACTGCTTGCCAACGTCGCGCTGGCCGCGCATGTGCGCCGCGAACTGGTGGCGAGCGAAGCCGGCGAGATCCGCGAGGAACAGGTGCTTGAGGAACTGGAGCAATTCCTCAAGCCGGCGGAGGCCGAACGCGTGCTGAGCGTGGCGATCGGTTGGGGGCGGTACGGGGAGATCTTCGAGTACAGCTATCACAGCGGGATGCTGACGTTGCCGGAGGATGAGGGGGCGGGGCACGGCGTTTGATCTTGCTGCTGGTTTTCTCCCCTCTCCCGCGAGCGGGAGAGGGGAGAAAACGATCGGTTCCGGATCTCTACGACCGCGCCCGCATCGCCCGCCCGATCGCTCCGGTGCGCAGCGCAATCTTGGCCGCGTCCTCGCGCAGCGCGCGCAGCCGGCGCTCCAGCACCGCGTTGGCGGGGCGGCCGGTGGAGCTTGACGTCACCCCTGCCTGTTCGCTCGACTCGCCCGCCGCGGCGGCCTGCACCAGCGTGTCGGTGCGGCGCTTGTCGGCGGAATCGGCCAGGCGCGCGCGGCGTTCCGCGGCGGCGTCTTCCTCGGCTTCGGCCGCTTCGGGCGTGACGGTTTCGACGACCTGATCAGGGGTCGCTTCAGCCAGCGCTTCCGGCGCCGCCTCGACTGCCGCCGCAACCGGCTTGTCGGCTTCCACCGGGACGGCCTCCTTGCGCTCCGCCGGCGCCTTGCGGATGAAGCCTGCGCCGCGGCCGCCGCCGCGCTCGTCGGCGTGCAGCCGTTCGCTGGCCACCTGCAGGCTGTGGCTGGCGGCCTCGGTGGCCTGCTCGATCGCGGCCTCGGCGGCCGGGATATCGAGCTCATCGTAGTGCTGGCGCACCTGGATGCGCGCGGCGGCCACGTGCGCGGCCACCAGGTAGTTCTGCACGATGAAGCGGTTCAGGTTGTCGACCGCGCGATGCCGGCTCCTGGGCTCGTCCAGCATGCGCTGGAACGATGAGATCAGCGCCGACAGGTTGTCCATGAACTGCTTGCGCTGCACGCGGTAGGCAAAGTCATCCTTGGCCCGGCGCAGCAGCAGGTCGCGCGTGGCGGCGATATAGCGGCGGTTGGCCTGCAGCACGGCCTCGACCAGCTTGGGGATGGCGCGGTACTCCCAGCTCGGCAGCACGAAGCTGAACAGCGACGCGATGATGCCGCCGATCACCGTATCCACCAGCCGCTCGCCCGCCACGGTGGGACTGTTCGGCATCAGCAGGTGGATCTGGATCAGCACCTGGATGCAGGCGGCGATCGCGGTGTAGCGGTATTTGATGGTGACGAAGGCGGCGCTGGCCACCAGCGACAGGAACAGCACGCCCAGCAGGATCAGCGGCTGGTGCACCACCTTCAGGATCGCGACCGAGACCACGCAGCCGATCAGCGTGCCGATCACGCGGTCGTTGTAGCGCTGCTTGGTCATGCTGAAGTTGGGCTTCAGGATCACGATGATGGTCAGCAGGATCCAGTAGCTGTGCGACACATAAGGCAGGCGCTCGGCAATCCACAGGCCCAGCGCCACCGCCATCGACACCCGCAGCGCAAAGCGGAACGCCGGCGAAGTCCACTTCAGGTTGTCGCGCAGCACGCTCAGCTCGTACTTCTGGCGCGTCAGGAACGGCGTCATGTCGGAGCCGGGCAGCACCTTGGCCGGTTCCACCGGCGTGCGCGAGGCCTCGTGCAGCTGGCCGATCAGCGTGATCGCGCCGCGCATCATGTCGAGCGTCTCGACCAGCGCCGTCATCGCCGCCGGGTTGATATGGTGGTGGCGCAGCTGCGCGATCTCGGCCTCGACCGCGCGCAGGCCAGGGCGGTATTCCACCGTGGCGTACGAGCCGCGCCCGCGCGTGACCTCGTAGGCGATCTCTTCGACGTCCTTGCACATCTGCATCACCAGCCCGCGCAGGTGGTCCAGCACCGGCGTGCCGGCGAAGGTCTGGCGCAGCATCGGATAGTCGGTGTTGGTCGACAGGATGTACTCGTACAGGTCGAGCATGCGCAGGTGCACCTGCACCAGCAGCCCATCGTGGGGGGTGCGGTTGCCGCGCAGCACCAGGTCGCGCGCGGCCTGCTGGCGCTCGGCCACCACGATCTGCTGGCGCACCAGCTGGTTGAACTGGGCCTCGAAGTCATTGCCGGCGTCGTAGAAGCCGGCCTTGATTTCAAGGTAGCCCGCCAGCTCGTACAGCGATTCGGCCAGCACCTGCTGCCGGGTGCGGCGCTCGGTGACCCAGCTCACCAGCATCGCGTAACCAAGATAGGCGACCGCACCGACGCTGAACAGCACCGCATGTTCCAGCGCGCGCCGCACCAGGAAGTCTTCGTTGATCGTGAGCGTCATCACGAACAGTGCGGCGAACTGCAGCGGCAGCGTCTTGTTGCCGTACACCGTCATCATGCCGGCCATGAACGTCACCAGCACCAGCAGGAACGGCATCACGCGCGGGAACGGCGTGGCCAGCGCCACCACCAGCGTGACCACGCTGCACAGCAGCACGCTGGCCAGCATCTCGTTGAACTTGTGGTTCAGCGGGCTCGGCAGGTCCATCAGGCTGGTGCACAGCGCGCCCATCGACACCACCATGGCGGTGGGCAGGTCGCTGAAATGCAGCGCGATCAGGGTCGCGCCGATCACGCCCGTGGCCGAGCGCAGCCCCCGGTACACATAGTGCGAATACAGGAAGGTGCGGGGATCGTGCGCGTATTGCATGCAGCGGGGGCGGTGGACAGCGGTGGCGTGGTCTGGTGTCGCGGCGAAAGAAGACTAGCTCACTGGCCCAGCCAGCGCGAGCGCGCCGCATGCCGCCCGCCCTCCGCCTTGAGCTTGAACTGCGCCGCCGGCTCGCGCGCCAGCGTCACCGGCAGCGCCTGCAGCTCGTCGCGGCGGAAGGCGTGCAGCTCGATGCGGTCGCCGGGGCGGTAGCGCGCCAGCAGCTTGTCGAGCTGGCCCGGCGCCATGCGCACGCCGTCGACGGCAACCAGCAGGTCGCCTGCGGACAGCCCTGCGGCCTGCGCGGCGCCGCCGTCGAGCACCTGGGTCACGCGCACCCAGCCGTCTTCGGTCTTGACCTTGATCCCCAGCGCGGCGGTGCGCGCCGGTTTCTGCGCCTCGGCCTTGATTCCGAACGCCTTGAACAGCGGCGGCAGCGGCAACTCGCCGGTGCCTTCGGTCAGCGCACGCAGCAGCGGCCCCATGCGCAGGCCCGTGACTTCATCGAACAGCGCATGGACCTCGGCCTCGGTCACGCCGCGCTGCACCGCGTCCGGCGCATAAAAGCCACGGCCATAGCTGCGCCACAGCGCGCGCATGACATCGTCGAGCGAGCGCCGCCCGCGGGTCTTGTCGCGGATGGTCAGGTCCAGCGCCAGCGCCACCAGCGCGCCCTTGGTGTAGTAGCTGACAATGGCGTTGGGCGCATTCTCGTCCTGGCGGTAGTACTTGGTCCAGGCATCGAACGAGCTTTCGGCCACGCTCTGCTTGGTGCGGCCGTTGCCGCGCAGCACGCCGTTCCAGGTCTTGGCCAGCATCTCGACATACTGCGCCTCGGTGACGCAGCCCGAGCGCACCAGCACCAGGTCGTCGTAGTAGCTGGTAAAGCCCTCGAACAGCCACAGCAGCGGCGTGTAGGTTTCCTGCGCCAGCCGGTAAGGCACGAATGCGGCCGGCTTGATGCGCTTGACGTTCCAGGTGTGGAAATACTCGTGGCTGCACAGCCCGAGGAAGGTGCGGTAGCCCTCGCTGGTTTCGCTGTTGCCGCGCACTGGCAGGTCGTTGCGCGAGCAGATCAGCGCGGTGCTGGCGCGATGCTCCAGGCCGCCGTAGCCATCGCTGGTGACCATGGTCATGAACACGTAGCGGCGGTTGCTGTCCAGGAACGGCGCCTGCGCGGTGCGCGGCTCGAACAGCCGGATCTGGGTCTCGCAGATGCGCTTCAGGTCGCGGCACACGCGCTCGAGATCCAGTTGCGGCACGCGCCCGGTGAAGACCACGTCGTGCTGCGCGCCGCAGGCGCGGAAACTGGCCAGCTGGAAGGTGCCCATCTCGACCGGGTGGTCGACCAGTTCGTCGTAGTCGGCCACCAGGTAGCGGCCGAAGCCATAGCGCTTGGCCCCGTCGCGTCCCGGCGCCTCGCGCATGGCGGTGGCCACGCGCCAGTCGCGGTAGGCCTCGCCCGCGGGCGCGTGGATGTCGACGGTGCAGGGCCGCTCGGCCTGCCCCTCCACGCACAGGAACACCGAGCTGCCGTTGAAGAAGCCGTGGGTGGTGTCCAGGTGCGCGGCGCGCACCGACAGGTCCCAGGCGTAGACCTCGTAGCTGAGCGTCAGCGGGCCGTCGGCCAGGGCGACGGGCGCGGCCTGCCAGCGCTGCTTGTCGAGCTTGCTCAGCCTGACCTCGCGCCCGCCCGCGTCGGCGCGGATGCGCACGATATTGCGCGCGAAGTCCCGGATCATGTAGCTGCCGGGAATCCACGCCGGCAGCGAGAAACACTGCCCGGCCGGATCGGGCTCGCTCACGGTGACGGTAACGGCAAACAGGTGCGCTTCAGGCTGAAGCGGGGCGATGGCGTAGCGGATCGGCGTCATGGGCAGGATTGTAACGTCGGCGCTGCATGCAGCGCCGACGCGGGGAGGCGCGGGGGAAGGCCGGCAAAGCGGCCTGGTGCTGCTCAGCCGCGATTCACATCCACCACCACGCGCCCGCGCATGGCGCCTTCCATGATCTTGCGGCCGGCGTCGATGGCTTCGCCCAGGCCGATCTCGCGCGTCAGCGCATTGAGCCGGTCCGGCTCCAGGTCGCTGGCCAGGCGCTGCCAGGCCTGTTCGCGCAGCGGCATCGCCGCCATCACGCTGTCGATGCCATGCAGCGTGATGCCGCGCAGGATGAAGGGCGCCACCGAGCCCGGGAAGTCCAGCCCCTGCGCCAGCCCGCACGCCGTCACCACGCCGCCGTAGCGCACCTGCGCACAGGCATTGACCAGCGTGTGCGAGCCGACCGAATCGATCACCGCGGCCCAGCGTTCCTTCTGCAGCGGCTTGCCGGGCACGCCCAGCTCGGCGCGGTCGATCACGTCGTCGGCGCCCAGCGCCTTCAGGAAATCCGCCTCGCGCGTCTTGCCGGTGGAAGCCACCACCTGGTAGCCCAGCTTGCTCAGCAGCGCGATCGCCACCGAACCGACCCCGCCCGAGGCCCCGGTCACCAGCACCTCGCCGTCGCCGGGGCGCACCGGGCCGTTGACGCCGCCGCGCTCCAGCGCCAGCACCGACAGCATCGCGGTATAGCCCGCGGTGCCGATCGCCATGGCCTGGCGCGTGGTGAAGGCGGCGGGCAGCGGCACCAGCCAGTCGCCCTTCAGGCGCGCGCGCTGCGCCAGGCAGCCCCAGTGGGTCTCGCCCACGCCGTACCCGTTCAGCACCACCTTGTCGCCGGCCTTCCAGCGCGGGTGCGCGGACTCAAGCACCGTGCCGGCACCATCGATGCCCGCCACCATCGGCCACTTGCGCACCACCGGCGAGCGCCCGGTGATGGCCAGGCCGTCCTTGAAGTTGATGGTGGAGTAATCGACGGCAACCAGCACGTCGCCATCGGCCGGTAACTGGGCTTCGTCGAGGGTGGCCAGGTTGGCCTGGGTGGCGCCGTCGGCCTGGGTCAGCAGCACTGCCTGGAAAGTCATGGTGTCTCCTTGGTCGCCTGGCGGCGATCGCATGCAATGAGGGGAAAGGCAGAAAGCACAACGGCCGGACAGGTCCGGCCGTCGCTCGAGCCGGGACAGGTCCGGCGCACGTTTATTTCTTGATGCTGGCGAGCTTGCGTTCCAGCGTGGCGACGTCCGCCGCGCCGGGGATGCGGGTGCCGTCGGTGAAGAACACCGCCGGAGTGCCGGTCACGTTCATGCTGTGGCCCAAGGCCAGGTTCTCTTCCAGCGGCGTCTTGCAGCTGCCGTTGCCGGTCAGCGCCACCTGCTTGAGCATCCAGTCGCGCCAGGCCTTGGTGCGGTCGGCCGCGCACCAGACCTGTTTCGACTTGGTCTCCGAATCCGGCGACAGCACCGGGTACAGGAAGGTGTACACGGTGATGTTGTCCATCTGCTGGAAGGTCTGCTCGATGCGCTTGCAGTAGCCACAATTGGGATCGGAGAACACCGCGATCTGGCGGCTGCCATCGCCCTTGGACCACTTGATCGCGCGCGCCAGCGGCAGGTCCGACCACTTGATGCGGTTGATCTCGGCCAGCCGCTCCTCGGTCAGGTTGGTGCCGGTGCGGGTATCGATCATCTCGCCGTTCAGGATGTAGCGGCCGGTGGCATCGGTGTACACCACCTGGCCGCCGATATTGGCTTCGAACAGGCCCGGCACCGGGGTCTTGCCGACGCTCTTCACTTCGGCGCGGCCGCCCAGCATCTTCTGCAGCGACTCCTTGATGCGGTCGGTGCCGGGCTCGCCCGCCGCCATGGCGTGCAGCGCAAAGCCGGCCGCGGCCAGCCCGCCGGCGATGGCGGTGAGCGTGGCGTAGAGGGCGGGACGGCGGCGCAGGGATGGGAACATGTGGACTCCAGGGGATTCGGTAAGGGGGCGTACGGGGGAGCGGACAGTGCGTGCGAACCTAGCCGAGCGCGCGCCCGATCAGCAAGCGCTTGAGCAGCGTCTGTCCGCCGACCGCGCGCATGCCGGTATTGCGCACCACCCGCGCCACGCTGCCCGGCAGCGAGAACAGCCGGTGCAGCCCGTCGGTGGCGGCGGTCAGCGACAACAGGTCGGTGGCGCGCGCGCGCTCGTAGCGGCGCAGCAGGCGCAGGTCGCCTTCGCTGCGGAAAGGTTCTTTGTCGGCCATCACGCGCCCAAGTTCCGCGACGTCGCGCAGGCCCAGGTTCATGCCCTGGCCGGCCAGCGGATGCACCACGTGGGCGGCGTCGCCTACCAGCGCCACGTGCGGCTGCACGAACTGGTCGGCACGCTGCAGCACCAGCGGGAAGCCCTGCGCAGAGGTCACGCAGCGCAGCGTGCCGAACTGCGCCCCGACCGCGCCGCTGGCGCCCTGCATCACCGTGGCGGCCAGCGCCTCGGGCGACAGCGCCAGCAGTTCGCGCGCGTGGGCCTCGTCGGCGGACCAGACCATCGACACATGGTTGTCCGGCAGCGGCAGCATGGCCAGCACCTCGCCGTTGGCGGGCTCCTCGTCGGCCATCAGCTTTTCCGGCGCGCCCAGGAACCACTGCCAGGCGGTTTCATGGTGCGGCCGCTCGCACGCAAAATTGGCGACCACGCCAAGCTGGCGGTACTTGCGCGTGCTGACGCCGATATGGCATTGCTGGCGCAGCCACGAGCGCGCGCCGTCGGCGCCGATCGCCAGCGCGGTGCGCACCTTGCCGCCGTTGTCCAGCGTCAGGGTGATGCCGTCGGGGTCGCGCTCGCACACGCTGGCGGTGCCGTCGTGCCACGTCACCTGGTGCTGGAAGCCGAGCGCGGTGTCGAGCGCGCGCTCGACCAGCCGCGACTCGATGATCCAAGCCAGCTGCGGCACCGCCGCGGCATACGCGGAAAAATGCAGGTCGCCGTCGAAGCTGGGCGAGGTCTCGGCGGCGCTGACGTCGCCGAACACGCGCATGTCGCGCACCGGCTGGATCCGCGCCGGGTCCAGCGCCTCCCACACGCGCATGCGTTCGAGCAGCGCTTGCGAGCTGGCGGAGAAGGCGTAGATGCGGCTGTCCCAGTCATCCGGCCCGGCGCTGGCGGCGGCGCGCGCCGGCTTCGGCGCGATCAGCGCGACGTCCATGCCCTGCTGGGCCAGCAGCAGCGCGCAGGACTTGCCGACGATGCCGCCACCGACGACGGCAACCTGGAAAGCGGAAGATTTGCGCGCGGCAGGTCGCGCGGACGCGTGGGATCGGGTCATGGCTGGATTATAGCCACGTCACTCCGAAGCCCCGTCCAAGCCGGTCCGCCCGTGCGAAAGTGGCCCGCCCAGCGCATCGGACACATACGGGCAACCCTCCGACAGTACCCATCTGGTTGGCCCGATCCTTATATCCGCAGGTCATAAGCCTTAGAACAAAACAATAGGATGGGCCTTGCCGCCCGCGGATGGGCTCGGGCCTATATTGAAACGAAATGTTTCTGGCCGGGGAACTCACCACCTGAAGGGAGGTGGACCAATGATTAAACAATCACTATTGATTGCCGTCGCTGCCGCTGGAGCCATGGGCACGGCATTCGGGGGTACCGGTCCTCGCGACGTCTACACGGATGGCGCGAAGGTTTCGAAGTTTGATGTCTACACCGACGGCGCGCGTACGCGCGACAGCTTCACCGATGGCGCACGAACCGTGGACCAGCGCGACATGTTTACCGACGGCGCGAAGACCACGGACATGCGGGACGGATTTGCCGACGGCGCCTGATCGCTACCCTGACGATCTGGCACCAGTCCACGATGCACGGCCAAGGCTGACCCCTTGGCCGTCTTGTTTGCCAGGCCGCCCTGTCACTCCACCGTGCCCTGCCCCCAAAAGGTTACAATTGCGGTTTTCCGTGGCAAAGGCGTGCAACCTCGCCGAGCCCGCGCGATGTGATGTCTTTGTCTCGTCCCGAAGCCCTCCCCTGGCGGCAGCGCGCGATCCGCGCCCGCGACGGCTGCGCGGACCCGGTGGCATCACGCAACCCATTGATTCCGAAGACCAAACCATGAGCCTCCAATGCGGCATCGTCGGCCTGCCCAACGTCGGCAAGTCCACGCTGTTCAATGCCCTGACCAAGGCCGGCATCGCCGCCGAAAACTATCCCTTCTGCACCATCGAGCCCAATGTGGGCGTGGTCGAGGTGCCGGATCCGAGGCTCGCGAAGCTGGCCGAGATCGTCAAGCCGGAGCGCATCCTGCCGGCCACGGTCGAGTTCGTCGACATCGCCGGCCTGGTGGCGGGCGCCTCCAAGGGTGAAGGCCTGGGCAACCAGTTCCTGGCCAATATCCGCGAATGCGATGCCATCACCCACGTGGTGCGCTGCTTCGAGGACGACAACGTGATCCACGTGGCCGGCCGTGTGGACCCGCTGTCGGATATCGAAGTCATCAACACCGAACTGGCGCTGGCCGACCTGGCCACCGTCGAGAAGGCGCTGGCGCGCTACGTCAAGCCGGCCCGCGCCGGCGACAAGGAAGCCCAGCGCCTGGTCGCCGTGCTGGAAAAGGCCCAGTCCGTGCTGGACCAGGCCAAGGCCGTGCGCACCCTGGACCTGGCGCCCGAAGAGTGGGATGCGATCCGCCCGTTCTGCCTGATCACCGCCAAGCCAACCATGTACGTGGCCAACGTGCGCGAGGATGGTTTCGACAACAACCCGCACCTGGACGCGGTGCGCGAATACGCCAAGCAGACCGATTCCCCCGTGGTCGCCGTCTGCGCCGCCATCGAAGCCGAGATCGCCGACCTCGACGACGCCGACAAGGCGGAGTTCCTGGCCGACCTGGGCATGGAAGAACCCGGCCTGGACCGTGTGATCCGTGCCGGCTTCAAGCTGCTCGGCCTGCAGACCTACTTCACCGCCGGCGTCAAGGAAGTGCGCGCCTGGACCATCCACGTCGGCGACACCGCCCCCAAGGCAGCCGGCGTGATCCACACCGATTTCGAACGCGGCTTTATCCGCGCGCAGACCATCGCCTATGAAGACTTCATCAGCTTCAAGGGCGAGACCGGCGCGAAGGAAGCCGGCAAGATGCGGGCGGAAGGGAAGGAGTATGTGGTGAAGGATGGGGATGTGATGAACTTCTTGTTCAACGTCTAAGCCAAAGCTGTTGATTCGGGATGTCTCACGACATCTCGAAACCAACCAAAAGCCCAGCAACTGCTGGGCTTTTTTTCCTCACGGCAGCGGCACAGTCACATCCCAAGCAAGTTCGGAAATTTCAGTACTGCTTTGGGGACTCATCTCACATTCATTTCCTTCTGCGCTGTCCAGCATGAGTGTCGGCGGACAATGGGACCGCCATCCTGTATGCGGCCAACTAATTTCGCTCGTAAAAATCACGCCCAGCGAGTGCGCTATTAAGAAGTTGCCGAGACACTGCGAGTGCAGCCAACCCTGGCGTTGCTTATGAGAGCACAACTCCAAGACCTTCTCCCCGGCCACAAGCCGGGGAAGAATGACTGATGAACAGCGTGACGCCGACCTGAGCCAGGTCGATAGAAAGGACTATCCATGCCTGTAGAGCTAACTGCATTCAATGGCGTTCTGGGGCTCGTGCTGACCTCCGCTGTGCTGATCGCCGTGCCAGGCCCGAGCATCATGTTCCTTGTCGGGCAAACGATAGCAGTGGGACGGAGAAATGCGTTACGGGGTGTGATCGGCAATGCGATCGGGACCTATTGTGTTGCTGTGATCGTAGCGATGGGAATCGGCTCGCTGCTGATGCGCTCCGACCATGTCTTGATTTTCATTCGACTGCTAGGTGCCGTAGTCTTGCTAGGCATCGGCTTTCAATATTTGCTCTTTTCCAGACCTATGCTGGTAGGAGGAAAAAGCAATCCCCAAAAGAGCCAGCAATCATTGGTTGCAGGAATCATCGTGGGCTCGACCAATCCAAAAGCACTGATTATGTTTGGCTCGATAGTCCCCAGCTTTATGGGCGACGGGGCGGAAAGTCCGATCGCCTACTTGCTAGTTTTTTCACTGATACCGATTGGCCTGGGACTGGTCATAGATGCGGCGTGGGTCGCCGCCGCTCATGTCGCGAGTTCGAGCACATTATTCAGCGGGAAAAGGCTAAGGCTCTTCAACATCATTGGGGGCGGATTGATGATTTCGATGGCCATTCTGCTAGCAGCGGAAGCCCTGCATTGACGAGTGCATTCAAATTTGATGCGACAGGACAGGGGACTTTACAACTTCTCCATCCCCTTCCCCCGCAACCCCACCAGCAGCGCCTGCCCGTCCGCCCCCACGCGAAACTCCCCATACTCGGCCTGCGCGAACCGCTCGCCCTGCCCCTCCTGGAAGAAATACGCATCGGTCGACACCTGCACCTGCATGCCGCCCCAGCGCGAGCGCGCGGTCTGGTAGCGCAGCAGTTGCTCGCCCGGCGCCAGCGGCTCGGCGCCGTGCACGCGCACGAAGCTGGCAATGCCCTGTTCATTGCGGCGGATCACGGCGACGCCGTCGCGCGGCACTTGGGCGTCCTGAGCCCGGGCGGCGCGGATCTGGTTGCCGATGTCGAAGTTCAGCGCCATGTAGTCGCCCTGCATCAGCGAGCGCGGATCGACCGGCGCGAGCCTGAGGAAGACGACGTCGCCGTGCGCCAGCAGGCGCTCCTTGCCGGCGATGCCGACGGCGGCCAGCGCCAGCGTCAGCGCCCAGGCGATCAGGATCCAGCGTTTCATGCGGCCTCCATCTGTGCGCGGCGCAGCAGCCAGTAGCGGCCGGCGAGCAGCAGGGCGCCGGCGGCGGCGAGGGTGGCCGACTTGGCAAGCAGAGTCCAGTGCAGCGCCGAGTAGTACCAGATAAAGCCGATCGCGATGCTGGTGACGCCCAGCCCCAGCCACGGCATCGACGCCCGCCGCAGCCCCAGCCCCAGCGCGAGTACGCCGGCCACGACCGCGGGTGCCGCTGCCATCAGCGCGCCGAACGCGACCAGGCCGCCCGGCACGGCGCCCTGCATGGCCTGGCCGAGCCCCAGGCGGCGGCATTCAACCAGCGCGAAGCCGGCCAGCATCACCGTGAGCAGTCCGCCCGCGGCCCAGTGCGCCAGCGGGATGCGCGCCGCTTCCGGCCCCTCCAGCCAGGCCAGCGGGTGGCTCATGCCGGTAACGACCAGCGCCGCCGCCAGCGTGAACAGCAGCGTCGCGTCGGCCAGCGGTTCCAGCAGCGCATGGCGGCCGTCCGCGCACAGGCGCGCCTCGGCCAGCGTGAAGCCGGCCGCCAGGGCAGCGCCGAGCGGCACCAGCCAGCCGAGCGACCAGGTCAGCAACAGCCAGTCCTCCGGCTTGCCGCCGGCCATGGCGAGATGCACCGCGCCGGCCAGCCCGATCCACGCGCCCAGCCCGCACAGCAGCCGGTGCAGCCGGTTGGGCACGAGCCAGGCCAGCGCGGCCTCGAACAGCGCCAGTGCGGCCCAGAAGCCGGCACTCTCGGCCACGCGCGTGAAGCCCAGCGCCTCGGTCAGGCCGAACACGGCCATGCCCTGCCCGCTCAGGCTGACCGCCAGCGCGAACTGCCCAGCGGCGATGCCACCGCCGCGCCAGTACAGCAACGCGGCCAGCGCAATCATGGCCAGCCCGGTGACGGCCATCGCCACGCCGTTCTCGCGCGCGGCAACGAACACGGTGCCGACCAGGAAGAACTGGAAGAACAAGGCGCCCAGCCAGCCCGCCGCGCCCATCAGGCAGCGCACCGCCCACGGCGTGTGGGGATGCGCGGGCGGCTCGCCCTGTACCTCGCCGCGTGCGGCGAGCTGCTGCCAGAGCCGTTGCTCGGTCTGCAATACGTTGCTCATGCCTGCTCCAGCTGGCTGCGCCAGGCCCGCATCAGCCACGCGGCCGCGGCGGCGGCCAGGCCGATGGTCAGCAGGCCAAGCAGCAGGAAGGCGCCGAAATCGTCCTTGCCCTCGAACAGCACCTTGGCAATGGCCGCGACGGCCAGCACGATGCCGGTCAGGCAGGCCAGGCTCAGTACCACGATGTCGAAGGCATGCCAGCGGAACCACCAGACCAGCGCGGCCAGCGCCAGCACCGCCAGCGCGAAGGCGGCGCCGTCGAAGTCGCTGCGCAGCAGGCTGGCCAGCCCGAGCGAGCCGGCATGCAGGCACGCCAGCGCCGCCAGCATGCGGCCGCCGGTCAGCCCGCGGAAGCCGAGCGCAGGCGCCTGTGCGCACAGCAGCTGCCACAGCGCCAGCTGCAGCGCCACCGCGCCCAGCAAGGCCAGCGTGGCGGTGCGCACGTGACGCGAATCGAACAGCAGCGAGAACACGCCGTCGACGCCGAAGCGGAGGCTGAAGTACCGCAGCAGCGCAAGGTTGCCGACCACGATCACCAGCCACCAGTGCGGCGCCGCGCGCGCCGCCAGCGCCCACGGTAGCGCCAGCAGCGCCCACAGCGCGAACAGTTGCCAGGGGTCGGCGCCGGTCTGGTAGGTCTGGCCGATCACCGCCAGCAGCACGCCCGCCACCACCTGCGCGCCGCCCAGCGCGGCCCGGCCGACGGCATCGCCCGCCGGGCGCAGCCAGGCAAGGCCGGCCAGCAGCGTGATCGCGCCGGCCAGCAGGCCGAACTTGGAAAACTTGTGCAGGTCCTGCCAGTTGAAGGCAAAGAACACGATGACGCCGGCGCACAGCAGCGCTGTGCCAAGCGCCATCAGCGCGGTATCGAGCCAGCGGCGCCAGTCCGCGGCGTCCGGTTCGGTGCGCGCCCACGGCGCCGCCACCGCCGCCGGCGCGAGGCGGCCCAGCGCGCGCCAGTGGGCCAGCGCCTGGCGGATGGCGCGCCGCTCGCCAACGGCTTCTTGGTCCGGGCCATTTGCTCCGATGCGGGTTGCTTGCATGCTCGCCCTTGCGTGCTGGAATGACGGCGACTTTAGCAAAGTGATACCTGGGCCGCACCTGTTGCGTGGGAGGGGGCGTGCGCTCGCGCTCCATCCAGGCCCGGCCTGCGCGGGCCGGGTATGCTGTGGCCCTTGTCCAAGTTGCCCACGCCCCATGACCCTCGGAATCCTTGCCGCCATCCACGATGAAGTCGATGGCCTTGTCGCCGCCATGCGCCATGACGACAGCCGCGCCACCGTACGCACCATCGGCATGCGCGACTACTACAGCGGCCATTTGTACGGGCAGCCGTGCGTGCTGGTGCTGGCGCGCATGGGCAAGGTGGCTGCGTCGGCCACCACGGTCACGCTGATCCGCGAGCTGGGCGCCACGCAGATCGTCTTTACCGGCCTGGCCGGCGGCATCGGCGCGGCCACGCAGGTGGGCGACATCGTCATCGCCGATCGCACCCTGCAGCATGACCTGGACGCGCGCCCGTTCTTCGGCCGCCATGAAGTGCCGCTGCTGGAGCGCGCCGAATTCCCGGCCGATGCGGCGCTGACGGCCGAGCTGCATGCCGCCGCGGCAGATTTCCTGCGCGACGACCTGGCCGTCGACGTGCCGCGCGCGGTGCGCGAGAAGTTTGGCGTCGCGGCGCCGACCCTGCACCGGGGCATGATCGCCAGCGGCGACCAGTTCATCGGCTCGCCCGCCGCGGTGGCGGAGTTGCGCGAGCGGCTGCCCGGCCTGCTGGCGGTAGAAATGGAAGGCGCGGCGGTGGCGCAGGTCTGCCATGAATATGGCGTGCCTTACGCGGTGATGCGGACCATCTCGGACCGCGCCGACGACACCGCGCATGTGGATTTCTCGGCATTCCTGACCGACGTGGCCAGCCACTATTCCAGCGGGGTGCTGCGCCGCCTGCTGGCCGCGAGGGCCTGACGCCAGGCAAGGCGGCAGACTGACCGGGATCAAGCCGCGTGCAGATTCCTGACCGGAAAGTCGGTTCAGTATTTACCGTCCGCGCGGCCGCACCGTGCCCCAGAAGCCCACCAGCAGCGCCGACCCGGCGATCACCGCGAGCCAGCTGCTGAGCTGGCCGTCGACAAACCAATGCAGCGCGCGGCCGGTGTAGAAAGCCGCCGCCGCGCCCGCCGCGCCCAGCACCAGCGCGGCCGGGAGGGTCACCACGCGCCCTGCCGGGTGCAGCCGGCGTGCCGCCAGTCCGACCAGCAAACCCACGATCAAGGTGCCCAGCATCCGCTTCTCCTGTGTTGTCCGCATCACAGCCGGCAACCGGCCGCGGCGTAACGATACTGCAATCCGTTGCCCCTGCCACCTACCGCGGCGGGCGACTGCAATGATCGGTCCCGGCGGTATAATGACATCCGGTCCGGCCGCGCTCCGGGCCACACCAGTCCCCAACAATGCAACTGCTCGCGATCGGCATCAATCACACCACGGCACCCGTCTCGCTGCGCGAGCGGGTGGCGTTTCCGCTCGAGCAGATCAAGCCGGCGCTGGGGGCCCTGCGCTCCCACCTGTCGGGGCGCAGCGGCACCGAAGCCGCGATCCTGTCCACCTGCAACCGCACCGAGATCTACTGCGCGACCGACGTGCTGACGCCGGGCACGGATGGCTTCGAGCACACCCTGCGCTGGCTGTCGCAGCACCACAACGTGCCCGCCGGCGAACTGGCCCCGCACCTGTACGCGCTGCCGCAGTCCGAAGCCGTGCGCCACGCCTTCCGCGTGGCCAGCGGGCTGGATTCGATGGTGCTGGGCGAGACCCAGATCCTGGGCCAGCTCAAGGACGCGGTGCGCACCGCCGGCGAAGCCGGCTCGCTCGGCACGTACCTGAACCAGCTGTTCCAGCGCACCTTCGCGGTGGCCAAGGAAGTGCGCGGGCAGACCGAGATCGGCGCGCATTCGGTGTCGATGGCCGCGGCCGCGGTGCGGCTGGCACAGCGGATCTTTGAAAGCGTCTCGACCCAGCGCGTGCTGTTTATCGGCGCGGGCGAGATGATCGAGCTGTGCGCCACCCACTTTGCCGCGCAGCAGCCGCGCCAGATCGTGGTGGCCAACCGCACCGTGGAACGTGGCGAAAAGCTGGCCGAGCAGCTCAGCGGCCAGGGCCTGACGGCCAACGCGATCCGCCTGTCGGAACTGGGCGAACGCCTGCATGAGTTCGACATCGTGGTGTCGTGCACCGCCAGCTCGCTGCCGATCATCGGCCTGGGCGCGGTGGAGCGCGCGGTCAAGCGCCGCAAGCACCGCCCCATCATGATGGTCGACCTGGCCGTGCCGCGCGACGTCGAGCCCGAAGTCGCGCGCCTGGACGACGTCTTCCTCTATACCGTCGACGACCTCGGCGCGGTCGTGCGCGAAGGCAACGCCCTGCGCCAGGCCGCGGTGGCGCAGGCCGAAGCCATCATCGAAAGCCGCGTGCAGAACTTCATGCACTGGCTGGAAACCCGCAGCGTGGTGCCGGTCATCCGCGAACTGCAGAGCAGCGGCGAAGCCATCCGCCAGGCCGAACTGGAGCGCGCGCGCCGCATGCTGGCGCGCGGCGACGATCCGCAGGCCGTGCTCGAGGCGCTCTCCGGCGCGCTCACGCGCAAGTTCCTGCACGGCCCCACGCACGCGCTCAACCACACCCAGGGCGAGGACCGCGAGGCGCTGCTGCGCCTGGTGCCGGGCCTGTTCCGCCACAGCAGCCACTCCGAGCGCTAGCCGCGCTCGCCTTGCCGGCGCCCCGCGCCCGGCACGCCTTCGCCGCCGCCATCGCACGCGCGGCCCGGCCCACCCCATTCCCTGTCCGCCCCGATGAAAGCCAGCATGCTTGCCAAGCTCGACCAACTGGCCGAGCGACTCGACGAAGTCAACGCCCTGCTCGCGCGCGAAGACGCGACCGCCAATATCGACCAGTACCGCAAGCTCAGCCGCGAACATGCGGAGCTGTCGCCCGTGGCCGAGCAATACGGCCAGTACCGGCAGGCCCAGGACGACCTCGCCACCGCGCAGGCCCTGCTCGACGATCCGGAGATGAAGGATTTTGCCGCCGACGAGATCGCCGCCGCGCGCGACCGGCTCGAAGCGCTGCAGGCCAGCCTGCAGCGCCTGCTTTTGCCCAGGGACCCGAACGACGACCGCAACCTGCTGCTCGAAATCCGCGCCGGCACCGGCGGCGAGGAGAGCGCGCTGTTCGCCGCCGATCTGCTGCGGATGTACACGCGCTATGCCGAACGGCAGCGCTGGCAGGTCGAGGTCATGAGCGAATCGGAATCAGACCTGGGCGGCTACAAGGAAGTGATCATCCGGATCGCCGGCGATGCCGCGTTTTCGCGGCTGAAGTTCGAATCGGGCGGACATCGCGTTCAGCGCGTGCCCGCGACCGAGGCGCAGGGCCGCATCCATACCTCCGCCTGCACGGTTGCCGTGATGCCCGAAGCAGACGAGGTCGGCGAGGTCGAGATCAACCCGGCCGACCTGCGCATCGACACCTTCCGCGCCTCCGGCGCGGGCGGCCAGCACGTCAACAAGACCGATTCCGCGGTACGACTGACCCACCTGCCCACCGGCATCGTGGTCGAGTGCCAGGACGACCGCAGCCAGCACCGCAACAAGGACAAGGCGATGAAGGTGCTCGCCGCCCGCATCAAGGACATGCAGGCGCGCGCCGCGCAGGCGCGCGAGGCCAGCACCCGGCGCAACCTGATCGGCTCGGGCGACCGCAGCGACCGCATCCGCACCTACAACTTCCCGCAGGGCCGCGTGACCGACCACCGCATCAACCTGACGCTGTACAAGATCGACATGATCATGGACGGCGACATGGACGAGCTGCTGTCGGCGCTGTCCGCCGAGCATCAGGCGGACCAGCTGGCGGCGCTGGGCGAAGACGCCTGAGCGCGCCTTTATGACACCCAGTCGATGCTTCGGCGATGAACAACGCGTAAAGTCGCCTATGTCTTTGTATCTGTTGTAAATGCTTGAAACAGCACTGGCGGGGGTAAAGTCGCTGTCTATAATCGATTTCGACCGGCAAACGGAGAATGGTGCCGGGTAGTCACTCCCGAGAACATAGTTAGGACGAAATCATGAAAAAACTGCTCGCGCTGTTGATGATCACCGCGGCCATGGCCGCTTGCAGCAAGAAGGAAGAAGCGCCGCCCGCCGCCTCGAACGCCGAGAGCGCGATGCAAAGCGCCGCGGAATCCGCCAAGGCCGCCGCAAGCGATGCCGCCGCTGCCGCCAGCAACGCCGCAGATGCCGCCAAGGCTGCCGCCAGCGACGCCGCCTCCAACGCTTCCGCCGCCGCGGAGAAGGCCAAGGAAGACGCCGGCAACGCCATGGAGCATGCCAAGCAGGCCGCCAAGGATGCCGTCAACGCCGGCGCGGACAAGGCCAAGGACGCCGTCAATAAGTAATCGCCCCGGCGGGGGCATTGCGCCCGCCGCCGCCGATGAGCGGTACACTGGCACGAAGCCGGAAGTTTCACCAGAGCACCGCCCCAAAGCCCCGCCAGGTCCCGCACCGGTGGGGTTTTTTGTAGCCGGCACCAGAACCGTCTTTTACCCACTCGATGTCCACCCCCGACTCCACCGCGCTGCCGGCAACCCCCACGCTGCGCGAGGCCCAGACCCTCGCCGCCATGGCCGGCCTGCCTGCGCTGGAAGCGCGCATGCTGCTGACCCATGTCACCGGCCTGAGCCGCACGCAGCTGATCACGCGCGACACCGACGTGCTGACCATCGCGCAGCGCGACGCGTTTGCGACGCTGCTGGCGCGACGGCTGGCGGGCGAGCCGATGGCCTACCTGATCGGCGAACGCGAGTTCTTCGGCCGCAAGTTCCGGGTCACGCCCGACGTGCTGATCCCGCGCCCCGATACCGAGGTTGCCGCAGAAGCCGCGCTGGCGCGCCTGGCCACGGTGCCGCAGCCCAATGTGCTGGACCTCGGCACGGGCTCCGGCATCCTTGCCGTGACGCTTGCGCGTGAGCGGCGCGACGCGCGGGTCTGGGCCACCGATATCTCGCCCGGCGCGCTGATGGTGGCGCAGGACAATGCCCGCGCGCTGGGCGCCGAGCATATCGAGTTCCTGGTCTCGGACTGGTACGCGGCGCTGCCGCCGGACCTGCGCTTCCACCTGATCGTCAGCAACCCGCCCTATATCGCCGCGGGCGACCCGCACCTGGCCGAAGGCGACCTGCGCTTCGAGCCGATCGACGCGCTGACCGACCACGACGACGGCCTCTCCGACTTGCGCGCCATCGTCGGCGGCGCCGGCGCGCGGCTGCTGCCGGGCGGCTGGCTGCTGATGGAACACGGCTATGACCAGGCGGCGGCCACGCGCCTGCTGCTGCAAGCCGGCGGCTTCGACGAGGTCTTCACCGCGCGCGACCTGGCCGGGCTGGAGCGCTGCACCGGCGGACGCTGGCCGGGCGCGCAACCCGCCGGTACGTCCGCGGCACCCTGAAGCGCCGCGGCGATTCCGGTAAAATCGGCGTCAGATTCCCGCCGTGCGGCCCGGCCGCACGGTATCCCTTCCTCCCCAGGCGGCGCCCGCGACACGGCTTCGCCCCACTGAAAAGCAAACCATGAGCGACGTGCAGCAACAGATCGACCAGATCGTCAAGGGCAACCCGGTAGTCCTGTTCATGAAGGGCACCGCGCAATTCCCGATGTGCGGCTTCTCCGGCCGCGCCATCCAGATCCTGAAGGCCTGCGGCGTCGATGCGCCGACCACGGTCAACGTGCTGGACGACGAAGGCATCCGCCAGGGCATCAAGGAATACGCCAACTGGCCGACCATTCCCCAGCTCTATGTGAACGGCGAGTTCATCGGCGGCTCGGACATCATGATGGAGATGTACCAGAACGGCGAACTGCAAACCCTGCTGAAGGGCTGAGTCCCGCCATGTCCGGGGCTGGCGGCACACCGCAACGGCTGATCGTCGCCATCACCGGCGCCACCGGGGCCATCTACGGCGTGCGCCTGCTGCAGGTGCTGCGCGCGGCGCCCGCGGTGGAAACGCACCTGCTGATTTCGCCGGCCGGCGTGATGAACCTGCAGCACGAGCTGGACATCGGCCGCGCCGAGGTCGAAGCGCTGGCCAGCGTGGTGCACAACGTGCGCGACATCGGCGCGACCATCGCCAGCGGCTCGTTCCGCGCCCAGGCCATGGTGGTGGCGCCGTGCTCGATGCGCACGCTGGCGGCAATCGCGCATGGTTTCTCGGACAACCTGATCACCCGCGCCGCCGACGTCACGCTCAAGGAACGCCGCAAGCTGGTGCTGATGGTGCGGGAAACGCCGCTGAACCTTGCGCACCTGCGCAACATGACGGCGGTGACGGAAATGGGCGGGATCGTGTTCCCGCCGGTGCCGGGCTTCTACCAGAAGCCGCAGAGCATTGCCGAACTGGTTGACCATACGGTCGGGCGCGTGCTGGACCTGGTGGACCTGCCGCAGATCGGGCAGACCCTCGCACCCAGCTGGGGCGGGCTGAACGCCCGGGCCGGCGACGCGGCCGGGAACTGAGTCCGGCCCCCGGGTTACCGGGATCCGATTACCAGCGGCGATAGCCGCGGCCATAGTACCCGTACCCGCCGTAGTAGTACGGACGCGGCGCCACCACCACCGGCGCGGGCGCGACGTACACCGGCGCAGGACCGACCGCCGGGCCGGCGGGCGTGGGATAGACGGCGCAGCCGCCCAGCAGGGTCACCGATGCCGCACCGGCAGCCAGTCCAATCGTCAGCATTCTCATCATTTCATCCTTGGGGTCGCAACGGGCATGTGCCTGCCTTGCTGACGTTATACGGGCGGAACGCGTAATACGGCGTCAAAGCCGTGTAACGCTTGTTACCGTTCCCTACGCGCCATGCCGCCGCCCCCGGGATGCCGTCAGATTTCGAAGCGGATGCCCTGTGCCAGCGGCAGCGAATCGCCGTAGTTGATGGTGTTGGTAGCGCGGCGCATATAGCCCTTCCACGCATCCGAGCCTGATTCGCGGCCGCCGCCGGTCGCCTTTTCGCCGCCGAAGGCGCCGCCGATTTCCGCGCCGCTGGTGCCGATATTGACGTTGGCGATGCCGCAATCGCTGCCCGCCGACGACAGGAAGCGCTCGGCCTCGCGCATCGATTCGGTGAAGATGCACGACGATAGCCCGTGCGCGGCGGCATTGTTCAGCGCGATGGCCTCGTCCAGCGAGGTGTACGGCATCAGGTACAGGATCGGCGCGAAGGTCTCGCTCAGCATGGTGTCGTGCTGCGCGTCGGTCATCACCAGCGCGGGCCGCACGTAGCAGGCATGCGGATAGCGGTCGGCCAGCAGGCGCTCGCCGCCGGTGACGATATTGCCCTGCGCGCGGCACGCCGCCAGCGCGTTGGCCATGGCGTCGCCGGCGGCGCTGTCGATCAGCGGGCCGACCAGCGTGCCGTCTGCCAGCGGATCGCCGACCGGCAGCCGGTCGAACACCGTGATCAGCCGGCTCGCCATGGTGTCCATCAGGTCGGCATGGATAAAGCAGCGGCGCAGCGTGGTGCAGCGCTGCCCCGCGGTGCCGGCCGCGGCAAAGGTGATGGCGCGCACCGCCAGCTCGATATCGGCCGAGGGCGCGACGATGGCGGCGTTGTTGCCGCCCAGCTCCAGGATGCAGCGCTTGAAGTGCCCGGCGCAGGCGATGCCGACCTCGCGGCCCATGCGGGTCGAGCCGGTGGCGCTGACCAGCCGCACCGCCGGGTGCTCGACCAGGTGGGTGCCCAGGTTGCGTCCGCCCGGCAGCACCGCCGAGATGCCGCCGTGCTGCGCCGCCGCCGCGGCCAGCACGCGCTCCAGCAGGCCGTGCGCGGCGAGCGCGCACAGCGACACCTTCTCCGACGGTTTCCAGATCACGCCGTTGCCGCACACCAGCGCCAGCGCCGCATTCCACGCCCACACCGCCACCGGGAAGTTGAACGCCGAAATCACGCCGCATAGTCCGTACGGATGCCAGGTCTCGCGCATGGCGTGCTGCGGGCGCTCGGAGGCGATGGTCAGCCCGTGCAGCTGGCGCGACAGGCCGACCGCGAAATCGCAGATGTCGATCATCTCCTGCACCTCGCCCAGCCCTTCCTGCAGGATCTTGCCGGACTCGAGCGACACCAGCCGGCCCAGCGCCGTCTTGTGTTCGCGCAGCACCTCGCCGAAGCGCCGCACGATCTCGCCGCGCGCCGGCGCCGGCATTAGCGCCCACGTGGTCTGCGCCGCGTGGGCCCGCGCGATCAGCGCATCGGCCTGCGCCGGCGTACAGGGCGGCAGGTGGCCGATGGCCTCGCCGTCGACCGGCGAGCGCACCGTCACGGCACCGGCAGGCGTGCCCTCGCGCCATGGCCGCGGCAGGCCCAGCGAATCCCAGCAGGCGGCAAACTCTTGCGCTTTCATACGAGACTCTCCTGGAGCGGATGCTGCGTGTAGTGGCGGCCGAAGCGGTTGGCCAGGAAGGCGTCGAGCGGCATCGACTCCTGCCGCACGAAGCCCGCCTGCGGCAGCGCGCCGCTGGCCACCATGTCGAGCGCGGTGCAGATGCCCGCGGCGGTGGTCAGCTGGATCGCATTGACGTGGCCGCCCTCACCGTCCACGCCGCCGATGCGCGCCGAGAACGAAGCCTGCGTCAGCGGCCCGCGCCCGCGTTCGCCTCCGGCCGGGTAGCCGGTGGCGGTCGCGAACACGATCACCACATCCTGCTCGGTCACCGGAATGGCGCGGTCGAAGATATCGCGCAGCCAGTCGCGGCGTTCACGCAGTCGCAGGTCGTTGAGCAGCAGCTTCATCAGCGCACAGTGGCCGGGATAGCGGATCGACTTGTAGTCGACATGGCGCGCGCGCCCGGCCAGCGTCTCGGGCAGCGTGCCGAGCCCGCCCGATGTATTAAAGGCTTCATATTCGATGCCGTCCAGCGCAAAGCTCTCCAGCCCTTCCAGCGCCGTCAGTTCGACGCGCCGGCCGTCGACGATGGCCTCGCATGGGTTGCAGTACTCGTTGATCAGCCCCTCGGTGCTCCAGGTCAGGTTGTACTTGAGCGCGTTGCTCGGGTAGCGCGGCAGCGCCCCCACCCGCATCTGCAGGTCCAGCAGCTCGCCGCCGCCGCGCAGGAAACGCTGCGCGAGATCGTGGCCGACCACGCCGATAAATCCTGGCGCCAGTCCGCATTGCGGCATCAGCACCGAGCGCGCGCCCTGCGCCAGCTGGCGGATGGCCTGGGTGGCGGCGACGTCCTCGGTCAGGTCGAAGTAATGCACGCCCAGGCGCGCCGCCACCGAGGCCACGCTGATCGCGGCATGGAACGGCAGCGCGTTGAGCACGGCATCGGCGCCGGCCAGCAGCGCGGCGCAGGTGCCAGGCTCGGTGGGGTCGCCGGCGCGCGCCAGCACGCCGCGCGGCAGGCCATCGAGGCGGCGCCCGTCATGGTCGACCAGACTGACGCGGTAGTCGCCGCTGTCGTGCAGCATGGCCGCAATGGTGCGGCCAATCTTGCCCGCGCCCAGCACTGTCACGTGCAACGGGCGGGCCGCCTTGGGCAGCTCGCGCGGGGCCTGCCGGCCGAGGTTCGAGGCTTGCATGGTGTCTCCGTCCACAAGAAGAAAAAGGATTCGGTTGACTGGAGTATGGAGAGCCCTGCCGACACAATGAAGGCACAAGAACGACGAAAAACCGCCATAATCGAACGAAACGGCAAGGCATCCCGACGCAATGACCGAACTCGACACCACCGACCGCCACCTGCTGTCGCTGCTGCAGGCCAACGCCCGAGAAAGCGCCGCCAACCTGGCGCGGCACCTGGGGATCGCGCGCACCACGGTGGTGGCGCGCATCGCGCGGCTGGAGCGCAGCGGCGTGATCGCCGGCTACGGCGTGCGGCTGGGCCAGCGCATGGAAGACAACGCCATCCTGGCGTATTGCGGCCTGTCGGTGCAGCCCAAGGCCGCGCCCGCGATCCTGCGCGCGCTGCAGCGGCTGCCCGAGATCGAAGAGGTCAATTCCGTCAGCGGCCCGGTCGACTACCTGGTGGCGATCCGCTGCGACACGCATGACCGGCTCGACCGGCTGCTCGACGAGATCGGCATGCTCGACGGCGTCAACCACACCACCACCTCGATCGTGCTGGCGCGCAAGCTCGACCGCCGGCGCGCCGCCGGCTGACGCGGTATGCTGCCAGACCCATCAGCCTTTGCGGAGCAACAGAACATGAGCAATCCGATCCGTGTCGCCGTGGGCGGCGTGACCGGCTGGGCCGGCGGCGAACTGGCGCGCGGCGTGGCCCATGCGGCCGACATGGCCCTGGTGGCGGGCCTGTCGCGCGGCGCCGCCGGCCAGACCCTGGCGCAGCTGACCGGCCATGCCGATACCCCGGGCGTGGCCGCCGCCAGCATCGAAGCGCTGGGCCAGACGCCGTACGACGTCTACGTCGAATACACCAAGCCCGGCATCGCCAAGCACAACATCCTGCAGGCGCTGGCGCACGGCGCGCACGTGGTGGTCGGCACCTCCGGGCTGACCGACGACGACTATGCCGAGATCGACGCGGCCGCGCGCCAGGCCGAGCGCGGCGTGCTCGCCTGCGGCAATTTCGCTATCACCGTGGTGCTGCTGCAGAAATTTGCCGAGATGGCGGCGCGCCACCTGGAACACTGGGAGATCATCGACTACGCCAAGGCCGGCAAGATCGACGTACCCTCCGGCACGGTGCGCGAGCTGGCGTACCGGCTCGGCCAGGTCAAGGCCGCCGCGCAGGCGGTGCCGGTCGACCAGGTCAACGGACCGAAGGAGACCCGCGGCGCGACCATGTCGGGCACGCAGGTGCACGCGGTGCGGCTGCCGGGCTACCAGCTGGGCGTGGAAGTGATCTTCGGCGCCGACGGCCAGCGCCTGCACCTGAAGCACGAAGCCGGCGACGGCTCCAAGCCCTATGTTGCCGGCGCGCTGCTGGCGATCCGCAAGGTGCACACCGTGCGCGGCGTGGTGCGCGGGCTGGACAAGGTGATGGAAGGACTGTGAGTCTGTCGGCAGGCGCAGCGCCGCCCGCCTGTGCTGCTACCAGCTGCCCGGCTTTTCCGGCTTGGCCGGCGCCTTCGGCGCGGGCTTGGCCGCGGCGGTCTTGCCCTTGGCCGCCGGCGCCGAGGCCGGATTGAGCTGCTTGTCGACCTCGGCGTCCTTGTCCGCCATCAGCGCGCGCGCCTGCGGCAGCAGCATCTCGATGGTGCCGGTGCTGGGGTCTTCCGGCATCGCGTACAACTCCACCGTCAGCGGCCGCTGCATCCAGCCGGCATGCAGCGTCTTGACGGTCTTGCCGGCCTTGTCCCGCATGTCTTCCTGCTCCTGGCGGAAGGGCTTGCCGTAGAGCGCGCTGATGCTGTCGGCCGCGGCCTGCTGCGAGTTGGCTCCGGCGGTCGGTACCACCAGGCCGACCAGCGCATTGCGGTCGACAAAGGCCACCACATAGGGGCCATCCATGAACGCCGGGCGCTGCGCGCGCGGCACCCCAACCTGGCGCATCAGGCCATCGCCCTTCAGTTCGACGCAATAGCCCGTGACATCGCGGCCGTCGGGCGAGCGCTTGTCGGCGCAGTCGGGCAGCGCCGGCAGCGGGTTGCCGATTTCCAGCATGGCCAGCAGCGGCGCCAGCGCGCTGTTTTCGGCCTGGGCCGAGGGCTTGGCGGCCGGTGCGGAGGCGGGGGTGGCGGCAGGGGCAGCGGGGGTAGCAGCATTGGCGCCGGCGGCGCCCAGCAGGCCGGCAAGTGCCAGCCCGGCAACGGGGAATTTCAAAACGGACTCCTGGTGAAAGGCTCCGGGTTGGAGCCCGCCCCCGCCGGGTTGTTCCTGCGCGGCGCGAGATCGTGGCGAACGATTCACTTGCGGCGCGCACGGCAAGGAACGACAAGGGGGCGTGCGCTAGCTTACCCGATGGCACCGGCGCCGCCGTCACTCGCGCGCCGCGCCGGCATTACCCCGCCGGCGCCTTGCGCGTCAGCGCCAGGGCCTCGCGCCGGAAAGTGTGGCCGACCTGGTGGTAGAACGGGTGCGGCGAGAACTGCCGCGAGATGAACGACGCCAGCAAAGACGCCGCCAGCAGGAACACCGTCAGGTCCTGCGTGCGCGTCATCTCCATCACGATCACGCTGGCGGTGATCGGCGCCTGCGTGGCCGCCGCCAGGAACGCCGCCATCGACACCAGCGCCAGCACGCGCGGCTCGGCCATGCCGCCGACGAAATGCGCGACGTTCTCGCCGATGCCCGCGCCGATCGCCAGCGCGGGCGTGAAGATCCCGCCGGGGATGCCGGCGAAGTACGACACCACGGTCGCCACCAGCTTGGCCAGGCCGAACCACAGCGTCGCCTGCGATTCGCCGTTGATCAGCGCCGCGGCCTGCTCATAGCCGGTGCCAAAGGTTGCGCCCGCGGTGGCCCAGCCGAGGATCGCCACCACCAGGCCGCAGCCGAACGCGGTCCACACCGGATGCCGCCCCGGCCAGTCGCGCCATGCGGCCGGCAGCAGCGCCGGCACACCGCCCTGGAGCGCCTTGGCGAACACGCCGCCCAGCACGCCGGTCACCAGCGCGCACAGCAGGACCGGGCCCCAGGCCTCATGCAGTCCCAGCATCGGCACCTTGACCACGAAATACGGGTTGTTGCCCAGCACCGCCAGCGACAGGAAGCCGGCGGTCAGCACGCCCGACAGCACCAGGCGGTCCCAGCGCACCGCGGTGCCGCGGCCCAGTTCCTCGATGGCGAACACCACCCCGGCCAGCGGCGTGTTGAACGCCGCCGCCAGCCCGCCGGCCGCGCCGGCCGCGATCAGCGCATTGGGATGAAAGCCGATGCGAAAGCGCAGCTTCTCCTGGCACCAGCGTCCCCAGGCCAGCATCGCCGCCGCACCCACCTGCACCGACGGGCCCTCGCGCCCGACCGAGGCGCCCGCCAGCAGCGCCGCGGTGGTCAGCACCACCTTCCACATCGACTGGCGCAACGACACCAGCAGCGTCTGCGCCGGGCCCGACGGCGGCAAGGTGACCGCCGCGATCACCTGCGGGATGCCGCTGCCGCGCGCCTGGGGCGCCAGCCGGATGGTCAGCCAGCGCAGCGCGGCCAGCCCGAACGGCAGCATCACGAACGCCAGCCACGGCGTGGCCTGGGTCAGCTGGCGGTTCCAGTGCAGCGCGACCTCGGCGATCCACGCGAACACCAGCGAGAACAGCCCGACGCAGCCCGCGCCGAACATGAACGCGGCATAGCGCAGCGTGGTGCGCGAGATGCGCCCGGCCTGGCGCGACTTGCGCCACGCCGCCACGCGCGCGCGGCGGCTGATCTGGTTCAGCAGGCGGGGATCGGATGGCGGCGCGCCGGTGTCGGGCTGCGCCTGGGAGTCCGGGCTATCGCCCGGCGCGGCGGACGATGACGAGGCAGGCTTGGGATCGTTGGGGTCGCGATCTGTCATGGCTGGGGCGGGCGCAGGCATCCGGCGGGAGCGCGCCCCGCCGCCTTGATGAGCTGAAACTATACGCCCATCGCCCACCGGTCCCTGCGCGCCCGGCCGACGCGTCAGTCCAGCGAGATGTTGTTCGCCTTGATCACCTTGCCCCAGTGCGCGCGGTCGGCCTCGAGATAGCGGTCGATCTCGGCCTGCGTGCGCGGCGGCTGCACCAGCAGCCCGAGGGCGCTGAAAGTGGCGCGGAACTGCGGGTCCTTCAGCACGTGGTCGGCGGCTGCCTGCAGCCTGGCCACCGCTTCGGGCGGCGTCTGCGCGGGCACGGCCAGGCCGAACCAGGTGGCGGCCTGGAAGTTGGGATAGCCGCTTTCGGCCACGGTCGGCACGTTCGGCAGCACCTCCAGCCGGCTGCGCCCGGTGACCGCCAGCGCCTTGAGCTTGCCCGCCTTGATATGCGGCAGCGAGGTGCTGACCACGTCCACCATCAGTTGCACGTCATTGGCCAGCAGCGCTGCCAGCGCCGGGGCGCTGCCGTTGTACGGCACGTGCGTGACACCGATGCCCAGTTCGGTCTTGAGCATCTCGGTGGCCAGCTGCAGCGCATTGCCCAGGCCCACCGAGGCATAGTTGAGCTTGCCGCCCTCGGCCTTGGCGTAGGCCGCGAACTCGCGGATATTGCCGGCCGGCACCCGGGTGTTGGTGACCACCACCAGCGGCGCCTCGGCGCCAATGCTGAAGATGCGGAAGTCCTTGGGCGGATCGTACTGGATCTTCTTGTACAGCATCGGGTTGAGCACCATGCTGCCATTGGTCGCCAGCACCATGGTGTAGCCGTCGGCCGGCGCGCGCGCCACGCTGGTGGTGCCGATCATGGTGGCCGCGCCGGGGCGGTTTTCCACCACTACGGTCTGGCCCAGCTGGCGCGACATGCCATCGGCCAGCGCGCGGCCGAACTGGTCGGTCGAGCCGCCCGGCGTATATGGCACCACCAGCTTGAGCGGGCGCTCGGGATAGGCCGCCTGCGCGGCCCCGCCCCAGAGCGCCAGCGCGCACCCCGCGCCAGCCGCGATCGCGGCGAGCCATGCGCGCCGTGGCTTGCGTCCGGCTGTCTTGGTCGGTTTGTTCTGCATCGCGTCTCCTCCTGTCGTTATCGGCTTGTGCCAGGTGCAGTCCCGCCGGTGCGCTCAGACGCGGCGCTGGCGGCCTTCCCAGTATCGGTCGCGCAGCCGGCGCTTGGCCAGCTTGCCGGTTTCGTCGCGCGGCAATTGCGCCTCGACCACGATGCTGCGCGGCACCTTGAAGCCGGACAGCCGCTCGCGCAGCCAGTCGATCACCTCGGCCTCGCGGATCTCGGCGCCCGGCATCGGCTGCACCATGGCCAGCAGGCGCTCGCCGTATTCCGCGTCGGGAATGCCGAACACCACGCAGTCGGCCACGCCCGGATAGCGCACCAGTTCGTGCTCGATCTCGGCCGGGTAGATATTGACGCCGCCCGAGATCACCATGTCCGAGGCGCGGTCGCAGATGAACAGGTAGCCGTCGGCATCGACATAGCCCATGTCGCCCAGCGTCACCAGCCCGTCGCGGTCGATGGCGGCGCGCGCGGCCTCATTGTTGCGGTAGGTGAAGTCCGGGTAAGCGGGCTGGCGCACGTAGACCAGGCCGATTTCGCCCGGCGCGCACTGGCGGCCTTGTTCGTCGAGGATGCGCAGCTGCGCGTCGTCGACCGGCCTGCCGGCGGTGCCCGGGCGCGCGGCGGCGTCGGCCGGGGTGGCCACGGTGATCATGCCGGCCTCGCTGGAGGCGTAGGTTTCATGGATCACCGGACCCAGCCACTCCAGCATCGCGCGCTTGACCTCTGGCGCGCACGGCGACCCGGTCGAGGCGACGAAGCGAATGGAAGACAGGTCGTATCTGGCGCGCACCTCCGGGGGCAGCTTGAGCAGCCGCACGTACATGATCGGCACCAGGTAGAGCACGTCGATGCGGTGCTGCTCCACCAGCGCCAGCACTTGCTCGGCGTCGAAGCGCGGCGTCAGCACCAGGCGCTCGGCCATCTGCAGCGCGTTCTGGATAAACGAGCCCGGCGCACTGTGGTACAGCGGCGCCGACATCAGCGCGCGGCAGCCCGGCTCCAGCCCGTAGGTCTGCCGCACCACCGAACGCATGCGCGCCAGCTGTTCCTCGAGCCCGACCAGCGGCAGCGCCTGGCGCAGCACGCCCTTGGGCCGGCCGGTGGTGCCCGAGGTGTATGCCATATGGCCGCGCGGTGCCACGCGCGGGCCGTCGTACGCGGGCTGCTGCGCGAGCCACGCTTCATATTCAGTCGCGCCCGCGGCGGGACCGCCCACCGACAGCACCGGCATGCCGGCCGGGACCGCGTCGCGCAGCGCGGGTAGCAGGTCGTCCTGCACCAGCAGCACCCTGGCGCCGCTGTCGCTCAGCAGGAAGCGGACTTCCTCGGCGGTAAAGTGCCAGTTGATGGGGCAGTAGTAGCAGCCGGCGATGCGGCAGGCATGGACCACGTCGGCATACACCGGATCGTTGCGCAGCAGTACCGCGATCACGTCGCCCTCCTGCACGCCGAGCGCACGCAGGCCGCCGGCCAGGCGGGCGCCGCGCGCCAGCAAATCCTCGCCGCTGCGGTGCATGTCTTGATACCAAAGGTCCGTGGCCATCCGCTCTCTCCAAGCTTGGGTTTTGTCAGCCGCCCACTGTATCGGCGTAGCCACGCATCGACAATCAGACCGGGTGGAATCACAATGTTGCGCCAGACGTGACAATCCTTCAGGCAATCCCCGATGGACCTCAACCTGATCCAGGCCTTCGTCGACATCGTCGATGCCGGCAACCTTGCCGAAGCCGGGCGCCGGCGCGGCGTTACGCGGTCGCAGGTCAGCCGCCAGCTGCGCGAGCTGGAACACCAGGCGGGCGCGCAGTTGCTGCGCCGGACCACGCGCCGGCTCGAGCTGACCGAGCCCGGCCAGGCGCTGTACCAGCACGGCGTGCGCATCCTGCAGGAAGTGGCCTCGGCGCAGGCCGAGATCGACAGCCTGGGCCAGACCCTGCGCGGCCATGTGCGCGTGAGCGTGCCTACCGGGCTGGGCGACGCCTATATCGCGCCGCTGCTGCTGCAGTTCGCGCACAAGCATCCCGGCATCACGCTGCGGGTGTTCTTTGCCAATCGCGTCAACGACCTGATCGCGGCCGAAATCGACGTGGCGCTGAAGGTCACGTCGGCGCCGCCGCTGGACCACGTGGCGCGGGAAATCTGCGATATCCGCTGGCAACTGTATGCATCGCCGCAATACCTCGCCAGCATTGGGTCGGTGCAGGTGCCGCCGGACCTGGCCGGCTGCAGCTTCCTGTGCCCGCCCTTCCCGCCCCGCCAGTTCCCGCTGTCGCTGTACCGTGACGGCCAGCGCGTGGACGTGGCGCTGACGCCAACGCTGCAGTCCGAACACTTCCTGTTCCTGGCGCGGGCCGTGCGCGAGGGCCATGGCATCGGCATGCTGCCGGTCTATATCGGCTGGGAAGAGGTGCGGGCGGGCAACCTGGTGCCGGTGCTGCCGGACTGGCGCCCGGAGGGGCTGGGCAACAAGCTGTTCATCATCACCACGCCCAACCTGCATCCGTCGATGGCCACGCGCGCGCTGATCGGCTTCCTGCGCGAGGAACTGGGCAAGCTGGAGGTATTCCGGGACGCGGTGAAGTAGCCGGCACCAGTGGCCGCTGATCGCACGCTTTCGCAAGGCCATGGGTTGGCCCGCCTGCGAACTTGCGGTTTGCAAGCTATGCTGCAGCAAGCTTGCAAATCGAAAGCAAGCACCACACACCACGGCGGAGACCCATGCCCCCCACCGATTTCACCGCGATGCCCTGCCCCGTGGCCCGCTCGATGGCCGTGCTGGGCGAACGCTGGGCCATCCTCGTGTTGCGCGAGGCCTTCTACGGCAGCACGCGCTTCGACGAGTTCGAACGCAACCTGGGCATCGCTCCCAACATCCTCAGCGCGCGCCTGAAGACGCTGGTGGCGCACGGGCTGCTGGCGCGCGTTGCGCCCGAGGGCGGCGCACGCCATGTCTACCAGCTGACCGACAAGGGCCGCGACTTCTTCCCTGCCTACGTGGCGCTAAAAGCCTGGGCCGACCGCTGGATGACCGACGACAAGGGACCGCTGACGCTGCTGCAGGACCGCCGCACCGGTACCGAGATCGCCGAGCCGGCATTGACCCGCGCCGATGGCAGCGCGATCACGCTGGACGACGTGCGGGTGTTGCCGGGCCCGGGCGCGGGCCGCTTCCTGCGCCAACGCTTCGGCGACGCCGGGGCCGCCGCGGTCGCGGCGGGAGGGCAGGAGACCGCCCATGACTGACACGCGCGCATTGCCCGCCGGCACGCTCCCCGCCGACGCGGTGCCGGCCACCGAAATCGCCCGCCGCATCGGCAAGCTGGCCGGGCCCACCGCGCTGATTGCCCTGCTGCAGGCGGTGGCACAGCTGATCGAAACCTGGCTCGCCGCGCGCCAGGGCACCGCGGCGCTGGCCGGCTGGGCCGTGGTGCTGCCGTTTGCGCTGCTGCTGCAGCAGATGTCGACCGGGGCCATGGGCGGCGGCGTGGTCGCGGCCATCGCGCGCGCGCTGGGCGCCAACAAGCGTGACGATGCCTCGGCGCTGGTGATGCATGCGCTATGGATCGCCGTGATCGCCGGCCTGGCGTTTGCCGTGGCGCTGGCCGGGTTCCCGCGCGCGGTGCTGGGCGCGGTGGCCGGCGCCACCGCAGCCGATGCGGCCGCCACTTATGCGATCTGGCTGTTCGGCGCCGGCGCGATCCCGGCCTGGCTGGCCAACACGCTGGCGTCGGTGCTGCGCGGCGGCGGCCGCCATGCGCTCGCGGCGCGCGTTCTGGCGCTGATGTGGATCGCGTTCCCGGCGCTGTCATGGCTGCTGGCCGAGCCCGCCGGCATGGGCCTGGCCGGCATCGGCGCGGCGCTGGCGGCGGTATCGTGGGCCGCGGCGCTGGCGATGGCGATCGTGGTCGCGCGCGGCGGCGCGGGCTTCGTGCCGGTGCTGCGGGTGCGGCTGTCGTGGCCACTGTTCGCGCGCATCCTGTCGGTGGGGCTGGTGGCGTGCGCGCTGGCCTCGGTCGCCAACCTGACCACCATCCTGGTAACCGCGCAGCTGCGCCACCATGGCACCGCCGCGGTGGCGGCCTACGGCATCTCGGCGCGGCTGGAATTCCTGATGATCCCGCTTGCGTTCGGCGTGGGCTCGGCGCTGACGGCGCTGGTCGGCCGCGCCGTCGGCGCCGGCGACTGGCATACGGCGCGGCGCACGGCCTGGGTGGGCGCACTGCTGGCGCTGGCTATCGCCGGCAGCGCGGGCGCCGCCGTCGGCCTGGCGCCGGTGCGCTTTGCCAGCCTGTTCACCAATGACGCCGAAGTGATCGCCATCGCCGCGCGCGCGCTGTCATGGGTGGGGCCGGCATTCGGCGGCTTCGGGCTCGGCATGGCGCTGTACTTCGCCTCGATGGGCGCGGGGCGCATGCGCTGGCCGGTGGCGGCCGGGCTGTGCCGGATCGCGCTGGCCGCCGGGGGCGGCTGGTTATTGGCCAATGTGTTCGGGATGGGGTTGGACGGGCACTTCCTTGGGGTGGCGCTGGGAATCACGGCGTATGGCGTGGTGACGGCGCTGGGGGTCAGGCAGGGGGAGTGGTCGGCGCGATGAAGCCGTTACGGGCCAACATCGCTGGTTGGCTCGCCTCTCCCGCCTTGCGGGAGAGGCGAGCCTCTGCAAGCGGTGCCAGTGAATGGTGGCGGCAGCGGTGCGCAAACCCTCGCAACTCCGTGCGTTGCTACCGCGCCAGCACCTTCGCATCCCCCTGCATTCCCGCCTCGCGCACAGCCTGCGGCACCGACGGCCAGCCGCCGCCCAGCGACTTGTACAGCGCCGCGGTGCTGGTCAGCGTGTCCACCTGGCCCTGGATCACCGCCAGTTGTGCGTTGAACAGCTTCTCGCGGGCATTGGTCACCTCGAGGTAGCTCGAATAGCCGCCCTCATAGCGCGCGAAGGCCTGGTCCGCATAGATCGTCAGGCTCTTTTCCTGCTCGCGCAGGCTGCCAAGGCGGGTGCGCGTCTCGGTGCCGCTGGCCAGCGCGGAGTTGACGTCGGCCAGTGCCTCCAGCACCGTGCGCTGATAGGCCAGCAGGGCCTGGTCGCGCTGCGCCGAGGCCGTCTGCACCTGCCCGCGGATGGCGCCGCCCTGGAACACCGGCTGGGCCAGGCCGGCGCCGAACCCCCACACCTGCGAAGCGCTGTGCCACAGCGCTCCCGGCGTGCTGGCGATGGCTCCGAACAAGCCGCTCAGGTTGACCGCCGGCAGGTACAGTGCCTGCGCCGCGCCAAGTTGCGCGTTTGCCGCGATGGCCGACTGCTCGGCCTGCAGCACGTCCGGACGCCGCGACAGCAGCGTGGCGGGCATGTCGGCGCCGATGGACGGCGCCTGCAAGGCTGTCACAGCCTTGCCGCGCTCGATCGGCCCGGGCTCGCGCCCGAGCAGCACGGATAGCGCGTTTTCGGTCTGCGCAATGGCGGTGCGCAACGGCGGGATGGTGGCCTCGGCCACGTAGAAATCATTCTCCGCCTGCGCCAGCTCCATCTGGGAAATGACGCCGCCCTCGTACCGCTGCCTGAAAATGTCCAGCCCGTCGCCGCGCGAAGCCAGCGTCTGCTTTGCGACTTCGAGTTGCGCATCGAGCCCCCGCAAGGTCGCATAGCCCTGGACCACCGACGCCGCCAGCGACAGCACCACCCCGCGGCGGGCATATTCCGCGTTCCACAGGCTGGCCTCGGCCGCCTCGGCCTGGCGGCGGATGCGGCCCCACAGGTCCAGTTCCCAGCTTGCGTTGGCCAGCAGCTGGTAGGTGTTGCGCGGGCTGTCGAGGCCGGCGAAGGGCGTGCCGTTGAACGTGCCGAGGCGCTGGCGCGCGGCCGACGCCGACAGGTTCAGCTGCGGAAAGAAGCCCGAGCGCGCCACCATCAGCTGGCCGCGGAATTCGTCGATGCGCGCGGCCGCAATGCGCACGTCAAAGTTGCTGGCAAGGGCCTCGTCCACCAGGGCGGTGAGCACGGGATCGTCGAACTGGTTCCACCAGTCGCTGTCGGCGGCAACCGCCAGCGGGCCGGTGTCGATGCGGTACTGGGCCACATCCGGCGTCGCCGGCCGCTGGTAATCAGGGCCGATGGCGCAGCCGCCCAGCGCTGCCGCCGCGCAGGCGCCGAGCATCCACGCACGCGCGCTCATGATGGTTCTCCGGCCGATGGCCTGGCCTGGGGCGGGCCGTCGCCCGAGGTCGGCGCCGCACCGCCCGCCGCCTTTTCCCTGGGCTTGCGCTCGGCCAGCACCTCCAGCCCCCAGAAGAACATCGGGATAAAGAACAGCGCAATCACCGTGGCCCCGAGCATGCCGCCGATCACGCCCGTGCCCAGCGATTGCCGGCTCGCCGCCGAGGCGCCGCTGGCGATGGCGAGCGGCACGCAGCCCAGGATGAAGGCCAGCGAGGTCATGATGATCGGCCGCAGGCGCAGCTTGGCGGCGTGAATGGCCGCGTCATAGGCGCTGAGGCCCTCCTTCTGCCGCATTTCCACGGCGAACTCGAAGATCAGGATGGCGTTCTTGGCCGCCAGCGCGATCAGCACGGTCAGGCCGATCTGGAAATAGACATCGTTGAGCATGCCGCGCATCAGGATGGCCAGCAAGGCGCCAAACAGGGCGAACGGCACGGCCAGCAGCACGCCGAGCGGCAACGACCATTTCTCGTACTGCGCCGCCAGGATCAGGAACACCATCAGCAAGGCAAAGGCGAAGACATAGACCGCCGTGGATCCAGCGGTCTTTTCTTCAAAGGCCTGCCCGCTCCAGGAATAGGCGTAGCCGATGCCGAGCACCTCCTGCGCGGTTTCCTCCATGGCCGCGATGGCCTGCCCCGAGCTGTAGCCCGGCGCGGCGTCGCCCATGATCTTGGCCGCGGGGAAGTTGTTGAAGCGCGTGACGATGTCGGCGCCAGGGACGTACTTGGTGGTGGTCACCGCCTTGATCGGCACCATCTCGCCCTTGTGGTTGCGCACATAGACATTGTCCAGGTCCTCGGGACGCGAGCGGTACTTCGGCTCGGCCTGCAGGATCACCTGGAACAGCCGGCTGTTCTTCGGGAACTGGCTCACGTAGAGCGAACCGAACATGGTCTGCAGCGCGGAGTACACCGCCTCGACCGGCACCCCCTGCGTTTCAGAGCGCTCCCGGTCCACCTCCACCATGAACTGGCGCGAGCGCGAATTGATGGTGGAATTGACGCCCGTCAGCTCCGGCCGCTGGCGCGCCCTGGCAATAAACTGGTGCACCTTCTCCTCGAGCTGCTGGTAGGTGCCGTCCGCCGTGCTCTGCAGCCAGAACTCGAAGCCGCCCGTGGTACCCAGACCCGGGATCGAAGGCGGGTTGATGGGAATGACCGCGCCGTCCTGGTATGTGGAGAACTCTTTCTTGGCCTTGAGGATCAGGTCCTCGGCGCTCTCGCCCTCGCCGCGCTCGTGGAAGCCCTTGAGCGTGACGAACAGCGTGCCGGCATTGGCCTTGTTCTGGGAATCGATCAGGCTGTAGCCATCCACCGTTGCCACCGAGGACACGCCGGGCTGCCGGGCCAGCCATGTTTCCGCGCGCGACGACAGGTTGCCGGTGCGGTCCAGGCTGGCGGCATCCGGCATCACCACGGCCCCGAACAGGTAGCCCTGGTCCTCCACCGGCAGGAACGATCCCGGAATGCGCATGAACATCAGCACGCTGACGGCGACCATCGCGAGGATGATCGCAATCGACATCGCGGTACGCTTGATGACCACCTGCAGCGATCGGTCATAGCCGGCCACCAGCCGGTCAAAGGAATTGTTGAACCAGGTGAAGAAGCGGTTCTTCTTGTGTTCGCCGGGCTTGAGCAGGATGGCCGCCAGCGCCGGCGACAGCGTCAGCGCGACCACGCCCGACAGCACCACCGACACCGCGATGGTGATGGCGAACTGCTTGTAGAGCTGGCCGGTAATGCCAGACAGGAAGGCCACGGGAATGAACACGGCCAGCAGCACCAGCACGATGGCGACCACCGGGCCGCTGACTTCGTCCATGGCCTTCTTGGCAGCCTCCTTGGGTGGCAGCTTGAACTCGACCATGTTGCGCTCGACGTTCTCGATCACCACGATGGCATCGTCCACGACGATGCCGATCGCTAACACCATGCCGAACAAAGTGAGCATGTTCACCGAGAAGCCGAATGCGCTCATGCCGACAAAGGCGCCGATAATCGACACCGGCACCGCAAGGATCGGTACCAGGGTGGCGCGAAAACTCTGCAGGAACAGGTAGACCACCAGGATCACCAGGATCACGGCGTCGCGCAGCGTATGCACCACCTCGTCGATCGACTCCTGCACGAAGGTGGTGGTGTCCAGCGCGATGTCGTATTCCAGCCCGGGCGGGAAACTCTTCTTCAGTTCCGCCAGCGTGGCGCGCACCTGCTTGGAAACATCCAGCGCGTTGGCGCCCGGCTGCTGGTAGACCGCCATCAGCGTGGCCGTCTTGCCCTTGTAGCGGCTGCGCAGCGAGTAATCCTTGGAGCCAAGTTCGGCGTGCCCGATGTCCTTGAGGCGCACCAGCGCGACGTCGCCGGACTGCGCGCGCAGGATCATGTTGTCGAACTCGGCCGGCTCCGTCATGCGGCCCTTGGTGGCAATCGGAAAGGTCAGCTGGACCGCGCCGTCGGTGGGCGACTGGCCGATGCGGCCGGCCGAGAACTGCTGGTTCTGGTTGGCCACCGCGTTCTTCACATCCTCGGTGGTGATGCCCAGCGACGCCATGCGGTCCGGCTTCAGCCAGATGCGCATGGCGTAGTCCGGGCTGCCGAAGATGGAGGACTGGTTGGCGCCCGGAATGCGCTTGAGCGCGTCCAGCACGTAGATGTTGGCGTAGTTACCGACGAAAGTCTGGTCATAGCTGGCGTCCGGCGAATAGATGGCGATCACCATCATGAACGCCGACGAACGCTTCTGCACCGATACGCCCTGCGAGGTCACGGCCTCCGGCAGCGTGGGCAGCGCCAGGTTGACGCGGTTCTGCACGTCGACCTGGGCCAGTTCCGGATCGGTGCCGATCTCGAAGTACGTGGTCAGCGTCAGGTCACCCGTCGATGAACTGGTCGAGTTCATGTACATCATCCGGTCCGCGCCGTTGACCTGCTGCTCGATCGGCGCGGCGACGTTCTGCGCCACCACTTCCGCGCTGGCGCCCGGGTACCTGGTGGTGACGGTGATCGACGGCGGCGTGATGTCCGGGAACTGGGCGATCGGCAGCTTGGTCAGCGCCACCAGCCCGCCCACGGTGATGACAATGGAGACGACCGACGCAAAGATCGGCCGGTCAATAAAAAAATGGGCAAGCTTCATGGCTTGCCTCCCGCCGTGGCGACGCCGGACGCCGGCGTCGGCGCCGGTGCGGGTGCGGCCGCCACGCCGCTGGCCGCGGCGGGCGCGGCAGCTGGCCCGGCCTGCACCGCCTTGACAGGCGCCCCTGGCGCCAGCCGCAGCGTGCCGCTCACCGCGACCCGTTCACCCGGTTTCAGCCCGGATCGCACCACCCAGTTGTCGCCGGTCCACTCGCCCACGTCCACCACCCGCTGCTGCGCCTTGTTGTCAGGACCGATCACCCAGACCGCCTGGCCGCGCTGGGTCTGCACGATCGCGTCCTGGGGCACGGCGATGGCCTTGGCGCGCTTGGCGCCATGCACCTTCACGCGCACGAACTGGCCGGGCCGCAGGACGCCTTCCGGGTTGGACACCTCGGCGCGGACCAGGTAGGTGCCGGTATCCGCGCTGAACGACGCGTCGGCAAAGGCGATGCGCCCGTGGTTGGGGAATGACTTGCCGTCCGCCAGCACGATCACGACATCGAACGCATCCTGCTCCGGGAACTTGATGGCGCCCGATTCGCGCTCGGTGCGCATCTTCAGGACTTCGTTCTCGGACAGGCTGAAATTGACCCACATCGGATCCAGCTTGGCCACATAGGTAAGCAGGCTGTTGGTGGCGTCGATATAGGAGCCGGCCTGCCGCTTGGCAAAGCTGGACAGCCCCGCCACCGGCGACTTGATCGTCGTATAGCTCAGGTTGAGCCTCGCACTGATCACGTTGGCACGTGCCCCTTCCACGGCGGCGGCCGCGGCCTGGGCCTTGCCGGTGGCGTCATCGAGGTCGCGCTGGCTGAGGGCGTTGCGCTCGGCCAGCGGGCGCACGCGCTTGAGGTCGGCCTGGGCCGTCACCAGGCGCGCCTGCTGCTGCGCCAGCTCTGCCTCAGCGGCCTGCAGGGTCGCCTCGAACGGCTTGCGATCCATCAGAAACAGGGTCTCGCCGGCCTTGACCAGTGCGCCTTCGGTATAGACGCGCTTGTCCAGGAAGCCATTCACCCGGGCCCGGATTTCCACCTGCTGCGAGCTCTGCGTCTGCCCGACAAAGTCGAACACGATCGGCACATCGCGCAGCGCCACTGTCATGACTCCGACCTCGGCTGCGGGCGGCGCGGCCGGCGCGGCTTTCTCCTTGCCGCATCCGGCCAGTGCCAGGACAGGAAGCAGCCATAGCGCGCCGCGCCAGTTGAACACGCTTTTCACAGGACCCCCCAACCAGAAATTTGTTGCGTTGCCGTAGCGCGGCCGAAGCGACCGGCGTTGCAGTTGCCCGGCCCACCGGGTGCACCTTTGCCCACCCCTTTCCTCCGGCAGAGTAAGGCCGGGCCCAGTCAGCGCCAATTCAATCTTTCTTGCGCACGTATTAAGTCCTTTCGAGCCGCGTCACGCGCGCGCCATCCCTTTGTTCTGCGCCCGCCGTGCCGTGTCCGGACAACTATCGCCGCCGCGGCGATCAGCGCCGGAACCCGCCATGAAAGCCACCACCGCGCAAACCCCGGCCGCCGAATCCGCCCCCCATGCCGCCACCCATGCCGCCGCGCCCTTGCCACTGCTGCGCGGCTGCGCTGAAGCGCCGCTGCCCCAGCTCGCGCGCCTGGCGCTGCTGGTCCAGCCGGCCGGTGACATCGTTGCCGGGCTGTACCGGCTCCCAGCCGCCGGGGGTGTGCTTTTGCCAGCCGTTGTCGGTGTGCTGGTACACGGAGCCGTCGTGGCCGGCATATACGTTGCCGTTGTTCCACACCACCGCGTTGTTCTTGTCCGGGTTGGCGACGAAGCCGCGGCTGCCGGCTGTGTGCTGGCCGGTCTGCGTATTGCCGGCAATGCCCGCCTCGGCGGCGCCGACGCGGCCGGTCTGGGCGTTGTAGCCCGCCGCCTGCCGCCCCGCCGCATAGTCGCCGGTGTAGGTGTTGCCGGCCACGCCGCCGCGCGCCGCGCCTTCGCGCCCGGTCGACGGGTTGGCGAAGGCGCCCTGGCGGCCGGCCGCATAGTTGCCGGAATAGGGATTGAACGCGGCGCCGCGGCTGCCCTGGTAGCGCGCGCCGGTGGCGGGGTTGTAGCCGGCGCCCGCGGTGCCGCGCCATTCGGTGCCGGTCCAGGCGTTCCAGCCCTGCGCGTGCGTCACCGTACCCTGGCCCCAGCGGCCGTAGAAGTTGGCCTGGTTCACGTTGACGTAGTTCCAGTTGTACGGGCCGCCCCACCAGTATGGGCCCCAGTACGGCGAGGCCGCGCCCCAGAACGCGCCCGCGGTGAAGCCGAAGGCAAAGCCCTCGGCCAGGCCGATGCCGAAGCCGGCGCCGTAGCCATAGGTAACCGGATAGCCGTAGTAGACCGCGCCCACGTAGGGGGGATAGACATAGCCCGTGCCGTAGACCACGGTGCCGTCGGCACTCACCACCACCCCCATGTAGCCGGGCGTGTAGCCCACCACCACGGTCTGCGGCGTGACGGCATAGATACGCACGTAGGTGACGTAGTACACCGGCGAGGTCGGCGGGATGGTATAGATCGCCGACGGCACCTCGGTGGCCACCTGCCACGGGCCGGCGGGCGCCGGCGCCGTGAACCAGACGCCGTTGGCCACCGCGTAGTAGTGGCTGCCATCGACCTCGATCACCGGCGTGCCGGTATTGACTGCGTAGCTGAGCGAAGTGCCGGTGATCGGCACGAAACGCGGCGCGCCGTCATACGCCACCGTCAGGCTGGCCTTGCTGCGCGACACCGTGGCGGTCTGCGGGATGGTGGCGGCGATCTCGGCCTCGCGCGCCTGCGGCGTGCCGGGCACGGAGACCAGCACATTGGCCTTGGGATCGGTGGGCGGGATGCGGGCAAAGTCGGGCGGCAGCCGGCTGCCCGGCACGTACTGCCACGGCCCGGTCAGCATCGGCGCGCGGAACCAGCGCCCCGAGACCAGCACGTAATACTGGTTGGCGGCCGGATCGACGAAGACCGCGTGGTCGGCGTTGGCCATGGTCAGCAGGCTGACGCCGCTGACCGGCGCCATCTGCGGCGCGCCGCTGGTCACCACCAGCTCGGTCGGCTGGGTGGCAAAGAGGATGGCCGGGGCGCGAGCGGGGCGCTTGCCGTCGGCGGGCAGCATCGTGTCGGGCTTCATGCTGGCGGCCGCCTTGCCGGCCGCGCTCTCCAGCGCCTTGGGCACGGTCGTCATCACTTCCCAGGCGCCGCCGGCGGATTCCGAGCGATACCAGTAGCCGGCCACCTTCAGCCATAGCTCGCCGTCAGCCGCGCGCAGCAGCAGCGCGCGGCTGTTCAGCGCGCGCTCGTACGAGGTTCCCGGCACGGTACGCCAGGCGGGCTCGCCATCGACCAGCACCAGCAGCGTCGGCGTGGTGGCGAACAGGATCTGCGGCGCGTCATTGCGCACCGCGACGCGGCCGGCTTTCGCGATTTGCTGCGACACCGCGTAGCTGGCCTGCAGCTGGTCCAGCGGCACCGTCAGCCCGTTGGCCGGCAGACGCGACACCAGCGACTGGCGCACGCGGTCGGCGGCGTCGGGCTGCGTGGGCACTTCGACGCTGTCGACCGTGATGCGGCTCAGCTGCACCAGCCCGGAGGGCTTGTCGATATCGCCGGTGGCCGAGAAATGGACCACGCCGTAGGCCGGCGAGCCCGTCTTGTCGCCCACCGCCACCGCGGCGCGTCCGGACAGGCGGTTGCCGTCCCAGGTCTCGATCTGGGGCTGGTACAGCTCGACATGGTCGGGGGCCGCATCAAAGTTGCGCGGCCAGGTCAGGGGTGCCGTGGCCACCGCCGACGACTTGGCCGGCGTGGCGGCCTGCGCGGCGAGCGGGGCCAGCGCCAGCCAGGCCGCCGCAACCAGCGCGCTGGTCTGGTTTATCCGAAACGACATGGGGTTTCTCCGGGAGGGCGCCGCCTGCCGGCTGCCGGCACGCGCGGGCAGGATGCTGCACAACAGGCGGCCCATTGCGCGAATCTAGAGTAGCCTGCCAGCGCGAACAATCCGATTTGAAAACATTCAGGATCCGCCAGAAAAAAGACAGATCAGCGGCGGGCGTCGGCCCAGCGGGTGCGCATCTTGCATCGCCTGCGCCCTCCGCCGCGGCCCTTGAAGCGGTCCGTCGCGGCCTCATCTCTTAGCACTCCACCCCGGCCCACGCCCATGCCTCCACGCACCACCATCCTCACCGCTGCGTTCGTCACGGCCCTGCTGCACGGCTATATCGGGCTGCGCCTGCTGCCGGCGATGCCGGTACCGATGGCGGTCAAGGCGCTGGCGGTAGCCTGGCTGGCCCTATCCTGCGCACTGCTGCCGGCCGGACTGCTGGCGCGGCGCGTCAGCCAGCCCTGGTCGGACCTGGTGTCCTGGATCGGCATGCTCGCCATGGGATTCTTCTCATCGCTGCTGGTGCTGACGCTGGTACGCGACGTGGCCCTCGCCGCCGCCTGGCTGGCGGGGCAACTGCTGGGGTGGCGCGCGCCCGGCCTGGCCGCCGGCAGCGCCGTGGCAGTGCCGCTGCTGGCATTGCTGGTCACGCTGGCCGGTTATGTCAATGCGCGCCGCCTGGCGCGCGTGGTCGAGGTCGACGTGCCGGTGCAGGGCCTGCCCGATGCGCTGCACGGCTTCACCATCGCCCAGATCAGCGACATCCATGTCGGCCCCACGATCAAGCGGCCCTACCTGGACCGCATCGTCGACCGCGTCAACAGCCTGCAAGCGGACGCCGTCGCCATCACGGGCGACCTGGTCGACGGCACCGTGCGCGAACTGTCGGCCCACACCGCGCCGCTGGCCCGGCTGCAGGCGCGTCATGGCACCTACTTCGTCACCGGCAACCACGAGTACTATTCCGGCGCACAGCCGTGGATCGACGAGCTGCGCCGCCTGGGCGTGCGCGTGCTGATGAACGAGCACGTGGTGCTGCACCATGACGGCGACGCGCTGGTGCTGGGCGGCGTGACCGACTACTCCGCCGGCCGCTTCCACGAAAGCCACCGCAGCGACCCGCAGCGCGCCATCGCCGGCGCCCCCGCCGATGCCGGCGTACGCGTGCTGCTGGCCCACCAGCCACGCACCGCGCCCGCGGCGGCGCAAGCGGGTTTCGACCTGCAGCTGTCGGGACATACCCACGGCGGCCAGTTCTGGCCGTGGAACCTGTTCGTGCCGATGCAGCAGCCCTACACCGCGGGCCTGGTGCGGCATGGCTCGCTGTGGATCTATATCAGCCGTGGTACTGGATATTGGGGCCCGCCGAAGCGGTTCGGGGCGCCGTCGGAGATTACGCGGGTGAGGTTGGTGCGGGGCTAGGCCATTGCTGCTTCACGCAACCCAATGTCCTTGCTCACTTGTGAAGACGAGGCTTTGGTTTAAGTCGCGAAATCCACTTGCGGACCTTATGGCGCTGTTGTCTGCCGTCGCGATGTCGGTCTATTTGTTCTTGCGGCTCAACGAGGAAAATGCCTTTTGACCCAAGTCTGTGAGTCGTCTCTTCCCTTGCCTTAGCGAGGCGACCTCGGATTTCGTCAACCGAGCGGAAACCGATGAGGTACCCCGCTTCATCAGCGGTGAGGGCGTGGGTGGCAATGCCGAAGATCTCCCGGATTTCATTACCGTACCTCCTTTCCAGTTCCAGAATCGTCCTGCTGGGCGCAACCAGTCTACCAGAGCGGCCGGCGTTCACCAGTACGACTGCGCCAACCACCTCGGCGCGGCGGCCTCGGATGTAGTTGGCCAATTCCGCAAGGGTGCCTCCCATTGTCGTAACGTCGTCTACCAGCACATAGTGCCCGCCGGGTTCTACATATCCGGTGAATTCAGCCCGCGAGTTCATCCGTTCCATAGGATCCGCGCCTGTGTGAAAGACCCGGGTTATCTGCACGATCGACTTGTCGATCATCCCGCCGAGTTCACTGTGCAGATACACGGCCAACATATGCGGAATGGCATTGTCACCCGTTGCCTCTCGTGCGTGAGGTGCCACAAAGATGCGTGGACGGGGAGAACATCTGACTCGCAGCTCAGCGAGCAAGGACGGCGCAAGGTCTGCCACCAGCTGAACCGCGGCCTTGCCGTTGCCCGCCTTGGCAGCCTTATAGCTCGGATGAGCCTTTAGCTCGCGATCGGTACGGTAGAGAAAATGTACCGTCTCAACCGATTTTGGAAAGGCATGCTCGCGAACGCTCGGAGACGGCAGCGCAGGCTTGTGCCGCCGCCAGAATCGTTGACTTTTGCGAGCTGGACGCTTTGACTTTCGCATCCACCAAACCTATCCGGCATCACACTAATGCCAAAGGTCTGGCGACGTGTTTCAGAATTTTCGACAGCGCATACAGCCAGCACCATAAAAAACCAGGCCCACAGGCCTGGCTCTCTTGCTTGTTCGGCAGTGCCTCACCGCACAATCGGCTTGTACCGGATCCGCTTCGGCTTGGCCCCTTCTTCACCCAGCCGCTTCTTCTTGTCCGCCTCGTACTCCTGGTAGTTGCCGGGGAAGAACTCCACATGCGAGTCGCCCTCGAACGCCAGGATGTGCGTGGCGATCCGGTCCAGGAACCAGCGGTCGTGCGAGATCACCATCACGCAGCCGGCGAACTCCAGCAGCGCGTCTTCCAGCGCGCGCAGCGTTTCCACGTCGAGGTCGTTGGACGGTTCGTCCAGCAGCAGCACGTTGCCGCCGGCGATCAGCGTCTTGGCCATGTGCAGGCGGCCGCGTTCGCCGCCCGACAGCGTGCCGACCTGCTTCTGCTGGTCGCCGCCCTTGAAGTTGAAGCGGCCGATATAGGCGCGCGACGGGGTTTCGTAGCGGCCCACGGTCAGCACGTCGGCGCCGCCCGAGATCTCCTCGAACACGGTCTTGGTGCCGTCCAGCGCGTCGCGGCTCTGGTCGACAAAGGCCATCTTCACGGTCGGCCCGATCTTGATCTCGCCGCTGTCCGGCTGTTCCTTGCCCGTGAGCATCTTGAAGAAGGTCGACTTGCCGGCGCCGTTCGGGCCGATGATGCCGACGATGGCGCCCGGCGGCACCTTGAAGCTCAGGTTCTCGATCAGCATGCGGTCGCCGAAGCCCTTGCTGACGTTGTCGAACTCGATCACTTCGTTGCCCAGGCGCTCGCCCACCGGGATGAAGATTTCCTGGGTTTCGTTGCGCTTCTGGTATTCCTGGCTGTTCAGTTCATCGAAGCGGGCCAGGCGCGCCTTGGACTTGGCCTGGCGGCCCTTGGGGTTCTGGCGCACCCACTCCAGTTCCTTGTGCAGCGCCTTCTGGCGCGCCGATTCGCTGGCCTCTTCCTGCTTCAGGCGCGCTTCCTTCTGGTCCAGCCACGAGCTGTAGTTGCCCTTCCAGGGGATGCCGTGGCCGCGGTCGAGTTCCAGGATCCACTCGGCGGCGTTGTCGAGGAAGTAGCGGTCATGGGTCACGGCCACCACGGTGCCGGGGAAGCGCGTCAGGAACTGCTCCAGCCAGTCCACCGACTCGGCATCCAGGTGGTTGGTCGGCTCGTCGAGCAGCAGCATGTCGGGGCGCGACAGCAGCAGGCGGCACAGCGCCACGCGGCGCTTTTCACCGCCGGAAAGATGTTCGATCTTTGCATCCCACGGCGGCAGGCGCAGCGCGTCGGCAGCGATTTCCAGCTGCAGTTCGACGTTGTTACCGTCGCTGGCGGCGAGGATGGCTTCGTACTTGGCCTGGTCGGCGGCGAGCGCGTCGAAGTCGGCGTCCGGCTCGGCATACGCGGCGTAGATTTCATCGAGCTTCTTGCGCGCCTCGAACACGCCGCCCAGCGCTTCCTCGACTGACTCGCGCACGGTCTGCTCGGGGTTGAGTTGCGGCTCCTGCGGCAGGTAGCCGATGTTCAGGTTCGGCATCGGCGTGGCCTCGCCCTCGATTTCCTTGTCGAGGCCGGCCATGATCTTGAGCAGCGTGGACTTGCCCGAGCCGTTCAGGCCGAGCACGCCGATCTTGGCGCCCGGGAAGAACGACAGCGAGATGTCCTTCAGGATGTGACGCTTGGGCGGAACGATCTTGCCCACGCGGTTCATGGTGAAAACGTACTGTGCCATGGGTGCGTGTTGGTGATGGTGCTGGAGTAGGTGCGGGAATGGCGGAGTGTATCAGGCACGCCGCTGCGCGCAGCCCGGGCCCGGCCAGCTTTGGCCTGCGCCGGTACAATCACAGGTTCGTCTTTCCGCTGATTTTTCAAGCCATCGCCATGAGCAAACCCGCCCTGACCCTGAAGTTCAAGTGCAAGAAGTGCACCAAACCCGTCACGCTGTACCTGCAGAAGACGTCGGCGTGCTCGCACATCACCCCGTACCAGGGTTTCTGCAAGTGCGGCGAAATGATGCGCCACGCCACCGGCGACAAGGACGCGGTCGAGTCCTTCGTCAATTCGCTGGACAACAGCTGGATGCACCACCATCACCACCACCACTGAGCCGGCCACCGTGGTGAACCAGACCTGGCGTCCCGCCGGCAAGGACCCGATGCGCTTCCTGGGCGGCTATCCGCCCGGCGTGCTGGAGCAGGTGCGCGAGGTGGTCGCCGCCGGCCGGCTCGGGGACCATCTGGCCCGCCGCTACCCGGGGCGCCACACCGTGCAGACCGACCGCGCGCTGTACGAATACACCACCGACCTCAAGCAGGAATACCTGCGCAGCGCGCCGCCGCTGCACAAGGTGGGATTCGATGCGCGCCTGGATTCCGCCCAGCGCGCGCTCGGCCTGCATACCGCGATCTCGCGCGTGCAGGGCGGCAAGCTCAAGGCCAAGAAAGAAATCCGCGTGGCTTCGCTGTTCAAGGAGGCACCGCCGGAGTTCCTGCGCATGATCGTCGTGCACGAGCTTGCCCACCTGAAGGAAAGCGAGCACGACAAGGCCTTCTACCGGCTCTGCGAATACATGGAGCCGCGCTACCACCAGCTCGAGTTCGATACGCGGCTCTACCTGGCGTGGCGGGAGCTGGAACGCGCCGCCCCCGCCGCCAGCATCGACCCGCCCCCTCAGGCGTCGCAGGCGTAGCGGAACGACCCGTTCAGCGTCCTGGGCAGCACCAGCGTGCGCAGGTTGGCCGCCTGGGCCTTGGCGCACAGCCCGGCGCGCGTGGCGGCGTCCCGGTACTTGGTGGCGTATTCGATCTGGAATACCGGCTTGCCCTGCCCCGTGAACGCGGTATAGGCACCGCACTCGCGGTACTGGAAGCACTGTTCGTTGATGGCGAAGTCAAAGCTCGCGGCCAGCTCGGCCACCTGTCCCACGTCGTTCTTCAAGCCCACCGCCAGCCCGCGCGCATGCGCCTGCGCCGCCAGGAAGCGGTTGTAGTCGAGCTGGGTCTCGGCCGTCAGCGGCAGGCCGGGGCTGTTGGTATAGCCATCGACATTGTCCGGATCGACCGCATCGCAGCCTTTGCTGACCGCCAGGTCCATGCGCGCCTGCATGATGCGACGCACGTTGGCCGAGCGCGTATCCAGCCAGCGCTCGCCGGCCCAGCCCGACAGCGGGGCGCCCTGGTCCGCCTCGGTGAACTGGTTGAAGTCGGGACGCCAGTCCTCGGAACTGCCCGCCGAGAAGTAGCAGATCACGCGCCGGCCCTGCGCCTTGAGCGCGTCGATGGTGGCCTGCGGCGTATCGAACAGGTCGAAGTCATAGGCGGTCACCGCATAGCTGGTATTGAGCCTGCCGGTCAGCTGGATCTGCCAGGTGTCGGTAAGCGCCGGGGCCCAGCGCGTGGTGGCGCTGGTGGTAGTTTCGGCGATGGACCGCGTCGTGGCCGCGGCCGTGGGCGACACCATCTCGGTCTGTCCGCCGTCGCCACCGCAGCCCCCCAGTGCCAGGCTCAGCGCAACCGACAGCATCGCCGCGGCCTTCTTCGCATCGTTGCCGTGCATATTCTTCCCCCTTCCCTGTGATGAACCCCGTTCGAAGCGAGCGGCCCTGTTGTCGATATGCCGCGGCGGCCGGGCCTGCCGCTGCGGTCCCCACAATGTAGCGGATTCAGGGCCTGGTCCGGAATGCAGGCCGGCCCCACTGTTCGTGCGGCGCAACACATGATGCGCTTGACCCATGCCGAGGCGCTATGTATAAAGAGCGCGTGGGTAGAAGCGGTCGATTGGACAGCAGCGGTGCAATGCCGCGACGTCCAACTGGAGATTGCTCACTGACGGAGTGTTTCGTCGGTGGCGCAGTGGTCCAGACGCTCCCCTGACAAAGACTCCCGATCGCAGCATGCAAGGCCGGCCCCGCGGCGTTGTTCGCGCGCGCCCGCCGCATGCGTGTCCAACCTAGTCATTGTTAGGGGATCTCCCATGATCATCGACACCAGCTGTTATCCGACGAACCTGGTGGACCTGGCCTGGCGCCACGACGGCGACCCGTTCACCGGCGAGCGCCTGATCCAGATGATGGACGGCCCATTCACCATCAACGGCAAGCCGCGCCGCATCGACAAGGCCTTTATCCAGCCGCCGCAGGGCAACACCATCTACACCTACACCGACGGCGTGAAATCGGGCAGCGAATCGATCGACGCGTACATGGCCTATACCGTCGAGATGGTGAAGAAGTATCCCGACCGCTTTATCGGCTGCTTCGTCTACAACCCGCGCTGCGGCGTGCAGAACGGCGTCAACGCGATCGAGCACTACGTGAAGAAGCTGGGCTTCAAGATGGTCCAGTTCCAGGCCAACATGCACGCCTACCGCCCCGACCGCGCGCTCGACTGGCTGCGCCCGGCGCTGCAGAAATGCGCCGAGCTGGGCGTGCTGGTCAAGCTGCATACCGGCGACGGCCCCTACAGCATCCCCACCGAATGGGTGCCGATGATGAAGGAATTCCCGACGGTGAACTTCATCATGGCCCACTTCGGCGTGCAGACCGGCGGCGTGTACTGCTTCGAGCCGTTCCAGATGGCGATGGACATGCCCAACGTCTACTGCGAATCGGGCTGGTGCCTGCAGTCGCGCATCGTCGAGTTCGCCAAGGTGCTGCCCAAGCACAAGATACTGTTCGGTTCCGACACCCCGCCCAACGAGCCCGGCATGTGGCTGCGCCTGCTGGAAGTGCTGTGCTTCGAGCCGCCCCAGGGCCTGAACCTGGATGAAGACACGCTCGAGGACTACCTCGGCAACAACGTCGCCCGGATGATCGGCCTGGCGCCGACGCCGGTGCCGCGCACGCTGGAAGAAGCGAAAGCGCGCCTGGCCGCCTGAGCGCAATGCCCGCGCCAATGACAACGGACTCCGGAGCACCCACATGATTATCGACACCCATCTGCACCCGACCAACCTGGTCGACGAAGCCTGGCGCCACACCGGCGAGCCTTTCAACGGCGAGCGCATGCTCAAGATGATGGACGGCCCCTACATGATCAACGGCAAGCCGCGCCGCATCGACATGGGCTTTATCCAGCCGCCGCCGGGCAACACCGGCTACCGCGACGGCAACCGCCGCGGCCGCGAAGGCATCCGCGACTACATGGCGTATATCGCCGAGCTGTGCCAGAAGTACCCTGACCGCTTTATCGGCAACTTCACCTTCAACCCGCGCTGGGGCCCGGAGGAAGGCGCGCTGGAGCTGGAATTCCACGTCAAGGAGTACGGCTTCAAGATGCTGAAGCTGCATGCCAACATGCACGGCTACCGTCCCGACCGCGCGCTCGACTGGCTGCGCCCGGCGATGAAGGTCTGCGCCAAGTACAACGTGGTGGTGCTGATCCACACCGGCGACGGCCCGTACACGATCCCGACCATGTTCTATCCGATCATCCGCGAATTCCCGATGGTCAATTTCATCATCGGGCATTTCGGCATCCAGACCGGCGGCAACTATTCGTTCGAGGCGTTCTGGATGGCGATGGACACGCCCAACGTGTATTGCGAATCGGGCTGGTGCTTCCAGTCGCGCATCGTCGAGTTCGCGCGCCAGCTGCCGCGCGACAAGATCGTGTTCGGCACCGACACGCCGCCCAACGAGCCCGGCATGTGGCTGCGCGAGCTGGAAATGCTGTGCGGCCCCGCGCCGCAGGGCATGGACCTGGACGAGGACGGGCTCGAGAACTACATGGGCAACAACATCGCCCGGCTGGTCGGCATCGAGCCGACCGCGCCGCCCAGGACGCAGCAAGAGGCCCTGGCGCGGCTGAAGGATACCTACGCCAGCACCCGGTAGTCGCTAGCTGTTCGGCAGGCAGGCACGGCACGGCGGCCGGGACCATTCCCGGCCGCCGGGGCAGCCTTCGCCCTGGCCCACCCTGACCCCAGGAGCCGATCCATGAACTCACCCTCAGCGCCCTTCGCCACCGCGACGCCGGCGCGCCAGCCTTTCCACGATACCTCGCAGGACTTCCACCAGTTCCTGGCCGCCTACCGCGAGGCCTTTCCCGACGACGTGCTGCATATCCGCGCGCCGGTCGGCGCCGACCAGGACCCCACCGCGCTGGTGTGGGCACTGGCCGCGCAGGGCCGCCATCCGGCCCTGCTGTTCGACCATGTCGAAGGCCTGGGCACGTCGCTGGCCACCAACCTGTTTGCCTCGCGCGAGCGCGTCGGGCGCATGCTTGGCGGCGTGCCGCCCGCCGGCATCCATGCCGAATACCAGGCCCGCAGCCGCCGCATGGTGGCGCCGCGCGTGCTGGACAGCGGCGCCGTCACCGGCCACGTCGAGACGCAACACATCGACCTGCGCACGATTCCGGCGATCCGGCATTTCGCCACCGACCGCGGCCCCTATATCACCAACGCCATCCTGATCGCGGAAGATCCCGACAGCGGCATCGGCAACGCCAGCTACCACCGCTCGATGCTGCATTCGCCCACCGAGATCGCCACCAGCCTGCATTCGCGCGGCCACCTGTGGCGCATGCAGCAGCGCGCGGCCGAACTGGGCCGCCCGTTGCCGGTGGCGATGGTGATCGGGGCGCATCCGCTGTTCATGCTGGCCGGCGCCGCGCGGCTGCCGTTCGGCGTGGACGAGCGCCATGTGGCCGGCGGCCTGTTCGGCGCGCCGCTGGAAGTGGTACGCACGCCGCGTCACGGCATCCTGGTGCCGGCGCATGCCGAGATCGTGCTGGAAGGCGTGATCGATCCCGAGGCCCGCGTCGACGAAGGCCCGTTCGGCGAGTTCACCGGCTACTCGTCGGACCGCTCGACCAACAACCTGCTGCGCGTGCAGAGCGTGATGCGGCGCACGGACGCGTGGCTGGTCGACGTGGTCGGCGGCAATTCGGCCGAGCACCTGAACCTGGGCCGGATCCCGCGCGAGTCCGAGATGGTGGAGAAGCTGCGCGAGCGCTTTCCCGGCGTCACCGCGGTGCACTACCCCAGCTCCGGCACGCATTTCCACGCCTACGTGGCGCTGCGCCAGAGCCGCCCCGGCGAGGCCCGCCAGGTGATGCTGGGCCTGCTCGGCTGGGACCCGTACCTGAAGACGGTGGTGGCGGTGGACGAGGACGTCGACATCACCCGCGACGAGGAAGTGCTGTGGGCCATGGCCACGCACCTGCAGCCGCACCTGGACGTGGTGGTGGTGGACGGCCTGCCCGGCAGCGCGCTCGATCCGTCCGCCTCCGGCGTCGGCACCACTTCACGCATGGGGCTGGATGCGACGCGCGGGCCGGGCTTCGACGGCATCCGCGCGCGCATCGATCCTGCCGCGATGGCGCGCGCGGCCGCGCTGCTGGCGCGGCTGGAGCGTGCGGCATCGCACGTGCCGTGAGGCGCGGCTCAGGGATAACCCGTTGAAAACGGCGGATTCATCGTTTCACCCGATCGATAAATCCGCCGCGAACGTTGTACCTTCCCTGCGCCGCTGTCATGCTGGATTGACAAGACAGGACAGGCGCGGGCTTCGCACGAGAGGATGGCAGCACCATCCCGCAAGAGGAAGCGCCGGCACCTTGGCGACACGTTAGCGCAATGCGCAACCGGCGTGATACCGACCAAAGGAGACAGCATGAACCCCACCCTGCCTACGCAAGGGAATGCCGCCGTGCATCCCGTCGACGAGGTCCTGCCCCCGCCGCGCCTGCTGGCCCTGGGCCTGCAGCATGTGCTGGTGATGTATGCCGGCGCCATCGCCGTGCCGATGATCATCGGCGGCGCCCTCAAGCTGCCCAAGGACCAGGTCGCCTTCCTGATCGCCGCCGACCTGTTCTGCTGCGGCCTGGTGACGATGATCCAGAGCATCGGCATCTGGAAGGTCGGCATCCGCCTGCCGGTGATGATGGGCGTCACCTTCACCGCGATCGCGCCGATCATCGCCACCGGCTCCAATCCGTCGCTGGGGCTGCCGGCGGTGTTCGGCGCGGTGATGGTGGCGGGCGTCTTCACTTACTTTGCCGCGCCTTATGTCGGCAAGATGGTGCGCTGGTTCCCGCCGGTGGTGACCGGCACCGTGGTGCTGGTGATCGGGATCTCGCTGATGCGGGTGGGGATCAACTGGGCGGCGGGCGGCAATCCCACCCTCAATACCGCGGCAGGCCCGGTGCCCAATCCCAATTTCGGCCTGCCGGTGAACATTGCCATCGCCACCGCGGTGCTGTGCACGGTGCTGGCGCTGGTGGCGTTCGCGCGCGGCTTCCTGTGCAATGTGGCGGTGCTGATCGGCATTGCGGTGGGCTTCGGCATCGCGCTGGCGCTGGGCAAGGTCAGCTTTGACGGCCTGCGCGGCGCGCACTGGGTCGAGTTCATCACGCCCTTCCACTTCGGCTGGCCGACCTTCGACGCCATGACCTCGGTCACGCTGTGCGTGGTCATGATCGTGATCATGATCGAAGGCGTGGGGCAGTTCCTGGCGCTGGGCGAGATCGTCGGGCGCCCGGTCGACTCCGAAGACCTGGCGCGCGGCCTGCGTGCCGACGGTGTCGGCGCGCTGGTGGGGGCGGTGTTCAACACCTTCACCTACACCTCCTACGCGCAGAACGTGGGGCTGGTGCAGGTCACCGGCGTGCGCAGCCGCTGGGTCTGCGCCACCGCCGGCGGCATCCTGATCGTGCTGGGCTGCCTGCCCAAGCTGGCCTTCTTCGCGGCCTCGATCCCGCAATACGTGCTGGGCGGCGCGGCGCTGGTGATGTTCGGCATGGTGGCGGCCACGGGCATACGCATCCTCGGCCATGTCGACTTTGTCGACAACAAGAAGAACGCCTACATCGTCGCCGTCAGCGTGGCGCTGGGCATGATCCCGCTGGTGTCCGACAAGTTCTTCGCGCAGATGCCGGAGCTGCTGGCCAAGTTCTGCCAGAACGGCATCCTGCTGGGCACGCTTGCCGCGGTGCTGCTGAACCTGCTGTTCAACGCGCGTTCGCCGGCCCCCCAGCCCCACGGCCTGGCCAAGGAACCGGCATGACGAAGTTGGCCGGCAGTCAGCTGGCCTCGGCCAGCCTGGCGCGGTAGCGCATCAGCAGGTCGCGGAAGGCCTGCGCCGGCGGCGACAGCGACCGGTCCGCGTGCCCCAGCAGCGAGATCTCGCGGTGGATCACCGGATCGGTCGGCATCACCGTGGCCAGCCCCAGCGCGCCGGTAAGACGCGTGACTGCCGCGCTCATCACGGCGATGCCCAGCCCGGCGTCGACCATGCCGACCATGGTCAGCGGCAGGAACACCTCGTGCACCCGCTGCAGCGTGATGCCGCGCGCGGCCAGCGCGGTATCGAGGCAGTCGCGGATCGGGTTGCCCTTGTGCGGCCCGATCACCGGCAGCCCGGCCACATCCTCCCAGCGCAGCGTCTTGCGCCGGCGCAGCGGATGGTGCGCGGGCATCACGATCACGAAGGCGTCGTCCAGCAGCCGGTGCGCGCTCAGGTCGGGCTGGCCCGCGGGAATGGTGCCGATGCCGAAGTCGACCTCGCCCGAACTGACCATCCTGGTCACTTCATGCTCGGACACATCGTGCAGCTCCACCTTCACGCCCGGATGGCTGACGCAGAACTCGCGGATCACGCGCGGCAGCATCAGCGCCGCCTGGATCGACGATGCCGCGATCGACACGCGCCCGCGTCCCAGCGTGCGCAGCTCGCTGGAGTTCTCGATCACGCTGTCGATATCGGCCACGGCCTTCTTCACCAGGGGCAGCAGTTCCGCGCCCGCCTGCGTGATATGCAGCTGGCGCGTGTGCCGGTCGAACAGCTTCAGGCCGAGGTTGGCCTCCAGCTCGTGGATCAGCGCGCTGACCGACGACTGCGACAGGTCCAGCTTTTCTGCCGCGCGGGTGAAGTGGCGCTCTTGCGCCACGGCGATGAACGCGCGCAGCTGGCGCAGCGACACGTTCATGTTGCTGAGGTTGGGCACGTTGTCTACCTCCGGAGGTTCGGGGTGCGCGCTTGCTGTGGCCTGGGTCCGGCTGGCGCGTCTGATTCAGAGGGTAACACGATCAATTAATCCGTTTCCGGGTCTTTACCGATGAAGACCGGCCGCCCATGATGGATTCGACGGCGCGCGCCCCGCATGACCTCGGCAGGACCGGCAGCCGCCGCCGATGGCACAGACCAGGAGGAGCAATGAGAGCGTTTGAGTATTTCGAACCGGCGACGCTGGCCGAAGCCTCGGCCATGCTGCACCGGTGCGGCGGCAAGGCCAGCGTGCTGGCCGGCGGCACCGATCTGCTGGTGCAGATCAAGGAGTCCGTGCGCAAGCCCGAGCAAGTCATCAACATCAAGAGAATCCCGGGCATGGACGTACTGACCTTCGATCCGGTCAACGGCCTGCGCATCGGTGCGCTGGTGACCACGCGCGCGGTCGAGACTTCCGGCTTCGTGCAGCGCCATTACGCCGGCCTGGCAAAGGCGGTGACGGATTTCGCCTCGATCCAGGTGCGCCATCGCGCCACCGTGGTCGGCAATGTCTGCCGCGCGTCGCCGTCGGCGGATTCGATCGCGCCGCTGGTCGCCGACGGCGCCTCGGTGCACCTGTACGGCATGTCCGGCTCGCGCGAGCTACGCGTCGAGGACTTTGTCACCGGCGTCGGCAAGACCGCCATCGCGCCGGACGAGATCGTCACCCGCATCACCGTGCCGGCGCCTCGCGCCAACACCGGCAAGGTCTACCTGAAGCATGGCCGCCGCGTGCAGATGGAGCTGGCCACGGTCGGCGTGGCGGTATCGCTGACGGTGGAGGGCGGCCACTGCGCCGATGCGGCGATCGTGCTGGCGGCGGTCGGCCCCACGCCCGTGCGCGCGCTGCGCGCCGAGCACGTGCTGCGCGGCCAGCGCGTGACCGACGCCCTGATCCTGCAAGCCGCGCACGCCGCCATGGATGAAGCCCGTCCGATCAGCGACGTGCGCGCCAGCGAAGCCTACCGGCGGCAGATGGTCAGCGTGCTGACCCGCCGCGCCCTCGAACAAGCCCTGGAGGCCGCCCTGCGCGGAGCATCATGCGAAAAATGATCGAACTCGTCATCAACGGCGAGCCGCGCGAACTGGCGGTGGCACCGCACAGCACGCTGCTCGACGCCCTGCGCCACGACGCCGGCCTGACCGGCACCAAGAAGGGCTGCGACGTGGGCGAATGCGGCTCGTGCACCGTCATCATCGACGGCCGGCCGATGAACAGCTGCCTGGTGCTGGCGCCCGAGGCGCACGGCTGCCACATCACCACCATCGAAGGCGTCCAGCCCGCGCCCGACACCGTGCATCCGCTGCAGGAGCAGTTCATGCGCTGCGGCGCCGCGCAGTGCGGCTTCTGCACGCCGGGCTTCGTGGTGATGGCCAAGGCGCTGCTGGACGAGAACCCGCATCCCACGCGCGACGAGATCCGCTTTGCCATTGCCGGCAACATCTGCCGCTGCACCGGCTACACCAAGATCATCGAGGCCATCGAGCAGACCGCCGCGGCCATGGACCCCGCCGGGTGCGCACACCGTACCCGCGCCAGCGAGGAGGCATGATGACCCACGCCGTGATCGGACACAGCGTCAAGCGCACCGACCTGCTCGACAAGGTCACCGGCAACGCCAAGTACGTTGCCGACATGCCCTTCCCCGGCCTGCTGTACGGCAAGATCAAGCGCAGCAATGTCGCCCACGCCCGCATCCGCCGCATCGACACCTCGCGCGCGCTGGCGTTGCCCGGGGTCAAGGCCGTGCTGACGCACGAGAACGTGCCGCGCGTGCTGCACGCCGGCTCGCCGCATCCGCGCTCGGCGTCGGTGACCTGCGACCAGTACATCCTGGACGACAAGGTGCGCTACTGGGGCGAGGGTGTGGCCGCGGTGGCGGCGGTCAGCGAAGAGATCGCCGAGCGCGCGCTCGAGCTGATCGAGGTCGAGTACGACACGCTGCCCGCGGTCTTCACCACCGAAGACGCGGAGCGCTCCGACGCACCGCGCATCCATGAGCGCGAGCCCGGCGGCAACCTGGTGCTGCCGCCGGTGATCGTCAGGCGCGGCGACGTGGAAGCCGGCTTTGCCGAGGCTGACTTCATCCTCGAAGGCGTCTACGAGGGCGGCCGCCCCACCCCCGCCTACATGGAGCCCAACGTGCTCACCTGCAGCTGGGACGGCAACGGCAACCTGACGGTGTGGATCTCGACCCAGACCGCCTTCATGGTGCGCGGCATCATGGCCGAGGTGCTGGGGCTGCCGCTGCACAAGGTGCGCGTGCTGGTCGACCACATGGGCGGCGGCTTCGGCGCCAAGCAGGACCTGTTCCAGCATGAGTTCCTGTGCGCGCTGCTGGCGCGCGAGACGCGCCGGCCGGTGCGCATGGAATACACGCGCGAGGAGACTTTCGTTGGCGGCCGCACGCGCCATCCGGCCAGGATCTGGCTGAAGCAGGGCTTTCGCAACGACGGCACCATCACCGCGCGCCAGGCCAGGGTGGTGTTCAATTCCGGCGCGTACGGCTCGCACGGTCCGGGCGTGACCAATGTCGGCACCGCCGCGCTGGTATCGCTGTACCGCTGCGACAACGTGCTGCTCGAAGGCCGCTGCGTCTACACCAACAGCCCCATCGCCGGCGCCTTTCGCGGCTACGGCGTGGTGCAGACCTACTATGCGCTCGACGTGCAGATGGACGAGGCGGCCGCGCACCTGGGGATGGATCCCGCCGAACTCAAGCTCAAAAACGCCGTGCGCGAAGGCGATATCGCGCCGTCGAACCATCCGCTGATCGGGCACGGCCTGGAGGCCTGCATCGAGCAAGGCATGGCACTGCTCGACTGGCCCGCGCTGCGCCGCCGCCCGCGCGACACCACCGGCCCGGTCCGCACCGGCTGGGGCCTCGGTTGCGAGATGCACGGCAGCAGCGCCTATCCCGGCATCAAGGAGCAGGGCAACGCGATCATCAAGATGAACGAGGACGGCACCGTGGTGCTGCTGACCGGCGCGGCCGGACTGGGTACCGGTGCGCATACCGCGCTTGCGCAGATCGTTGCCGAGGAACTGACGTTGCCGTTCGAGGCGGTATCGGTCGTGCACGGCGACACCGACGTGGTGCCCTGGGACATCGGCGCCTTTGCCAGCCACACCACCTACATGGTCGGCAAGGCCGCGCAGATGGCGGCCGGCGAAATCAAGCGGCAGCTGTTCGAGCGCGTCGCGAAGCTGATGGAGTGCGAGCCCGAGGCCCTGACGCTGGCCGGCGGCATCATCGCCGTGCGCGACCGCGACGGCCCCACGCTGACGGTGCGCGAGGCGGTGATGCCGCGCAAGGGCATTCCCGCCGCGCAGCTGGTGGGCACTGCCACCTACCACCCGACCAAGTCTTATTCGTTTGCCGCGCATTTTGTCGAAGTCGCGGTCGATACCGAGACCGGATTCATCACCGTGCGCCAGGTAGTGCCGGTGCACGACGTCGGCAAGGTGATCCACCCCGTCGCGGCCGCGGGCCAGATCGAAGGCGGCATCCAGCAGGGCATCGGCCATACGCTGTACGAGGACTACCAGATCGACGTGCGCACCGGCCGCTCGCTCAACGCCAACTTCGTCGACTACAAGATGCCGCTGGCGATGGATATGCCCGAGATCCGCACCGTGATCCTAGAAGCCGCGCCGGATCCCGGCGGCCCGTTCGGCGCCAAGGGCGTCGGCGAAGACCCGATCGTCGCGATCGGGCCGGCGATTGCCAACGCGGTGTTCGATGCCATCGGCGTGCGCTTCCGCCACTACCCGATCAAGCCCGAGCAGGTGCTGCAGGCGCTGGCGGAGAAGGCGGCGCGGGAAGGCGGGCGCGCATGAGCCGCAAGCAACGCCTGGTGGTCGCCATCACCGGCGCCAGCGGCGCGGTGTACGGCGTGCGCATGCTGCAGGCGCTGGCGGCGCTGGACGGCTGGGAGACCCACCTGGTCTGCTCGCCGTCCGGCCTGCTGACCGCGCATCATGAGCTGGGCCTGCAGCGCCCGCAGATCGAGGCCATGGCCGACGTGGTGCACAACGTGCGCGATATCGGCGCCACCATCGCCAGCGGCTCGTTCCGCTGCGACGGCATGGTGGTGGCGCCCTGCTCCATGCGCACGCTGGCGGCCATCGCCACCGGGCTGGCCGACAACCTCGTCACCCGCGCCGCCGACGTGATGCTCAAGGAGCGCCGCCGGCTGGTGCTGCTGGCGCGCGAGACCCCCTTCCATCTGGTGCACCTGCGCAACATGACCACGGTGACCGAGATGGGCGCCATCGTGCTGCCGCCGGTGCCGGCCTTCTACGCGCATCCGCAATCGGTGGACGACATCGTCGACCACACCGTGGGGCGCGTGCTGGACTTGTTCGACGTGCCGCACGACGGACTGGTGGCGCGCTGGCAAGGCCTGCGCCCCAGCGTCGCCACCGCTTGAAGAGACTTTCCGCCTCGCGCTCGCGGGGAACGCAGCACCTTAATCAGGAGACAACATGAATGCACCTGCCGTCGCACAACAGCCGCCCGTCCCGGTCACCATCCTTACCGGCTTCCTCGGCTCGGGCAAGACGACGCTGCTCAACCATATCCTGACGCAGAAGCACGGCCACCGCATCGCCGTGATCGAGAACGAGTTCGGCGAGGTCGACGTCGACTCCGACCTCGTGATGACCTCGGACGAGGAGATCTACCAGATGACCAACGGCTGCATCTGCTGCGTGGTCGATGTGCGCACGGACCTGGTGCGCATCCTGCAGAAGCTGCTGGAGCGCCCCGAGCGCTTCGACCATATCCTGGTCGAGACCAGCGGCCTGGCCGACCCGACCCCGGTGGCCGCCACCTTCTTCATGGATAACGAAGTCGCCAGGCAGGTCACGCTCGACGGCATCCTGACGCTGGTCGACGCGGTGCATATCGAAAGCCATCTCGACGACCCCCTGCTGACCGGCTTCGACAACCAGGCCGTCGACCAGATCGTCGCCGCCGACCGGGTGATCCTCAACAAGACCGACCTGGCCGACGCCGCGCAGCTCGACCGGCTGGAAGCCCGCATCCACCGCCTGAACGAGGGCGCGCAGATCCTGCGTTCCAACTTCGCGCAGGTGGACCTGGGCAAGATCCTGGGCATCGGCGGATTCACGCCGGGCACGATCCAGGCGCAGGCGCACGACGATCACGATGCGCGCGATGCGCGCGATGCGCACGATGCGCACGGGCACGCCGGCCACGCGCACGATCGGCACGACGCGCAGCACGACCACGTATGCGACGAGCACTGCGACCACGCGCACGATGACGACAGCCACGGCCACCGCCACGATCCGTCGGTGACCTCGGTTTCGCTGGTGTTCGACCAGCCGTTCGACCGCCAGCGCCTCGAGCATGGCCTGAAGGCACTGCTGGCCGCACAGGGCGACGATGTGTTCCGCATGAAGGGTATCGTCGCGGTGGAGGGCGATGAGCGCCGCTACGTGCTGCAGGCGGTGCACCGGCTGATGGACCTGCACCCCGCCGAGGCGTGGGGTACGGAACCGGCGCAAAGCAAGTTCGTGTTCATCGGCCGCCATCTCGACAAGCTGCGGCTGCAGACGCTGCTGAAGGTGTGCCTGCCGGTGGCGCACGCGGCCTGACTGCCCTGGCGGCAGCGGGACTGGCTTGGCGTCAGTCCCGCTGCAGCGCTGCCGTGCGCAAGGTCTGCGACGGCAGCTCGCCGAACTCGCGCCGGTACTCGCGCGAGAACAGGCTCAGGTGGCTAAAGCCGTGCCGCAGCGCGATCGCGCCGACCATGCCCTTCTCGGGCCGTGCGCGCTGCAGGTCGGCGCGCGCGCCATGCAGGCGCAGCAGCCGCAGGTACTCCATCGGCGTGGTGTCCTTGCTCTTGCGAAAGCCCAGCTGCAGCGTGCGCGCCGACACGCCGCAATGCGCGGCGATCTGCTCCAGCGTCAGCGGCTGGTCCAGGTTGGCGCGCAGATAGGCAATGGCGTGGCGCACGTAGTCAGGCAGCACCGCTTCGAAGCGGCGCGGCAGCATATTGCCGTCGGCGGCAAAGCGGTCGAGCAGCAGCGTCGACAGCACGATGCGCTCGATGCTGGCATCGACCGCCGGCACGCCGCCGCCTTCGCGCCGCACCCGGGTTTCCGCGCGCAGGTAGCCCACCAGCGCCTGCCAGCGCTCGGCACGCCCATCGTCCGCCACTGGCTGCATGTCGAATTCGATCGGCGCCGGCGGCTCGAAGCTGAACTGGTGGCGAAACGCCTCTTCGATCAGCTGGCGGCGGATCACCACGCTGAAGCGCTCGCAGCCCGGATCCAGCGACAGCGTGGTCGGCACGGTGGGCGAGAACACAAAGGTCGCCCCGGGCGGCATCAGCATCGCGCCACGCGGCGTTTCCACGCGGCAGGTGCCGGCCAGCACGGTCTGGATCACGAACTCGTCCTTGTTCGGCTGCGGCTCGATCTGCACCGCCTGGTTGTAGGCGATGGTCACCAGCGTGAGCCGGCCGATGGTGCTGGTATCGATGCGCGCATCGAGCGCCGCATCGTCCTGCGCCGCGCGCAGCCGCGTGGGGCCGAATACGCGGCCGGACAGCGACTGGATGCGATCGAGGTCCCCGTGGCTGAACGGCGAGCGGCAGGCTGCGGCAGACCATGCGGCGGTGGGTGACATGGCATCGAATAAGGAAGGGAACGGGATCACGACGACCGACGCCCCAACGTCCGACGTCTTTTTCCCTCTCCCGCCACGCGGAAGAGGGAGCAAACCAGCGCATCCATCCTATGGCCACCCCCGCCCTCGCGCAACCCAAGGGAAACCCCTGATCCCCCCGGCGCGCATTTTGCAAGCCCGCTTGCGGCCCCGTGCCACGGCCTTCGCAATAACGCTATGACGGCATGCGGCGCATCACTACTGTGCAAGGCATGCGTGGGCCATGCGCCGCGCATGGCACCGTGACGGACCGAGCCCGGCAACCACAGACCGGGCCAGCCGCCGCCGGCATGGCGCACTTTTCCCCAGTACGCGGCAGGAGACCACATCATGCAAGCAGCGGTTCACCCCGTCGACCAGATCCTGCCGGCACGCGCCATGGCGTCGCTCGGTTTCCAGCACATGCTGGTCAGCTACCTCGGTGCCATCGCGGTGCCGATGATCGTCGCCGGCGCGCTCAAGATGACGCCGGCGCAGACCACCATGCTGATCAGCACCGCGCTGTTCACCTCCGGCATCGCCACGCTGCTGCAGACCGTGGGCTTCTGGAAGTTCGGCGTGCGCCTGCCGCTGATGCAGGGCGTGGCGTTCAGTTCCGTGGGCCCGGTCATCGCCATCGGCACCGATCCGACGCTCGGCTTCAACGGCGTTTGCGGCGCCATCATCGCCGCCGGCGTGATCGCGATGTTGCTGGCGCCGGTGATCGGCAAGCTCAAGCGCTTCTTCCCGCCGGTGGTGAGCGGCTGCACCATCACCGCGGTCGGCCTGTCGCTGTTCCCGGTTTCGTTTCACTGGTTTGGAGGCGGAAGGGGCGCGCCGGATTTCGGCGCGCCCATCTTTTTCCTGGTCGCCTTCGGCGTGGTGGCACTGATCCTGCTGATCAACCGGCACGGCGGCGAACTGGTGCGCAACCTGTCGGTGGTGATCGGCCTGCTGGCCGGCGGCGCAGTGGCGTGGATGCTGGGCATGGGCAGCTTCGATGAGGTCGCGCGCGCGCCGTGGTTCACCATGGTGACGCCGTTCGCGTTCGGCATGCCCACCTTCAACATCGGCGCCATCACCACCATGGTGATCGTGATGGTGGTGCAGATGGTCGAGTCGATGGGCCTGTTCGTTGCCGTCGGCGACATCGTCAAGCGCCCGCTGACCGAGCGCGACGCCACCCGCGGCCTGCGCGCCAACGGCCTGGCCAGCGCCATCGGCGGCATGTTCGCGGCGTTCCCGTACATCGCCTTCATGGAGAACGTGGGGCTGGTGATCGTCACCGGCGTGCGCAGCCGCTGGGTTGTCGCCACCTGCGGCGCGATGCTGTGCGCGGTGGCGCTGGTGCCCAAGATCGGCGCGCTGTTTGCATCGATTCCGGCCGCGGCGCTGGGCGGGGCCACCATGGTGATGTTCGGCGTGGTCGTCGCCGCCGGCATCAAGACGCTGGGCGAGGTGGAGTACGAGCGCAATCCCAACAACCTCTCCATCGTCTCCATCACGCTGGGCTGCGCAATGATGCCGGTGATGCTGCCCGGCATGCTGGAGAAGCTGCCCGGCTTCCTGCAGCCCTTCGTCCATAGCAGCGTGATCATCGCCTGCGTGGTTTCCGTGGTCCTCAACCTGATTCTCAACGGCCTGCCAGCCCGTGAAGCCGACGAGCTGCCCGCCAGTGCCGACAACGTCCAAGGGGTCTGACAACATGGTGCACAACACCAACGCCACCACCGCCACCAACGCGCCGGCCGGCGCGCTGCTGATCCGCAACGCCGCCGCCGTGATGACCGGCCGCGCGGGCGCCGCCGCGCGCGCCGGCGCCGCCGACATCCGCATCCGCGACGGCCGCATCGCCGAGATAGGCACCGGCCTGCCCCGCCACGACGGGGAAGCCCTGCTCGACGCCAGCGGCTGCGTGGTCTACCCCGGCTGGGTCAACACCCACCATCATTTGTTCCAGAACCTGCTCAAGGCCGTGCCCAGCGGCATGAACGCCGGACTCGAGCAATGGCTCGCGGCCGTCGCCTACCCGCGCCTGGCGCGCTTCAGCCCGGAGATCTTCCGCACCGCGGTGCGCCTGGGCATGGCGGAGCTGCTGCTGTCCGGCACCACCACGTGCGCCGACCACCACTACCTGTATCACCACGGCCACGGCGCGGAGACCGGCGACGTGCTGTTCGAGGTAGCCGAAGAACTCGGCATGCGCCTGGTGCTGTGCCGCGGCGGCGCGATCCAGTCCGCCTCCGATCATCCCGGCATGCGCGCCACCGCGCTGGTGCCCGAGACGTTGGACGAAATGCTGACCGATATCGAACGGCTGAAATCACGCTACCACGACCCCGCCGCCGACGGCCTGCGCCGCGTGGTGGTGGCCCCGACCACACCGACCTTCTCCCTGCCGCCCGCCCTGCTGCGCGAACTGGCCGCCTTTGGCCGCGGCATGGACCTGCGCCTGCATTCGCACCTGTCCGAGACCGACAACTACGTCAGGTTCTGCCGCGAGAAATACCAGTGCACGCCGGTCCAGTTCGTCGCCGACCACGACTGGCTGGGACCCGACGTCTGGTTCGCGCACCTCGTCACCGTCAACCCGGAAGAAATCCGCATGCTGGCCGTGACCAACACCGGCATGGCGCACTGCCCCGTCAGCAATGCGCGGCTCGGCAGCGGTATCGCGCCGGTGCGGGCGATGGCGGATGCGGGGGTGCCGATTTCACTGGGCGTCGATGGGGTCGCGTCCAATGAATCGGGCAGCATGGTGCATGAGGCCAACTTCGCCTGGCTGGTGCATCGCGCCCTCGGCGGCGCCGCACAAACGCGTGTGGAGGAGGTAATTCATTGGGGCACTGCCGGTGGCGCGCAGGTTCTGGGGCTGCCCGGTATCGGCACGCTTGCGCCGGGGCAATCGGCGGACCTGGCGATTTATGACGTCAGCGGATTGCGGTTCCATGGGTTCCATGACATCGGTACCGCGCCGGTCGCGGCTGGGGAGCCGACGCCTGTGCGTGATGTGCTGGTGCGGGGACGGCAGGTGGTGCGGGATGGGGCGGTGGTGGGGCTGGATTTGGAGAAGTTGAGGCGGGAGGCGCGGGAGGCGTTGGTGTCGCTTGTGGATTAAGGCCTACCGACTGTCTTGTCTGGGTGCCGGATCAGGTACGAACCGCATCGATCGGATGATGGCTAGGACGTCGGGCAGTGCATGCTCCGACTGCTTCAAGACAGGCTTGCCCCGCGTTTCTACAATTTCCCGTGGGTCATAGCCCACGTTGATGCCGCCGTTCTCGGTAAGAATCGCCTTCGTTTCATTTCCGATACAGAGATCCAGGTCGCGCCTGCGTGGAGTCGGAACACCGCTATCTGATGCTATATACGCCTCCCCATAGTACCTGGGGTTCAAGCTTGTCAAATGGCGAAGCTGGATATCACGTGCTTGTAGTTGATCGAGATTGCGATAATCAGCCAGTAATTGTGGGCATAGGTCTCTCGCATTGCCGGCATGGCAGCTGAACGAGAATGACAGCGACCTCGAGTAGCGGTCCGTCGGATAGTAATTCTCGTGGTGAAACCAGCCAGCCGGAACCGAAGCGGTCTTGTCCGCGGCCGTCCAGCCTCCTGCCTTCGCCACGAACTCCACTGCACAGCCCTCAATTGGAATAACGTAGCGCTGCATCCCCTTGATCACATGCGCATCGGCGTCCGCGTACGCACTCAAGCTGAGCCCGAGTAACGCAAGTGCCGTCCAACGACCGGCCAGTGCTGACCGTCTTTGTTGGCCTACTTCTTCCATTCGTAGTCCTCTGGTTTGAATTGCAGCACCCCGGTCGCGTTGGGAAAAGTTGGGTGATCGAACAGCAGCACCTGTGCATACCCATACGCATGGTATCGATCCACAAGGCCATTTAGCGAAGGCGTTTTCCTCTCCAGGTGCCCAGGCAGGTTCACGATGCAGGCCACGCGTCGGAATGGAACGTTCTCATAAAATGTGAACAGGGCTCCTCTCTTTAGCTGACTGCTATGGTGAATATTGAACGCTTGGCGTGTACTTTGTGCGATCTCGTCGGCTTCCTTGTGGGCCTGGTTCTTGAGCCAATAGTAGCCGGCGCTGTCTGCCGCATCGTAAGTCATACTGGCAACGTCCAGGCGCCATTGGCGTATGACGGACGGCAGCGATTCTTCAATGCTAAGCAAGGGCACGTTACTACGCAGTTCATCTGCTCTTGCATGGGCCCTTACAAGCTTTGCGCTCACAGTGGAATCGATGCTGCGCCCCCGAAACTTCCAATAGTTGAGGTAGTTGCCCGGATGGGTTAATTGAAGGAAGCCACGCCCGTACCAAGGGGCATACCATTTGCCATCCGGCTCATCCTCAGACGTGCTCCGCAGCCAGCCGGTTTCTTGCACCGAATTTCCCAAAAATGCTGCGAGCCGCGCGCGGTTTGTTATCCCGTACTTGCGCCAGGAGGCATTCAAAGTGTTCTTATTAGCCATGACCAAGCGAGCGGCAGATGGTCGAGCGTTTTCATAAACGATCTTCTTCGGAATGCCGGCCCCAACGCCCCGCAAGGCCCTCGCCGGCACTGCTTGCTTTAACTCGTTAACACTGAGCCACAGCGCCCGACGCATATGATGGATGAACTGCAGCGGGTGAAAATGCCATACCGCACGAGGCAGTCCCGTGTTCTGCCAGAATGCGAGCTTCCGCGCCTGGTCCTTAAATCGCTGCCAACTGTCCTCCGACACCAACGACATGCCCGGCTTGCGCAGCCGCGCAAACCTGGCGTCCAAGTCCGAGATATCCCATTCGGTCGGATGCTTGACTACCAGATGACGCAGCGCCGCCTTAGCCGCGTCGCCGTTGCCGCTCAGCATCTGTAGCGTCGCCGGGTCGTCGACGATGGCATCGGCCGGACTCAGCATCGCGCCTTCTTCGACCTTCCTCCAGCCAAGCCAATGCGGGAAGTCCGCGTCAGATAGCCGCACGATGCCAGCTTGCGACAGGTCTATATAGCCAACCGAGCCGGGCGCATACGGCACCAATTGCCAATTGTCGGTGTGGCGGCTGCGCTCTTCGCTCAGCACACGCCCGAAGGTAAGCCACTCCAGGCCGGCGCTTGGGTTGTCTGGATACAGCGACTCCGCGAGAGCCAGCATGGCGTAGCCATAACCCGGCTGTTCGACCCGGCCGAGTTCGCGGTACTGCCCCTGCGCGGTACGTATGCGTGTGATCGTTATACGCTTGTCCTTGTCGAGGCGGACGCTGACGTAGAGCTGTTGCCCCGTATTGCTCCCGGCTGTGCCAGCCGGAAACATCAGGTTGCCATCCTTGTCCGCTGTCCGCCATACCCCGTTGCCATTGGGCAAGCGCGGATGCGCCGCTACAAATGACTTGCCTTCCGGGATCACGAAGTGAACATCGCCGTAGACATCGGCGCTGCCCTTTTCCGTGATGCGGCTGCTGTCGCGGAAGAAGCCCGCCAGTGCCTCGTCGGTGCAGAAGATCTCGAAATGGAAGCCACTGCGCCCTGTCTGGTGCTGGCTTCCCGGATAGCCCAATATGTCGCGCCGGTAGACTTTGGCCTGCTTGGGATCGTCCGGCACCCGCGCCTCCGGGCTGGTACGGGTTCGACAGCACGCCGGCAGCGTGTCGATGCGGCCCTGCAAATGCTCGGCGGCGGCAAGGTTCATGTACAGCGAATAGAACACCACTGGAGTGGCGGCGCCTGTCTCGGTCTCATGGCGCAGCAGTACGAAACTGGTGTCATAGGGCTGGCCTTCATAGGTTTCTGTCTTCGGCGCCAGCCGGTAGGCCGCGACGGTGCCATCTGCAATAGCGCGAACCGGCGTGGCCGAATTGGCGCCGACATGCAGTCCACCGTGCCAGCAGTACGTGTTGCCCACCATGCGCGCCGGATACGCGCCCTTCGGGTCGTCTGACTCGGCCAGCAGCCGCGCCAACCAGGCGTCCTCCGATTCCTCCATGGCGTTGCCTGCCGGCGGCATTGTAAGAACGGGATAGCTGATGATCATGGCGCGATTCGGCTCAGGAGTATGGGAAGGAACCGGGTATCTCCCATGGAGTCGCCGGGGCCATTGGGAGTGGATAGTCATGGCGGACGCCTGCCTCGAACTTCCTCTGCTCCGCCTTATAGGTAATCGGCCCCGGACATTCGAAGGTGATATTGCCGCCCTCGATTGTGATGGCCGCCCCACCAGCCGTCGCAATGCGAATGCGCTTGGCCGCAGCAAAGTCCACATTCATATTCGCCGACACAATGGTCAGGTCCTCCCGCGCTGCCAGCTTCAGCAGATCATGCTGCGCCTGGATATCGACATCACCCTGACCTGCCGTCAGTTGCAGACCGACGTTGCCGTCGCCGGCCGAAGACAATCCGGCCGCCACGCCAATCGCCTGTCCCGCATGCACGCGCGCCTGCCCAGCGACGGCGACATTGTTGTCCTGGCCGCTGGCGAGCACGACGCTTTCCCCGCTGGCGATTTGCAGGTCCTGGCCCGCCACCATCGCCACGCCAGCCCTGCCGTTGAGGTGGGCCATCGGCTCGCCCTGGTGCGGCACCTTGTCCGGCGTGCTGGTATTGCCGCCGGCCGCATCCGCCTTTGCCGCTTCGAGCGAATGCCCATCGACCATGCCCGCTGCGGCCTTGGCTTGCTTCGCCAGCGGCGACCCGTCATCCTTTGCGGTCGACAGGGCTCGAGTCTGGTGCGTAGTCGCGCCCTCGCTCAGCGTCCGGACCAGATCGCCCGCCTGCCGCAGCAGCGCGATGCCGGCAGCGTTGTCACCGGTCGGCAGTACGTGGCCGGTGACGGCATCGCGATAGGTCGTCACCAGCAGCCCGGCTTGGCCGCGCACCGCGGCGTAGCCATCGGTGCGCAACTCGAACCCCTGGCCGCGGAAGCTGCCCCGGCGGTTGTCCTGCTGGTGAATCACATGGCCGAGATTTAGCTGCGTAGCCTGTTCCGTCGTGGCGAGTTGGGCGCGCAGCTGATCATCGGAGTCGTCGAACACCAGTTGGTTGTAGCCCTTGCCGCCGTGTTCCTGACTCTTGAAGCCGGTCAGCGCGGCGTCGTTGCGATGGCCGTCCGGGTCCGCACCCATGCCGTGCCACGCCGGGCTGTTGCCGCCTGCCAGGTTGCCCTGTGCGCTCGGGTGGCTGTCGGAGCCCAATGCGTAGATGCCACTGGCGTCATAAGGCTGGGAGAAGGTGGCCGCGGCCATCGACTTGCCGCCTGGCGTGGGAGCGATGCCGGCTTCGCCCTGGCCGTTGTACAGCGCGCCGATCACGAATGGCTGGTCGATATCGTTGTCCGTGAACTTGACCAGTACCTCCTGGCCGATACGTGGCAGCCATTGCCAGCCCACGCCGGCGCCGGCTTGCCGTTGCGCGACGCGGATCCAGCGGCTGCTGCGGTCGTCGGCGCGCTCGCCGCGCTGCCATGGGAAGCGCACGCGGATCTGACCGCGCGGGCTGGCGTGGTGTTCGGCATGGCCGTCCGGCTGCGTCTGACCGTTGGGGCCGACCACGATCGCGGTATGGACGCCAAGAGGGATAGATTGGCTATAGAGCCGCGGACAATCGCCCTCCAGCACGGCGGCGCGCCATGGGCGGCGCACATCGAAGGCACGAAAGAGCGCCGCATGGCCATGTTCCCGTGCGGCTGTCCGCAGGGATTCGGTCGGAATCAGGCGCTTGGCTGCGTCGTCGAAGACGCTGCTCATCAGGCCGGCGGTGATGGTCACGGCATCTGGAGCCGCCGGCGGCGTGTCGAAGCACAATGCCGCTTCCAACGGTCCGATCCGGTCCGCGAGCGCGGCACGTGTTTCTACAGCGAGGTTGTTGACGCCACAGTACTCCACCGCATCGAGCAGCAGCGGATACCCCGCCGTATCGTCCGGTTGGGGCGGCAGGTGTGGGCAATCGGTAACGACCAAGCGAGTGCCGCTGCGCAGCGTGCGTACAGATGCACTGCCGGTGAATACCAGCGCGCGGGCTTCGATGGCTTCCATTACCTGCTCGGCGACGCGCTGCGCGCTGGCCCTGTCCGGCGCCAGCGACAGGCTGACCGACAAGTAAGGATCGGGACTGACGGCACGGCCTGAAAATACGCCGAAGCGCGCCGGCGCATGGCCACGGATCGCGCGCTTGGCTTCGGGGTCCCAGGCGCTCACTGCCACGCCGCCGACCGCGGCACGCGTCTCACAGATCAACTTCTGGATGGCGTCAGCCGATGCCTGGCTATGGGCGCGGTGGTAGCGGATACCGCCGCCGGCCGCAGATTCAGGGTCTTCCGGTAGTTTCTCGCTGTCGGCAAAGATCACCACGGCATGGCCGAAGGCCGCTTCGTCGTCTTCCACCACGGTATATCCGAGACCGGCTTCGGCCAGCAGGCGCGACAGGAACTGGTAGTCGGTCTCGCGGAATTGCGCGATGTAGTCGCGTTCGCCGAACGCGGCGATGCGGGCTTCGGCTCCAGCCGCATAGCGCCAGTGCGCATACGGCGCGTAATCCTGCAGAACGGTTTCGATGATGCGGTCGAGCGTGCAGTTCTGGAACACCTGGCTATGACGCTGCTGCGTGGTCAGCCACAGCCAAGGCACCACGGTCAGGCGGTAGCGCGCGAGGCTGCCGTCGGCACCAAGCTTCTCGGCCTGGCGGACCAGGCCGGTGCGGCGTGACTGGCCACCGCCGGCGAGCGTGGTCAGCAGCGTGACACGCTGGCCCAGCAAACTGTCCAGCGCGATCTCGGCATTGGCGCTGACCGTAACGATGCGCCATTCGAACAGCGCCGAGATGGCCTCGCGGCCGATCCAGGCTTCGACGGCCAATTCGCCCAGTGCGCCATCACCCTCCACGGCATACAGGCGATGGGTAGAGGAAAGGAGATGTTGGTAGAGGCGTGCAGGATCCATTTACCGATGCGTCAAACCGCCTTGTTGTTCAGACGTGCCATGTCGATCTCGCGCATAGGAATCGGCTATTTGTGCGCCTGCGTCTAACGGAAATCAACGGAGAAATGCCGATTCGAAGCGCGACCTTCATCTCGATCAAATACCCCGGAGTTTTTCCCTTCAACGGGACGAGCTTTCGCTTCGGATGCACTCTTAGGCATTCGGCTATTTGCTGACGGGCGAGGCTCGGGCAGCATGCGGCGTCCGTATCGGAATGCGAACTGTCTTATCGCGCCGCGTGCCGTGGCGCGAGAGACTGGGGCTGTCATCGAACAACGGTGACCGAGTGTGGAAACTCGATGTCTCAACCGAACGGTCGTCCATGACGACCGTTCTCGCCTATACGTGCAAGCCATCCATGGCGGGCCGGACGAGGCAGCCGCAAGGCTGACCGGGCAATGGTTGTGACACCGGTTTCCACCCTCGTCGTCAGGCCCGCCGCCCTCCTCTTGCGTCGCGCGGCGGACCTTCATGCAACGATTGGAGGTCCTATGTCGGAAATCGATCTATCTACGGCGCGGTACGGTCTCTTGGCGGTGGCAGCAAGCATTGATGGGGTACTTGCCTTGCTGGAGCAGCAGAGTGAATGGTGGGAAGGCGGCTTTGCGGCGTTTTGCCTGTTGGGATTGGTGAAGGCGCAGTTGGAGCGGGTGCTGGAGGACGATCTGCCGGCCTCTTGATGCAGACCGCTTGCCGGCACGAATAGTTGGCATTGCGGTTAAGCACGTCCCCTTGCGCTTGTTTGCCCCCCTCTTCCGACTGACTACGGGAGAGGGGCGGACTAGCTGATCAGGCTTACACGAAGTCAGGCCGAATGCGAAGTGTCCTATCGCTTTGAGCGCCGGGAAGCGTGAAACTGGGATACACTTCAACCTATCAAAATAATAGGTGACCCAGTGAGGCACCCGTCGACACGTCAGTTGGAAAAGCACATTCACGCATGTGCTATGGAAACGTCGAACATTGTGTTCGCGGCTCATGCGCGAGACCGAATGCGGCTGCGGATGATCAACGACCCGATGGTTCTCGAAGCGCTTCGTAAAGGCCTGATTTCGCGCGAACCGGAGCCTGACATGCGGACACCCGGCCTTCGCTGCGTGATGGAGCGTTATGTTTCGGGGATCAACGTTGGCGTCGTTGTCCTGGTCGATTACCCAGCGTCCGACTTGACTGTCATTACGGTGATGGATGTGACCAAGAGGTAAGAAGATGTACCACTACACAGACGGCGGCCTCAAGAACGTGTGGCTGGTCAATGGCTACAAGGTTCATAACACGCCCTATGGCGAAGGCGTGTCTATCGAGAATCTGGATGGTCTCTGCGTCGCCATTTGCCTGGCCCTGGCCAAAAAACCCTCCCCTCTCACCGGTACGGAATTCCGCTATATCCGCAGCGCAGGCTTGATGCAGTCGCAAGCCGGTCTGGCGAAATTGCTCGGCAACAATGAGCAGGCCGTAGCGCGTTGGGAGAAGACCGGCAAGTTGCCTAGCTGGGCCGACAAACTGGTGCGCCTGCTTTACCTGGCCCGCGCGGAAGGCAATGCACCGATTGCCTCAGTGATTGAGCGCATCAACGCAATCGAGCGCGCGGAGAAGCAGAAGATCGTGCTACGCACTGTAAAGTCAGGATGGGCATCCAAGTTGGAGCCGCAAAGCAGTGGCGGAAGCGTTGCTGCATAAGACTCCTGCATGCCCCACTACCGGACAGCGGTCGATGCAGACCGTAGAGCGCCTTAGGATTTCGTACCATCGTCGTGCCGTCGGTCCCTGAGGCCGCTATCCAGATAGTGGTACACCTTCGATGTTCGTTGCGTTGGTGACTTCGTTGATGCGCCGGCCTTCTCCCCCGCCCCTCTCCCTCAAGCGGAGAGGGGCGCAAGCAAGCGGGAGGGAAAAATTCTATGTGCTCCTCCGCTACAGCGGCGCGCTCACCGATGCCCCCTGCGGGGCGCTAAGGCCCGCCCCCTGAGTGCCCAGCCAAGTAAAGCGCAATTACAAAAACCCAATCGAAAACCAAGGCACCAACGTCAACAAAACCAGCGCCACAAACAGCGCCGCCATATGCGGCCACACCTTTGGCATCGCCACGTCCGGCGACACGCGCCCGATCGCGCAGGCAGCATAGAACCCCACGCCGAACGGCGGCGCGAACAACCCCAGCCCCATCGCAAAGATCACCACCATGGCGTAATGCACCTCATGCACGCCGACCAGCTTCGCAATCGGGAACAGCAAGGGCCCGAACAGCACGATGGCGGGGATGCCTTCGAGCAGGCTGCCCAGGATCACGAACGCCAGCGCCGACACCAGCAGAAAGCCGGTCTTGCCGCCGGGAACGGCCGACAGAATTTCCACCAGGTCTTGCGCGAAGCCGGACTGCGTCAGCGCCCAGGCCATCGCGGTGGCACAGCCCACGATCAGCAGGATCGCCCCCGACAGTGTCGCCGTGTCCAACAGCATCGGGTAAATCCGGCGCCAGTTGAACTGGCGGTACACCAGGACCCCTGCCACCACCGCATAGAAGATGCCGATGGTGGATACCTCGGTGGCAGTGGCCACGCCCTCCACCACGGCCGTGCGAATGATGACGGGCAGCGCCAGCGCCGGCAGCGCAACCAGCAGCGCCTTCACGATCGCCGGGCGCGCCGGCCGCGGTACGCGGCTCATGTCTTCCTTGCGGGTCTGGAACCAGACCACTAGGGACATCATCACCAACCCCACCGCCGCTGGCATCAGGCCACCGATGAACAGCGAGGTGATCGACACCCCCGTTACCGACCCAACCGTGATCAGCACGATGCTGGGCGGGATGGTTTCGGACATCGCGCCCGAGGCCGACAGCAGCCCGATCAGGTCGCCGTCCTTGGCACCGCGCCGCTTCATTTCGGGAAACAGGCTTGGCGCCACGGCGGCCATGTCGGCGGCCTTTGCGCCCGAGATGCCGGAGACGATATACATCGCGCCGAGCAGCACATACTGCAAGCCACCGCGTAGATGGCCGATCAGGCTGACCAGGAAGTGGATCATCGCTCGCGCCAGGCCGGTCATCTCGATCAGCGCGCCCAGGAAGACAAAGAGCGGCACCGCCAGCAGGATCAGGTGCGACATGCCCTCCTGCATGCGGTTCGGAATGATGGACAGCGGCGTGGCGGTCGACAGCGACAGGTAGCACAGCGTGGCCAGGCCGAAGGCGAAGGCGATCGGTACGCCGATTGCGACGCATGCGACCAGCATCAGCAGGAAGAAGATCACCAGGTTGATATTGCCCAGCGTCATCAGGGTGGGCGACAGCAGCCACAGCAGGCCGCCGCACAATGCCACCATCAGGCCGGTCGTCGCCACCGGCTTCCAGTGCGCCGCAAGCAGGCGCAAGATTGCCGCCACCAGCATCAGCACGACGCCGGCCAGCACCGCGGCGGCGCGGTAGCCTTCACTGATCTCCAGCGTCGGCGTCGACACCTCGAGGTGCTCGGTCAGATGCTCCCACGCCGGCCGCAGCAACAGCGACAGGAATGCCACCACGAGCCACATGCCGAGCGCATCCACCCAGGCGCGCCTGGCCGGCGGCAGGGCCTTGATAAAGGTGGTCAGCTGCATGTGCGAGCCGCGGTCCAGCGCGATGATGGCGCCGAGCATTGCCAGCCACAGGAACAGGATGCTGGCCAGTTCATCCGTCCAGGGCACCGGCTGGTGCAGGGCGTAGCGCGCGAACGCGCCGCCGCCCAGCAACAGGATCTCTGCCAGCACGATCAGCGCAGCCGGCACCTCCACCACGCAGGCCATCAGGCGGCGCCAGCACGCCGCGGCGGCTGACGGCGTTGACCGCGCCAATGGCGCCGGCGCAATGGCTTCAGCGGTGTGCTCCATCGATGTCTCCTTTCCTTCTTTATCGTTAGTGCCAGCCGTCATGCGAGACGGCCCGCGTATTTCTCCAGCCGGGACCACGCTTCGTCGCCGTACTTCTTCTTCCATTCGGCATAGAAGCCGGCGCCTTGCAGCAAGGCACGGAACGGCGCGGGATCGGGCTGGTTGAAGACGATGCCGAGGCGGCTCAGCTCGGCTTGCGCATCGGTATTCAGCCGCGCGATGTCCTCGCGCTGCTTCAGCGCCGCCGCGGTGAAGTGTGTCGTGATGGCGGTCTGCACTTCCGCCGGCAGCGCCCGAAATTTCTTCGCGTTGCCGAAGATGAAGTGACCATCCCAGGTGTGTCCGGTGAGCGCGCAGAACTTCTGCACTTCATAGAGCTTGGCGCTGCGGATCAGCGCCAGCGGATTCTCCTGTCCGTCGACGACACGGGTCTGCAGCGCCGAATAGAGCTCGCCGAACGGGATGGCCGTGGGCGACGCGCCGAGTGCCTTGAACATCGAAATCCACAGCGGGATGCCCGGCACGCGCACCTTGAAGCCCTTCAGGTCCGCCGGCGAGTTGATCGGCCGGCTTGCCGAGGTGATGTTGCGATAACCGTTGTCCAGGCATTTGTCGAAGACGTGCAGATTCACCTTGCCCAGGGCAGCACGCACATAGGCGCCGACGTCGCCGTCCATCGCGGCCCAGACCGTGGCGTAGTCCTTGAAGGCAAAGGCCACGCCGTTGATGCCGGCGGTCGGCACCAGGGTCTGCAGGTTGGTGCCGGCCGTCGACATGAAATCCATTGCACCGGTTCGCACCTGCGCGATCATGTCGGGCTCGCTGCCCAGCTGGCTGTTGGGATAGACCTGCAGGTCGACCTTGCCGCCGGTGTCCTGGCGGATCGCCACCGCCGCCTGCTGGATCCGCAGCGTGCCCGGATGGTCGGCGGGAAAGGCGGTACCGTACTTGAGGCGGATGGGGGCGGCCTGCGCCAGTACATGTGCGGCCGGCAGTGTCATTGCCAGCGTGCCGGCGGCAAGCGCGCCAAAGCGGCGGCGGGTTAGCGGAACAGCCATGGTGCGGTGGTCTCCTTGTTGTCGGGTGGGGATGGTTCAGGACGACAGCAGTGCGGCGGCGCCGCCAAGGCGCAGAACCGACAGATGCGATGCCAGGCGGTCCGCAAGCGGCGCCGGCCACGGCTCGCTGCCAAATACTGGCGTGTGCGCGAGCGCCCTGCCAACGGCGTCGGCATCGCTGTGCGCGCCCCGCAGGCACGCTGCCAGCGCAGGCGCACCCGGGTCGTCGAACGCAAGCGCCTGGCCGCTATCGCTGCGTCCACTGCGCAGGCAATGCAGCCAGGCGGAGAGCGCGCGTTCCAGCCACGGCCGCTCGGTCCCGGCGCTGGCGCGCAAGGCGGGCAGCCAGCGCATCGGCACCTTCTGCGTGCCGTCGGCCGCAATCTGCGCGGTGCGATGGTCGAGCGCGGCATTGCGCAAGCGCTGCAGCAAGGCCTCGCTGTAAGCGGCGACGTCATACCCCGGCGGCGCTTGTACGGTGGCGCGCAGATCAGCCATCACACCGCGGGCGAAGGCGCCGACCAGCGGATCGTCCACGGCCTCGGCAACGGTCGGCAACCCGCGCAGTTGCCCGGCATAGGCGATGGCGGAATGCGTGCCGTTGAGCAGCTGCAGCTTCATCGCCTGGAACGGCCGGACATCGCCGGTCATCAGCGCGCCGCCCGCCTCCCATGCCGGCCTGGGCCCGGCAAAGCTATCCTCGATCACCCACTGCGTGAAGGCTTCGCAGACGATCGCGGCCTCGTCGCGCAAACCCAGGCGGCGCTGCGCGTCGCGGCGAGATGCCGGCGTGGCGGCGGGCACGATGCGGTCCACCATGGTGTTGGGGAACGCCACGTCGTCGCGCACGCGGCGGGCCAGCGCGGGCTGCGTCAGCGCTGCGTACTGCGCCAGCAGCTTGCGCAGCGTGTCGCCGTTGGTTGGCATGTTGTCGCAGCAGACGATGCTCAGCGGCGCCCCGGCGGGCCGACGGCGCAGTCCGGCAGCCAGTACGCCGAGCGTGCTTCTGGGCGCGTTGGGATGCGCCAGGTCGTGTCGAATATCGGGGTGTTGCGTGTCCAGGTCGGCGCTGGACGGATGCTGGCAGTAGCCCTTTTCTGTCACGGTGCAGGTCACCACGGCGATGCCGGGATCAGCCAGCGCGCCGAGCACCTCCTCCAGCGCATGCGGGGCATACCACGCCTGCACCACGGCGCCGACGATGCGCGTCGTGACCGCCGCGCCTTCGCACTCGGTCACCGAATACAGGAAGTCCTGTGCCGCCAGCGTGCGCGGTGTGCGGGGCTCGCGCAGGCTGACGCCGACAATGCCCCAGCGGCGGTCCCCGGCGCGGATCGCGGCCTCGGTGTACAGCGCCTGGTGCGCGCGATGGAACGCACCGAGGCCCACATGCAGCACGCCGCGCGACAAGCCGCTGCGATCGTAGCCGGGCTGTTGCACTTCAGGGTTGGCGCGGCAACAGTTGCGTTGCGTGAGCCTCATCGGCGGTACCTCGGCAAGTCAGTTGTCAGCAGCATCGTGCGTGCATCCGGCGTTGTCTTCGATGCGAGGAAGTTTGCACGCAGCCGTGGTGTCCAACGTGCGGTGCTTTCGCGATTCACTACGGCAAAGGCTGCATTTGATTGCGGAATCGGCCGTACTCCGCCGCATTCGGCCCGAAGTACTCTGGCCGCATCCACACCGATGCTGGCGTTCCGCAAACAGGCGGCGCCATCGGGCTAAGACAACGACGACCCGGCCGGAGACACCCTTTGAAAATCGAACAGATAAAGACCATCGTCACCTGCCCGGGGCGCAACTTCGTGACGGTCAAGGTGGTCACCGATGCAGGCGTGTACGGACTGGGCGACGCCACGCTCAACGGCCGCGAGCTGGCCGTACGGGCGTACCTGGACGAGCATGTGATTCCGTGCCTGATCGGCCGCGATCCGCGCAGGATCGAGGACATCTGGCAGTACCTCTACCGCGGCGCTTACTGGCGGCGCGGTCCGGTCACGATGACCGCCATCGCGGCCATCGACATGGCGCTGTGGGACATCCTGGGCAAGGTGGCCGGCATGCCGGTGTACCAGTTGCTGGGCGGGCGCAGCCGCCATGGCTTGATGGTGTACGGCCACGCCACCGGGCGCGACCACGCCGAGGCTATCGACGCGGTGCACCGCCATATCGAACAGGGCTACAAGGCGATTCGCGTGCAGTCGGGCGTGCCGGGCTTGTCCAAGGTGTATGGCGTCGGCACCCAACCCGGCCACTATGAACCGGCGCAGAAGGGCCTGCCGCCGGAGGAACCCTGGGACACCTCGCTGTACCTGCGCCACACGCCTGAACTGTTTCGCAAGGTGCGCGAGGCCGTCGGCTTCGGCCCGCATCTGCTGCACGATGCGCACCACCGTCTGACGCCGATCGAAGCGGCCAGCCTCGGCAAGGCGCTGGAGCCTTTCAGCCTGTTCTGGCTGGAAGATCCAACGCCAGCGGAAAACCAGGAGGCATTCCGGCTGATCCGCCAGCACACCACCACGCCGCTGGCGGCCGGCGAGATCTTCAATTCCCTGTGGGACTGCAAGGAGCTGATCGGCCATCAGCTGATCGACTACATCCGCACCACCATCGTCCACGCCGGCGGCATCACGCATGTGCGCCGCATCGCGGACTTCGCCGCAATCCACCAGGTGCGCACCGGCTTCCACGGCGCCACCGACTTGTCACCGGTATGCCTGGCGGCGGCGGTCAACTTCGGGCTGTGGGCGCCGAACTTCGGCATCCAGGAACTGATGCCGCACGGCGCGCTGATCGACGAGGTGTTTCCGCACAACTACCGGCTGGAGGACGGCTACCTGGTGATGGACGACGTGCCCGGCCTTGGCGTCGATATCGACGAGGCGCTGGCGGCCCGCTATCCGTACGAGCGCGCCTACCTGCCGGTGGCGCGGCTGCGCGACGGTGCGATGTGGAACTGGTAGCCGCCGCATCAGTTGACCGGAACAAGGAGCAAGCATGTTGAGCATCGTCGTCGAGCAACCGCATCGCATGGCCGTGCGCGAGCGGCCCAACCCATGCCCTGCCGAAGGCGAGGTGCGCGTGCGCGTCCGCCTCGCCGGCATCTGCGGTTCGGACCTGCACATCTTCCATGGCAAGAATCCGTTCGCGACGTATCCGCGCGTGATCGGTCATGAGTTCGTCGGTCATATCGATGCGGTCGGCGCTGGCGTCGGCAACAACCGCATCGGCGAGCGGGTGGTGGTGGATCCGGTGGTCAGTTGCGGCCAGTGCCATGCCTGCCGCATCGGTCGGCACAATGTCTGCCAGCGGCTCCAGGTGATCGGCGTGCACCGCGATGGCGGCTTCAGCCAGTTCGCATGCGTGCCGGCACGTAACGCCTACACGGTACCCGACAGCATGCCCACCGCCAGTGCCGCGGTGATCGAGCCGTTTGCCGTGGCGGCCAACGCCACCCACCGCACCGGCGTGCTGCCCTCCGACGTAGCGCTGATCTACGGTGCCGGGCCGGTCGGCCTTAACCTGCTGCAGGTGTTGAAGCGCGTATATGGCGTCCGCACCTTCATCACCGACCATGTCGATGAACGGCTGGCCCTGGCGCGCGGCTGCGGCGCGGAAGAGGACGAAATCATTAACACCGCGCGCGAGCCGCTTGCCCGCGCCCTCGAACTGCGCGGCGTGGCGGGGGGGCCGACACTGATCTACGACGCGGTCTGCCATCCCGCCATCCTCGAGGAAGCCGTGGCCCTGGTCGCGCCGGCGGGCCGCATCGGCGTGCTTGGGTTTTCCGCCACGCCGTCGGCCGTGCCGCAGCAGGCGCTGACCAGCAAGGAACTGACCTTGTACGCCTCGCGCCTGAACTGCGCGATGTTTCCCACGGTGATCGACTGGATCACGCGGGGGTTGGTAGATCCGGGCCGGATCGTCACACACCAGATCAACTTCCGCGACGTGGCCGGCGCCTTCGACCTCGCCGAAAGCCACCCGCGTGCCTGCTGCAAGGTGCTGCTCGACCTGGGCGAGGACGCCTGAGATGCGGGCGACCTTCGACATCGTCGCGCTCGGCGAGCCCATGGTGGAGTTCAATCACGCCGGCCCGCGCGATTCGCGCACCTATGTGCAGGGCTTTGGCGGCGATACCTCCAACGCCATCATCGCCGCGGCACGCCAGGGGGCGCGGTGCGCCTACCTGACCAGGCTGGGCGACGATGAATTCGGCCGCATGTGCCTGTACCTGTTGCGCACCGAGCGCGTCGACACCAGCGCCGTCGTCATCGACGCTTCGGCACCTACCGGCCTCTACTTCGTCCATCACGGGCCTGAAGGCCACGCCTTCACCTATCGGCGCGCGGGTTCCGCCGCGAGCCGGCTGCAGCCCTCGGACCTGCCGGTCGCAATGATTGAAAGGGCCACGTGGTTCCATGTCTCGGGAATCAGCCAGGCCATCAGCAACTCCGCCGCGCGTACCGTGCGCGAGGCCGTCCGCATTGCGCGCCAGGCTGGCACCAAGGTGTCCTACGACCCCAACCTGCGGCTGGCGCTCTGGACCCTGGAGCGCGCCCGGGAAGTGATCGTCGCCACTCTTCCCCTGTGCGACCTGTTCCTGCCAAGCCTTGACGACGTGCGTCTGCTTGCAGGCATCGACGATCCCGCCGGCATCGTGGCGTGGTGCCACCGGATGGGCGCACGGCAGGTGGTGCTAAAGCTGGGCAAACAGGGCTGCCTGGTATCCGACGGCGTGCAGCTGACCGTCGTGGCGCCGTACCGCGTCGACGCGGTCGATGCCACCGGTGCAGGCGATTGCTTCGACGGGACTTATCTCGCGCGTCTGGTGGCCGGCGATGACCCTGTGTCCGCCGCGCGATGGGCCGGCGTGGCGGCGGCGCTGGCCACCACGGGCTACGGCGCCGTGGCACCGCTGCCGCGGGGGCAAGCGGTCCGGCGTGCGCTGTCAGGGCAAGACCGGGCAGCCAGCCCGGCTGCCTGAGCGGCTGCCTGAGCGGCTGCGGCTGCGCCTGCTGCCTGCCACATGCCGTGCGCGCCGATCAATCCCCCTTGAAGCCAGACGCCTTGATCACCGGCGTCCAGCGTGCGGACAGTGCGCCGGCATACCTGGCGACTTCTTCGGTGGTGCCGCCGGGCAGGATGTCATAGCCGGCGCGCGCCAGCTTGTCGCGCACGTCCGGCATTGCTAGGACCTTGCGCACGGCCTGATACCACTGCGTCGCCACCTCGGGCGGCGTGCCGGCGCGGACATAGAGCAGGTAGCGCGACGAGGTCACGAGGTTGGGAAAGCCGGATTCCGCAAAGGTCGGCACATCGGGCAAGGCATCGGCACGCTTTTCGCCTGCCACGGCTAGCACGCGCAGCTTGCCGCCGCGATGCAGTTCGGTAAAGGTGGTGATGGCGTCCATGCCTGCCGCGATCTGGTTGCCCATCATTTCCGTCGCCATCGCCGCGCCACCGCGATATGGCACCAGCGTGCTGCCGGTGCGGGACTGGCTGACAAACTCGACGGCAAGGAAGTGCAGCAGGGTGCCGACCGTGCTGATGCCGATCGCATACTCGGCCGGTCTGGCCCGGGCGGCCTTGACGAAGTCCGCCAGCGTCCTGATCGAAGAGCTGGCGCTGACCGCTATGCCGAACTGGACGCCGGTCACATCGGTGATCGCCGTGAAATCGGTGGCGGGGTTGAAACGCATATTGCTGTAGATCAGCGGCCCGATGAACATCGGATCGACCGGTGCGAGCAGAACGGTGTTGCCGTCGGCGGGCGCGTTCTTCAGGAATTCCGCCGCCACGCGCGTGCCGGCACCGGGGCGGTTTTCAACGATGACAGTACGGCCCATGGCGTCTCTCAGCTTCTCGGACAGCAGGCGGCCCATGTAGTCGGCCGGCCCGCCCGGCGGAAACGGCACGATGATGCGCGATACGGTCTGCCCCCATGCGGCCCTGGAAAGCAAGCCACCGGTGCAAAGTGCTGCAGCGGTGGCCGCCAGCATGGCGCGGCGGGAAAGCTGTGGGGCGTAAGCACGACTGCGATCGTTCATGGCAAGCTCCTGGGTCTAGATGCCGGGTTGCACGTCGGTGAAAGGGGTAAAGCGCGCCGCGTGTTCCACTATCTCGCCGGCGTGCAGCAACAGGTCCTCCCGGTAGCGCCATGCCATCAGCTGCACGCCGACGGGCACGCCACCGGCCATGCCTGTCGGCACGGACAGTCCCGGCATGCCCAGCATCGCCGTTGCCAGCAGTGGGCTCTGGGCGTCGAGCAAGGCCCGGCTTTCTTCGGGCGTGCGGATATCCGCGTCCTGCACGCTGGGGCGCTGCCACGACACCGGCATCAACACCAGCGGATACGTTTGCATGAACATCGACCAGTTTCGGGCGATCGCCTGGCGCCGTGCCAGCGCATCGAGAAAGCCATCGCGATCGGTTTGCTGCATCCCGTCCAGCATATTGCGCTGGCTTTGCCGCATCGCTGCATCGCCATGCTGGTCCACACCTGCGATGATGTTGCGGCGGCTGTCGTCGACCGTAAGCGTGCGCCACAGCGCCGCCGCTTCCAGGAAGTCGGGCAGGCGGGCTTCCTCGACGGCGTAGCCCGCTTGCTGCAGCCAGTGCGCGGCACGGTCCAGCGCTGCGCTGACCGCGGGATCGATGGGGATGCCCGGACAGCGGCTGAACAACGCCACGCGGATCGGCCCTTGTGGGAGCGGCAATTCCAGCGGCACCGGCACCCAGGCAGGGTCGCGCGCGTCGTATCGGGCCATGGCGTGGTAGCCGAGCCGCAGGTCGGCAATGCTGCGCGCAAGCGGGCCCTGCACGGACATCAGTTGTGGCGTGATGCTGCGCTCGGCGGTGGCCGACGGGTTGTACGCCGGCACCCGCCCTGCCGTTGGCCGCAGGCCGTGCACGCCGCAGGCATAGGCCGGATAGCGAATCGAGCCACCGATGTCATTGCCATGCGCCAGCGCCCCCATGCCGGCGGCGACGGCGGACGCGGCCCCGCCGCTGGAGCCACCCGGGGTGATATCCGCATTCCACGGGTTCAGCGTGCGCCCATGCAGGCCGTTTTCCGTAAACCACCGCGATGAATAGGTTGCCGTATTGCTGCGCCCGACGATGATGGCCCCGGCACTGCGCCAGTTCGCCACCACGGGTGCGTCCTCGCGCGCGACGTTGTGCTTCAGCGGAATCACGCCATTGGTGGTGGCATGGCCGGCCTGGTCGACATTGATCTTGATCGTGACTGGCACGCCATGGAGCGGCCCCAGTTCGGCGCCCTCGGCCACCTTTCGGTCAGCGGCATCGGCACTGGCCAGCGCCTCTTCCGCCAGCACTTCCGGCAGCGCGTTGAGTCTTGGGTTAAGGGCTTCGATGCGCTCCAGCACGCTGGACGTGACCTCGCGGCAGGAGATCTCGCGCCGCCGCACGGCATCGGCAATGTCGACAGCGCTCCAGCGCCAAAGCGATTCAACAGGTTTCACGTCAGGGCTCCCAGGATTCAGGCAATAGGAATCCCACCCGCCGTGTCGGCTGCGACGCTGGCGGTCGGGTGTGCAGAAAAAGGGGGGGGACGCTGGCGCGTCAGGGAATCAGTCGCCCGGGCTCATCAGCAAGCTCCCGCGATCCACCCGGGATTCGGCTTCCAGGGCCAGCGCTTCCGCATGCGCCATGTGCTCTTGCATCAGGGCACGCGCACGTTCCGGGTCGCGCGACCGGAAGGCTTCGATCAGCGCGCTGTGGCTGTGGAAGATCTCTTCATCGAAGTCGCCGAAATCGTCTTGCGCGTTTCGTACCACGATGACACGGCGGATGATGTCATTGAGCAGGCGGCAGAATAGCGCCAGCATCGGACTGCTGCAGGCGTCGGCGAGGCGATCGTGAAACAGCAGGTCGGCCTCGCGCCGCTCGTTCCAGTCCGCGCTGCCGCCATGTTCCGGGTGGCTCAATCCGACCAGGGCTTCGAGATCGTCGATGTCGGCATCGGTCAGGCGCAAGGCGGCGTTGGCGGCCAGTTCCGGTTCCACCGCGCGGCGCAGCGCATAGAGCGTGACAATGTCGACGGACTGGAAGTACAGGAAGTTGGAAACCGCCTCCAGGCATCGCTCATACGGCGGCTGCGTCAGCGTGGCGCCGCCGTTCGGCCCCGTACTGACCTTGACCAGCCCCTGCGCTTGCAACGAGGCAAGCGCCTCGCGCACCGTGCCGCGCGCCACGCCCATCTGTTCGATCAGGGCCGCTTCCTGCGGCAGCTTGTTTCCGACCTTCTGGTGCGTCTGCACGATCCAGCGCTTGATATCGCTGACCACCTGGTCCGAACGCTTCACGCGTTTGCTGCCCTCTATCTGTGGCGCAGGCTTGGAACTCATGGTTGCCTATTTATGATCATAATTATCATGATTATGAGCGACGAGTCAGCTTTTCCTATGCGGGTATTCCCCGGCAGCAGGCGGGGAGGGCTGGACCCAAGCACAGGAAGTCGGGGCAAGGCAGGGCCAAAGCGGCCGACATTCACGCAGTCCGCGTGCCCGATTACGAACGAAATCCGTCGATTCAGCCCATGGGCCTGGAACGGCGCCTGGCGGTGGCCTATACCTGTCGCATCCAACCTTCCTGACGACGAGGTATCCGATGCACCACGCCTTCCCTCCGAACGACCCCAATGCCATGGCCTACTGGCGCGCGCGCCGCATGGTGCGCGCCCTGCGCGGCTGGTATATCCACCTGCTGGTCTACGCCGTGGTCAATGCGTGGTTGTGGTTCCGCTTCTTCTACTTCCCGTCGCCGCCCTGGTCGCATTACGCCACCACCGGCTGGCCCTGGCCGCTGACCACCACGCTGGCCTGGGGCCTGGGGCTGGCCTTGCACGGCTTGCTGGTCTGGAGCCGGCTGTCGCGCCGCGGCCGAGACTGGGAACAGCGCAAGATCCAGGAATTCATGGATCGGCACTAGCCGGCCCTGTGGCCGGCGCCCCACGACACCGGCCGGCTTACATCTGCCGGAACCGATGCATGTAGGCGCGCGACACCGGCAGTTCGGCATCGCTGGCGCGCATCCTGACAAAGAGCCGGCCCGACTCGTCGCGCCGCGTGCCGGCCACGTATTCCATATTGACGATGGACGAGCGGTGGATCTGCCAGAACACCTCCGGGTCCAGGCCGGCCATCAGTTCCGCCAGCGGCGTGCGGATCAGGTGCTCGCCATCCCGGGTATGCACCACCACATACTTGTCGTCGCTCTGGAAGTACATCACCTCCTGGATCGGCACGTGGCTGGTGGTATTGCCGCGGCTGGCCCGGACCCACCGCAGTTGGCCGCCACCTTCCGCGCGCGGCTGGGCGCGTGTCAGCTGGTTCAGCAGCTGCGCCAGTTCGGGCAGGGGCGCCGCCTCCTGCAACGCCTTGCGCAAGCGCTCGATGGTGCGGCCGAGCCGTTCCTCGCTGACCGGCTTGACCAGATAGTCCACCGCCGCGCGCTCGAACGCATCGAGCGCAAATTCGTCATAGGCCGTGACGAACACCAGCCGCGTATCGGATTCGATGCCCTGCGCCACTTCCAGCCCGGACAGGCCGGGCATCTTGATATCGAGGAAGGCCACGCTCGGCGACAACCGTGCAATGGCGTCGGCGGCCTCGATGCCGTTGATCGCCTCGGCAACGATCTGCAACTCCGGCCACAGGCGCTGCAGCTTGCCACGCAGGTACGCACGCAGGTGCTCTTCGTCATCGGCAATCAGGGCGGTTGGCGTCATCGGGCGTCTCCGGTTCAGGATGCAGTCGGCAGCGGGAGATCGATCAGTACGGCAGTGCCGGGCGAGCGCTCTTCAATCCTGACGTGCGCGTCGCCGTCATACAGCACTGCCAGCCGTTCGCGCAGGTTCGACAGCCCAACGCCTGCACCAGCCGATGGCCGAAAACCCATGCCATCGTCCTCGATCGTCGCCAGCATGCGCGCGCCGCGCCGCTCCAGCCGGACCAGCAGCCGCCCGCCTTCGATCTTCGGCTCCAGGCCATGCTTGATCGCATTCTCGACCACCGGCTGCAGCAACATCGGCGCCAGCGGCATCGGTTCGAGTTGCGGGTCGACATCGACCGTGTAATGCAGCCGCTCACCCATGCGAATGCGGATCAGCGCCAGATAGTCGCGCAGCAGCTTCGCCTCCTGCGCCACCGTGCCTTGCGTCGCGCGGCTGGCGGCAAGCGACGCGCGCAGGTAGGCGATGAAATGCTCCAGCATCATCGTCGCCTTCTGCGGCGCGGGCTCGATCAGGCTGACCACGTTGGCCAGCGTGTTGAACAGGAAGTGCGGCTCGATCTGCGCCTGCAGCAGCTTCATGCGCGCCTCGACCAACTGCTTCTCCGTCGACAGCGTGCGCACCTGTTCCTGCGCCATGTATTCGGCAATCTTGCGCTCTTCCCACCGCCGCCCCAGCAGGCCCACACGTCCCCAGGTCATGATCCCGTGCACTGCCAGGCCGATCCCCCACCCCATCAGCGGACCACCGGCCCAGGGCCGATGCGACGATCCCATCAGATGGAAGCCGATCAGCATCGCGTTCACCACCACGTAGACCAGGGCGTGCAGATAGAAGAAGCGCAACGCGCGCACGCGGTGGCGGGCTTCTTCATAGGCACGTTGCTCGGGGGCTGCGCGCCAGAGGCGGTAGTGGGGGAAAGGCACGGGTGGGTGGTTGGGGCGGCGATTGGGCGCAGGTTACCACTGGCTTCAGCGTTCTGACATGACGGTGCCGCAAACCGACAGGTTGACGGTGTGAATCGACGGAGAACAGGTGCCGATGGCCGGCCGTCTTGCTACCCCGCTAGGCGGGTCCGTCGATACAAAGCCAAGAGCGAATCACCAAATTTGCCGAAATGACCACTGCCCTGGTTTTGTGCATACAATGGCCGCATAACAAGCCTGCCTGACCGCCGTCGCACTGGGTCCGCGACAACAAGCGGCGGCCAGCGCAGTTCCTAACGGGCAATAAGAAGAGCAACAAGACATGGCCACGCTGATTCCCGCGCTGAGTTCGGTCACTTCACGCATGACCAGTGGAGAGAGACGCTTCGCCGAGCGTCTGGAGACCAAGCTGGAGGACGATTACCTGTGTTGGTATGACGTCGCCATCGGCGAGAAGACCAGACATCCCGATTTCATCGTCTTCCATCCGAGCCGCGGCTTACTGGTGCTGGAGGTCAAGGACTGGCGGCTGGATACCATCCGGGAGATCGACAAGCGCGGGGTCGCGCTGCTGACGGATCGTGGCCTGGTACGAGAGTCGAATCCACTCGAGCAGGCCAGGCAGTACATGTTCTATGTTACCGACCTGCTGCAGCGCGATCCACTTCTGGTCTGGCCCAGCGGTTCACTGAAGGGCAAACCCTTTTTCCCGTACGGCTGCGGCGCCGTGCTCTCCAACATCACGCGAGCCCAGTTCGACAAGACCAACCTCGGCGACGTCCTGCCACCGCATTTGGTGATCTGCCAGGATGAAATGTACGAGACGGTCGATGCAGAGCGCTTCCAGCAGCGCTTGTGGGAAATGTTCCCGGTCAAGTTCACCTTCAAGCTTTCTCTGCCGCAAATCGAACGGATCCGCTGGCACCTGTTCCCGCAAATCCGCATGCCGGAACAGCGCACGCTGTTTCCCGAAAACGCTGCCGCGCCGCTGGAAATGCCCGACATACTGCGCGTCATGGATCTCCAGCAGGAGCAACTCGCGCGCAGTCTCGGCGAGGGGCACCGGGTCATTCATGGTGTCGCCGGCTCCGGCAAGACCATGATTCTTGGCTACCGGGCTGAACATTTGGCCAAAATTGTCACCCGGCCTGTCCTCGTGCTCTGTTACAACAAGACCCTGGCGGCCAATCTGGCTGCGACCATGGCCGAAAAAGGCATCGAAGGGAAGATCCACGTCTACAACTTCCACGCTTGGTGCGCCCGGCAGCTCGAAACCTACAACATTGACCGGCCAAAGGGACGCCCAAGCGATGCGCTGTTTGAGGAAATGGTGAATCGGGTTATCCAAGGCGTAGACCGCAAGGCCATCCCGGCAGGCCAGTACGACGCGGTATTGATCGACGAAGGCCATGACTTCAGGCCGGAGTGGTTCAAGCTCGTCGTCCAGATGGTCAATCCGGAGAGCAATTCGCTGCTGGTGCTGTATGACGATGCCCAGTCCATTTACGGCGGCGCTACGAAGCGGGGGATGACCTTCGCCAGCGTAGGCATTCAGGCGCGCGGGCGCACCACCGTTCTTAAGCTTAACTATCGCAATACCCAGGAAATATTGGCCGTTGCGCGCAGTTTTGCGGACGACTTGCTGCGGCCGACAGAGGCTGCGGAAGACGAAGCACCAACGGTTCAGCCGGTCGGCGCTGGCCGGCGCGGGCACAAGCCGCTGTTGATCGAATTGCCAACTGTCGAGGCCGAAGCGGAACGCATTGCACAGATTCTGGCTGACGAAAATCGGGCCGGCACGCCGTGGTCAGACATGGCGGTGCTCTATCGTCATCGCGACACTGAAAGCCACGTCGTCGACGCGCTGACCCGCAAAGGTATTCCTTTCGATTCTCCACAGGTCAGCAACAAGCGATTTAAGCCCGGCGCGGACAGCGTCAAGGTCATCACCATGCATAGCAGCAAGGGACTAGAGTTTCCGCTGGTGTGTATTCCGGCCATCGGCATGCCGCATAAGCATGACGAGGCGGAAGTAGATGAGGCGCGACTGATGTACGTCGCCATGACGCGGGCTACCCGACAACTGGTACTGACCCATGGCGCAACGTCCCGGTTTTCGGGGAAGCTCCGGGCTGCCGTGGCCCTGTTGTCCTCGTGACAACGCTCGGACACCGCCAAAGCAAAACGGGCTACGCAATGCGTAGCCCGTCTTTCAATTCTGGTGCCGGCTGCAGGACTCGAACCCGCCACCTGATGATTACAAATCAACTGCTCTACCTGATGAGCTAAGCCGGCATATTGATGCAGACCGCGATTCTACTGCATTGCGGTCGGCTTTGGGATGGCTTACTTCACCACTTTCAGTGCGGGCTTCTTGCCGCCGATGCGGGGCACCGGGGGCGGCGTGTCGTCGTCGCCCGGGCCGGTGTCGCTGGTGGTTGCCGGGGTCTCGGCTTCGACCGGGGCGAGCTTGGGCGGCGGGTTGTTTTCACGCTCGGTGGCGGCCTGGGTTTCCGGCACGCTGCGTTCGACCGGGAAGGCCATGCCCTGTCCGTTCTCTCGGGCGTAGATCGCCAGCACGTTCTCGACGGGCACGTCGATCTTGCGCGAGACACCGCCGAAGCGTGCGCTGAAGGTGATCCACTCGTTGCCCATGTCCAGGCCGCTGGTGGCGTCGAAGCTGACGTTCAGCACGATCTCGTTGTTCTTGACGAACTCGCGCGGCACGTTGGTGTTGGCGTCGACGAAGACGGCGATGTACGGCGTGAAGCCGTTGTCCGTGCACCATTCGTAGATGGCGCGGATCAGGTAGGGCTTGGTGGAGGTTTCAGGCATTGTGCTTCCAATGGCGCCGGCAATGGCCCGAGGGCGGTTGCCGTCGGGCCGGTGCCGGTTAGCGGCGCATCACCTTTTCGGACGGGGTCAGCGCTTCGATGTACGCGGGACGGCTGAAAATGCGTTCAGCATACTTCAGCAGCGGCGCGGCGTTCTTCGACAGCTCGATGCCGTAGTGGTCCAGGCGCCACAGCAGCGGGGCGATGGCGACGTCGAGCATCGAGAACTCTTCGCCCAGCATGTACTTGTTCTTGACGAAGATCGGCGCCAGCTGCGTCAGCCGGTCGCGGATCGCGGCGCGGGCGCGTTCGTGGTTCTTTTCCGCGGCCTTGCCCTTTTCGTTCTCCAGCGTGTAGACGTGGGTGAACAGTTCCTTTTCGAAGTTGAACAGGAACAGGCGGGCGCGGGCGCGCTGCACCGGGTCGGCCGGCATCAGCTGCGGGTGCGGGAAGCGCTCGTCGATGTATTCGTTGATGATGTTCGACTCATACAGGATGAGGTCGCGCTCGACCAGGATGGGCACCTGGCCGTACGGGTTCATCACCGAAATATCTTCGGGCTTGTTGAACAGGTCGACGTCGCGGATTTCAAAATCCATGCCTTTTTCGAACAGGACAAGGCGGCAACGTTGGGAAAACGGGCAAGTCGTACCCGAATACAACACCATCATGGTTGGATTCCTTGGGCTTAGCCGGAGCTGGGTCGGACAGTAAGGTCTGCCATTCTGCCAAAGTCGGCTAGCGAAAAGCAAATAAGTGGCAAATGCGGCGCTTTTTCTCGGACTTCTAACTGCTGCAAGTTAGAAAGGCCAGGGGCGGCGCTGCTTTCGCAGCAACCGCCCCTGGCCTGTCTGGATCAGGGCCTGAAGCAGACCCTGGCACAACTTACTTCACATCTTTCCAGTACGCCGCGTTCAGGCGCCAGGCGAACACGGTGAACACGCCCAGGAACAGCAGCACCCAGACGCCCAGGCGCTTGCGGTGGTTCTGCGCAGGCTCGGCCATCCAGTCGAGGAAGCTGACGAGGTCGGCGGTCATCTGGTCGTACTCGACCTTGCTCAGCTTGCCCGGGCTCAGTTGCTCGAAGCCGGCGAACTTGTGCACCTTCTCGCCATGCTCTTCCACTTCAGTGAACTTGGCGGCGCGCTGGCCCTGCAGTTCCCACAGCACGTGCGGCATGCCGACGCTCGGGAACACCAGGTTGTTCCAGCCGGTGGCGCGGCTGTCGTCGCGGTAGAACGTGCGCAGGTAGGTGTAGAGCCAGTCGTCGCCACGGGCGCGCGCGATCACCGACAGGTCCGGCGGCTGCGCGCCGAAGAACGCCTTGGCTTCCTTCGGCTGCATGGCGATGTTCATGGTCTCGCCCACCTTGTCCGCGGTGAACAGCAGGTTCTCGCGGATCTGGTCGTCGGTCAGGCCGATGTCCTTGAGCCGGTTGTAGCGCATCATCGATGCGCCGTGGCAGTTCAGGCAGTAGTTGACGAACACCTTGGCGCCGCGCTGCAGCGACGACAGGTCGGCGGTGTTCACCGGCGCCGGCTCGAGGGGGAAGCCCCCCTCGGATGCCATGGCGGGCGCGCCGGCAATGCAGGCGCCGGCCAGCGCGAGGATCGAAAGCAGCTTTTTCATCTTGTGTCCTTGTGCTCTTGTCGGGGTTCGCTTCGCTCAGTGCGGGTGGAACGTGACACGCTCCGGGACCGGCTTGAACTCGCCGACACGGCTCCACAGCGGCATGGTCAGGAAGAAGGCGAAGTACAGCAGCGTACCCAGCTGCGACACCTTCTCACCAACCGGCGACGGCGGTTGCACGCCGAGATAGCCGAGCACCAGGAACACCACCACGAAGACGATCAGGATGGTCTTGTGGAAAGCGGGACGATAGCGGATGGACTTGACCGGCGAGCAGTCGAGCCACGGCAGGAAGAACAGGATCACCACCGAGCCGCCCATCACCAGCACGCCCCAGAACTTGGCGTCGATGAAGTAGAAGCCCACGGCCAGGATCACCGCGACGGCGACGGCACCGATCTTCACGCGCGCATCCTTGCTGCGCAGGAACAACATGCCGAGCAGCAGCGCGAAGAACACCCACAGGATCGGCAGGAAGTTCGACGTGGTGGCGCGCAGCATCGAGTAGTACGGCGTGAAGTACCAGACCGGCGCGATATGCGGCGGGGTCTTCAGCGGATCGGCCGGGAAGAAGTTGTTATGTTCCAGGAAATAGCCGCCCACTTCCGGGAAGAAGAAGATCACGGCCGAGAACAGGATCAGGAATCCGGCCACGCCCAGGGTGTCATGCACCGAGTAGTACGGGTGGAACGGGATGCCGTCCAGGGGGACGCCATTCTCATCCTTCTTGGCCTTGATCTCGACGCCGTCCGGGTTGTTCGAACCCACTTCGTGCAGCGCAATGATGTGGGCAATGACCAGGGCCAGCAGCACCAGCGGCACGGCGATGACGTGGAACGAGAAGAAGCGGTTCAGCGTGGCATCGCTCACCACGTAGTCGCCGCGGATGAACAGCGACAGGTCCTGGCCGATCACGGGGATCGCCGAGAACAGGTTCACGATCACCTGGGCACCCCAGTACGACATCTGGCCCCACGGCAGCAGGTAGCCCATGAAGGCTTCGGCCATCAGGCACAGGAAGATCAGGCAGCCGAAGATCCAGACCAGCTCGCGCGGCTTGCGGTACGAACCGTACAGCAGCCCGCGGAACATATGCAGGTAGACCACGACAAAGAAGGCCGAGGCGCCGGTCGAGTGCATGTAGCGCACCAGCCAGCCCCAGGGGACTTCGCGCATGATGTATTCCACGCTGGCGAAGGCCACGGGAATGCCGGCGGCATTCAGCGTGGCGTCCGGCTTGTAGTTCATCACCAGGAAGATGCCGGTGACGATCTGGATCACCAGCACCAGCAGCGCCAGCGAACCGAAGAAGTACCAGAAGTTGAAGTTCTTCGGCGCGTAGTAGCGGGACAGGTGGTCTTCCCACAGCTGGGTCGCGGGAAAGCGGGCGTCGATCCAGCCCAGCAGGCCGGTCGTCTTGACTTGTTTTTCGGCCGCCATGATCAGGCTTCTCCTTTCTCGTCCTTGCCGATCACGATCTTGCTTTCGGACAGGAACTGGTAGGGGGGAACATCGAGATTCTGCGGAGCCGGCTTGTTCTTGAAGACGCGCCCGGCCAGATCGAAGGTCGATCCGTGGCAGGGGCAGAGGAAACCGGGATCAGTGCCGAGCTGAGGATTGGCACCCGGGGCGAAGGGGCCCGAGGGGGAACAGCCGAGATGGGAACAGATGCCCACTACCACCAGTACGTCCTTGTGTTCCGGACGCGAACGGGTTTCGTTCTTGCAGTACTCGGGCGTCTGCATGGTGAACGGGATATCGGAATTGGGATCGGCCACTTCGCCGTCCGTCTTCTTCAGCGACGCCAGTTGCTCCTCCGTGCGCCGCATGATCCAGACCGGTTTGCCGCGCCACTCGACGGTCATCATCTCGCCCGGCTTCAGGGCGCCGATATCCGCCTCGACTGGGGCACCCGCGGCCTTGGCCTTCTCCGATGGTGCAAAGGTACTGACGAAAGGAACCGCTACCGCTACGCCTCCGACGCCGCCAGCGACGGATGTCGCGATCAACCAATTGCGGCGACCTTTATCCACGCTCTTCACGTCTTGCTGGTCACTCATTCCAAACCCCAGGGGAAGTCAATTTAGATTTTGCGTCAACCATAAAGTGTACCTTAGACACCTGCGCACTAGATAGGCAGAAAATGCCACGGCCTCGCGCGATTATCGGACATGCATCCCGGAAATCCGCCTGCGTGCTTGATTTCCGGTGAGTGATGCGGCAGGCTTCCAGCTTGTAACCGTTCACCCATCGCCACAAGAAGGAGAACCCCCCATGGGCATGATCTCGGAATTCAGAACCTTCGCCGTACGCGGCAACGTCATCGACCTGGCTGTCGGTGTGATCATTGGCGCGGCGTTCGGCAAGATCGTGGATTCGGTGGTCAACGACCTGATCATGCCGTTGGTAGGACGTGTGGTGGGCAAGCTGGATTTCTCCAGCATGTTCATTGTTCTGGCCGATCCCCCTCCCGGGACCCCGCTCACGCTCGATGCCCTGAAGAAGGCCGGCGTACCGGTGTTTGCCTATGGCAATTTCCTGACCATCGTTGTCAATTTCATCATCCTCGCCTTCATCATCTTCCTGATGGTGCGCGCCTTCAACCGGATGCGCGCGGCAGAACCGGCGCCGCCGCCCGCTGCCCCGCCCGAGGAAGTGGCGCTGCTGCGTGAAATCCGTGACAGCCTGAAGGCCCGCTGATTTCGAAGCCAGAACGATAAAACGGCCCCGCTGGGGCCGTTTTGTTTTTTGTCAGATCAGACCGGATTCGGAATATCGATAAAGGTATGGCGCAGGCCGAAGCGTTCGGCCACATGCTGGCCCAGCGAGCGGATGCCATAGCGCTCGGTCGCGTGATGGCCCGCCGCCAGATACGCCACGCCGCTCTCGCGCGCCAGGTGCGTGGTCTGTTCCGAGACTTCGCCGCTCAGATAGGCGTCGACGCCGGCGGCCACCGCGGCATCGAAATACCCTTGCGCCCCACCCGTGCACCAGCCAACGGTGCGGATCATCTGCTCCGGCGCGCCGATCGCCAGCGGTTCCCGCCCCAGCACGCCGCCGACATGCGCAGCCAGCGCGGCAAGCGGCATCGGCGCGGGTAGCGTGCCGGTCCAGCCCAGCTGGTCGTCACTGAAGCGGCCGGTGGGCGTGAAACCGAGCTGCAGGCCAAGTTGCGCGTTATTGCCGAATTCCGGGTGATTATCCAGCGGCAGGTGGTAGGCGAACAGATTGATATCGGCGCCGAGTAGGCGCTTCAGGCGCGCATGCTTCTGCCCCACCACGCGCGCATCCTCGTTTTTCCAGAAATAGCCGTGGTGCACGAGGATGGCGTCGGCGCCCGCCTCGACCGCGGCATCGACCAGCGCCAGGCTTGCCGTCACCCCGGTCACCACGTGTGTGATCTCCGAGCGACCTTGCACTTGCAGCCCATTGGGACAATAGTCCTTGTAGCGGGAAACTTCCAACAGGTCGTTCAAGTACAATTCAAGCTCTTTTGTTTTCATTTTCTGCTCAAAACTCCAATATGTTGCGGCGCTTTTGGCTGTTCTTTGCCCAGGCTGTCACCGTCGTGCTGGCGGTCTGGTTCGTCGTGGCAACGCTCAAGCCTGAATGGCTGCAGAGGGGGCGCGTCGCGGTCCAATCCGGCTCGCCCATCGTGGCGCTCAAGGAGGTCGTGCCCAACGTGTCCGGTCCTGCGGCCGAAGGGTCATACAGCGAAGCCGCCCAGCTGGCCATGCCGGCGGTGGTCAATATCTTTACCAGCAAGAACGGCAACAAGCGCTCGCCCAACCCGCAGGCCGAGGATCCGTGGTTCCGCTTCTTCTTCGGCGACCGCCTGCCGGAGCGGCAGGAGCCGGTTTCCAGCCTGGGGTCGGGCGTCATTGTCAGCGCCGAGGGTTACATTCTAACCAACCACCACGTGGTCGACGGCGCCGACGAGATCGAGATCGCGCTGACCGATGGCCGCAAGGCCAACGCCAAGGTGGTCGGCTCCGATCCGGAAACCGACCTGGCCGTGCTGAAGGTGACGCTCAAGGATCTGCCCGCGATCACGCTGGGCCGGCTCGAGAACGTGAAGGTCGGCGATGTGGTGCTGGCCATCGGCAACCCGTTCGGCGTGGGCCAGACCGTGACCATGGGCATCGTGTCCGCGCTGGGCCGCAGCCACCTGGGTATCAACACCTTCGAGAACTTCATCCAGACCGATGCCGCGATCAACCCCGGCAACTCGGGCGGCGCGCTGGTCGACGCGCAGGGCAACCTGCTGGGCATCAATACGGCGATCTATTCGCGCTCGGGCGGCTCGCTGGGCATCGGCTTCGCCATTCCGGTATCGACGGCCAAGCAGGTAATGGAGTCGATTATCTCGACCGGCAGCGTGACGCGCGGCTGGATCGGCGTCGAGCCGCAGGACATGACGCCGGAGATTGCCGAATCGTTCGGACTCGATGCCAAGGAAGGCGCACTGATTGCCGCCGTGGTCCAGGGCGGTCCGGCCGACAAGGCGGGCGTGCGGCCAGGCGATGTGCTGACCAAGGTGGATGGCTTGTCGATCACGGACACCACGGCGCTTCTCAATGCCATTGCGCAGCTCAAGCCAGGCGTGGACATCAAGATGACCGTGATCCGGCGCGGCAAGCCGACGGACCTGACGGTGACCATCGGCAAGCGGCCACCGCCGCCGCGCCGCTCGCTGCCGTTCGAAGAGGAAGAATAAGCCGGGCCGTGCCTTTGCCGGAGTCAGCAAACCCGCCAGCGATGGCGGGTTTTTTCATGCCCGCATCGATTCCGGGATGGGGCGGTAGCGGGGAGACGGGTCGGCCTGTGTCCGATTTTGGCAGAGCCGCAGCGTCCTGCCTTACAACGCCAGTTGTCCTGGCGATGACAGCCCGTCTGACTGGGTCTGCCACCGTGCCTTGCCTGGCCGCCACTATCCGCGTGGTTTGAATGGGCAAATGCAGACCGGCCCGTCCCAATGGGAATTCGCACGGTCTGACGGCAAGCGGACGCAGTACAAGGCGCCAGCCATTCTATCGATTGCCTCGCCTTGGATTGCGCAAAAGAAAACGCCGGCATCCTTGCGGATGCCGGCGTTTTTCAAGTCAACCGTCAGCGGGCGGAGGCCCGCGTCAGATTAGAACTTGTGGCGCAGGCCGACCACAGCACCGAACTGGTCCTTGCCAGCTTGGACGGTGTTGAAGCCGTTCACGCCCAGCAGCGAACCGTTGTCGTTCAGAGCGTACGACAGCGAGGTGTACACGTCGGTACGCTTCGACAGCGCGTAGTCGGCGGTCACGACGAATTGCCACGGATCGGCGTCGGTCTTGCGGAAGTCTTGGTAGTAAGCAGCGCCCGACAGCGAGAACGCCGGGGTCAGCTGGTAGCCCAGACCCAGCCAGTACAGGTTGGAGGTACCGTTGATGCCCAGCGGGTTAGCGGCAGTCGCGACTTGGCCCGGCAGGGCGGCGCCGTCAGCAGCCTTGGCCCAACGGTAGCCAGCGTACACCTTGGCCGGGCCGAAGGCGTAGTTGGCACCAACGGTGGCGCGGCGGATACGTTGACCGCTTGCGTCGACCGGAGCAGTGGCGGGACCGGTGGTCGTGCCGTGCACTTCGTCATACGCAGCACCAACCGAGAACGGGCCAGCTGCGTAGTTCAGCATGGCGCCGTACTCTTGGCCGCGGCGGAAGGCGCCGGCGGTTTCCTGGCCGTTGTTGTTGAAGCTGTAGAAGGCCGAAGCGGTCAGGCCACCGAACTTGCCGATGTACTTGACGGTGTTGTCAGCGCGCGAAGCGAAAGCGGCGTCCTGAGCCAGGATACCGTAGCGCGACGAGATGGCCATCGGGTCATAGATCAGACCGAAGTCGTAGAAGGCGGTCTGTTGACGGCCCAGCAGCAGCGAACCGAAGTTGCTTTGCAGACCGACGTAGGCTTGACGACCGAACAGACGACCGCCTTGGGCCGAACGACCGTCATCCAGGTCGAAGCCGCTTTCCAGGACGAACACGCCCTTCAGACCGCCACCCAGGTCTTCCACGCCACGCAGGCCCCAGCGCGAACCGGACTGGTTACCCGACGACATGCGGAACAGATCGTCGCCGGCAGCGTTGGCCTTGCTGACGTATTCGAGGCCGACGTCAGCCACGCCGTACAGGGTCACGCTCGACTGGGCATACGCGCCACCAGCGGCCAGAGCGGCGACGGCAGCAGCAAACAGTTTCATCTTCATATCGACACTTTCCTTGTCAACTGATTGGGAAATCTTGGTTGCCCAAGTGCTTGGGCGACGCATTTACATTCACGTCTGCTGCGTATTATGTGCCAGCCCCCCCGGCCGTCAGAAGGCTTTTTCGGCGTAAACCATGCTTACCGGCGGTTTTTGTTGTCGGAGAGCAACAGGAATGCGGGCAAAAATCCCCATTTTGGTGCAAACGAACAACACAGCCGGCGAAAAAGCCTGCCTCAGCGCGATTCGTCCGGCTGCGTTTCTGCGGAAGTGGCCTCCTCGGCTGCCGGGCGGCCGATGAAACGGGCCAGGATCAGGCCAAGTTCATAGAGGGCCACGAGAGGAACCGCCAGCAGCAGTTGCGACAGCACGTCCGGCGGCGTGACGATGGCGGCGATGATGAAGGCCCCGACGATCACATAGGGGCGGATCTGCTTGAGCTTTTCCAGTTCGACCACGCCGAACCGCACCAGCACGATCACCACCACCGGCACTTCGAAGGTAATGCCGAAGGCCAGGAACGTGGTCATGGCGAAGCTGAGGTATTTGTCGATGTCGGTGGACATCTCCGCCCCCAGCGGCGCGTTGTAGTGCGCCATGAAATGGAACACCGTGGGGAACACCAGAAAATACGCAAACGCCACGCCGCACAGGAACAGGAAATAACTGCTCGAAACCAGCGGCAGGATCAGGCGCTTCTCATGCTGGTACAGGCCGGGCGCGACAAACTGCCAGACCTGGTACAGCACCCATGGCAGCGCGATCAGGAATGCCACCAGCAAGGTCACCTTCATCGGCACGAAGAACGAGCCGGTCACGTCCGTGACGATCATCTTGCCGCCCTTGGGCAGCGATTCCATCAGCGGCGCGGAGAACAGGTTGAAGATGACCGGCGCCCAGTAGACCAGCGAGACGAACACCAGGATGATGCCGGCCACCGCCTTGACCAGTCGCTGGCGCAACTCGATCAGGTGGGAGATGAAGGTTTCCTGCTGCGACTCGTCTTGCGGGTCTTGGGGATCGGAGGACCGGGTGTCGCTCATGGCGTGAACCGCTCAGCCGCGAGGGCTGGCAAGTGGATCGATGAAACCGCAACGTGGCGGCGTGGGGAGGCGGACACAACGACAGCGGCCACGGCGGCCGGCAGGAGTTCGCCGCGCGCCATGCTTATTCGAAGAAGGACCGGGAGGGCCGGCTCACCGGCCGGTGCCGCTTGACGCGCGCCGCGCCGGACTGCACCCAGACGCGGACATTGTGCTGGCGCTTGAACCACAACGGCCGCGCGCCCTGCTTGACACGCCAGCTCTTGCGCCCGTTGTGCGCCTTGTGCGCCGCGTCCCAGCTGGGCACGAAGCCGCCACCGGCGTCGCTGCTGCCGCCGGCGCCGCTGGCTGCGCCGGTTTCGGCGCCGCCCAGCGCTTCGTTGAGCGCCTGGGTCTGCTCGCTGACTTCCTTATGGATGGTGCGCTCGACATCGCGCGCGGCGTCCTCGAATTCCGTGCGCATCTTGCGCAGTTCTTCCAGTTCCACCTCGCGGCTGACTTCGGCCTTGACGTCGTTGATGTAGCGCTGCGCACGGCCCACCAGCGCGCCTACCGTGCGCGCGACCTTGGGCAGCCGTTCGGGACCGATCACGATCAGTGCCACGGCGCCGATCAGCGCCAGCTTGGAAATGCCGAGATCAATCATGCGGACACATCATGCGGACAACATGCGGAATAGCGCAGGCGTGCAACGACACGCGCAGCGAGGTTTGCGTGGAAGGGAGGGCACACCGCCGGCTTATTGCTGGCGGGACTTTTCCTTGGCGTCGACGTCGATGGTGGTGGAATCGCGCAGTTCCTTGGACGCGCCCGGCTGGGCGCCCTTGTCCTCGCCGTCCTTCATGCCGTCCTTGAAGCCCTTGACCGCGCCGCCCAGGTCCTGGCCGATATTGCGCAGCTTCTTGGTGCCGAATACCAGCATGACGATCACCAGCACGATCAGCCAGTGCCAAATGCTAAACGAACCCATCTCTTGCTCCTGATGCAGCCGCGGGCGCAATCATAGATGCCCGGACCCGTTGTTCCGTCCCGTGATGGCCGCGCCGGGCGACGGTTGCCGGCACAGCTTCTGCCCGGGCGTTGCCGCCGCGGACACTCCCCTGCCAAGGCTGCCCGGTCAGGGCAGCGGTCCCTTCCAGGCGTGGCGCGGTCCACCGAGCACATGCAGGTGCAGGTGGTAGACCTCCTGTCCGCCGTCCGGGCCGGTGTTGATCACCGTCCGGAAGCCGTTGGAACAGCCGGCCGCGCGCGCCAGTTCTGGCACCTTCAGCATCATTCTAGCAAGCACCTCTCCTTCGCCGGCGCCGCAATCGGCCAGCGAGTCGACATGTGCCTTGGGAATGACCAGCAAGTGTACCGGGGCCTTGGGATGGATATCGTGGAAAGCCAGCATGTCGTCGTCTTCATAGACTTTGTTCGACGGCAGCTGGCCGGCCACGATCTTGCAGAAGATGCAATTATCCTGAGCGTTCATGAAAATTTCATTGCGACGGCCACGACGCCGGTGACCACCTCGTGCATCGGTCTGCCCGACCCTCAGAATTGCTGATCCGGGTACATCGGCTTGCTGTCGTTCAGATACAGCCAGCCCTTGACGATACGATACAGCATCCACAGCGACAGCACGCCCCAGACGGCAAAGGCCAGCGGCATCAGCACAACTGTCGCGAACAGCACCCCGCCCAGCACGCCCCAGGCCACCGACCACCAGAACGAGCGGATCTGCCAGGCGAAGTGCGAGGCATACAGCGAGCCGCGCGCGTCATCGCGCTTGACATAGCCGATCACGATGGCGATCAGCGCGGTGATGCCGCCGGTGAGCCAGAAGATGGCATACAGCGCGTAAAGGATGTGCAGCAGCTTGCGCAGGCTGCCAAGCTGTTCGCCGCTGGGAGTAGTGACCTGCCCGGTGTAGTCGTTCGCCATATTCGCCCTCGGTTGGAAGCCTGCCTGCGGCAGGCGGGAGACCGGCCGGCACCCGCGCCGGCTAGTCCTTGCGCCGGGCCTTCTCTTCCAGGCCGGACAGCCCTTCGCGCCGCGCCAGCTCGTTGACCACATCCGCCGGCGTCAGGCCGAAGTTTGCCAGCAGCACCATGCTGTGGAACCACAGGTCGGCCACTTCATAGACTACCTTGCCGGCCGCGGCGCCGCTTTCACCGGCGGCGCGCGCATCCTTGGCGGCCATCACGGTCTCGGTGGCTTCCTCGCCGATCTTCTTCAGGATGGCGTCGTCGCCCTTGCTAAAAAGGCGCGCCACGTAGGACTTGTCGGGGTCGCCGCCGTTGGCGGGCTTGCGCGATTCCAGCACCTCGGCCAGGCGCGCCAGGACATCGTTGCTGCTGAGTGCGTTGTCGCTCATGGCTTGGTGTAGATCTGGGCAGGGTCCTTCAGCACCGGCTCGACCGTCTGCCAGTCGCCGGCGTCCGCATCGCCCTCGAATTTCTGGAAGAAGCAGGAATGGCGCCCGGTATGGCAGGCGATGCTGTCGATTTGCGTCACCTTCAGCAGCACCACGTCTTCATCGCAGTCCAGACGGATCTCGTGCACCTTCTGCACGTGGCCCGACTCTTCGCCCTTGTGCCACAGGCGCTTGCGCGAGCGCGACCAGAACACGGCCTCGCCGAGCTCCACGGTGCGCAGCAGCGCCTCGCGGTTCATGAACGCGAACATCAGCACGTCGTTCGAGCCGACTTCCTGCACGATCACCGGCACCAGGCCGTTGTCGTCCCATTTCACCTTGTTGAGCCACTTCTTCGGCATGATCAGATCCGCACGGGTATGCCCTCGCGGGCCATGAATGCCTTGGCTTCGCCCACGGTATGCTGGCCGTAGTGGAAGATGCTGGCGGCCAGCACCGCGTCGGCGCGGCCCTTGGTTATGCCGTCGGCCAGGTCCTGCAGGCCGCCGACGCCGCCCGAGGCGATCACCGGCACGGGCACCGCATCGCTGACCGCGCGGGTCAGCTCCAGGTCGAAGCCGCTCTTGGTGCCGTCTCGGTCCATGCTGGTGAGCAGGATTTCGCCGGCGCCGCGGGTCGCCATCTCACGCGCCCATTGCACCGCGTCCAGCCCGGTTGCCTTGCGCCCGCCGTGGGTAAAGACTTCCCAACGCGGCGCTTCGCCCGGGGCGGAGCTGCGCTTGGCGTCGATCGCCACCACGATGCACTGCGAGCCATAGCGCGCGGTGGCGTCCGACACCAGTTGCGGGTTGGCGATCGCCGACGAATTGACGCTGATCTTGTCGGCGCCGGCATTGAGCAGCCGGCGCACGTCTTCGACGGTGCGCACGCCGCCGCCCACCGTCAGCGGGATGAATACCTGCGAGGCGACGTCCTCGATGATATGCAGCATCAGGTCGCGCCCGTCGCTGGTCGCGGTGATGTCCAGGAATGTGATTTCGTCGGCGCCCTGCTCGTCATAGCGGCGGGCGATTTCGACGGGATCGCCCGCGTCGCGCAGCTCGACAAAGTTGACGCCCTTGACCACCCGCCCGTTGGTCACGTCCAGGCAGGGGATGATACGTTTGGCTAGCATGAGATTCCTTGTCCGCCACCGCTGCCGTGCCGGCAGCGGCCGGGCGGCCGCGCCCCGCGGCGCCGTTGCCTTATTGCCCGTTGCGCAACTTGTCGGCGCGCGCCTGCGCGTCGGCAAAGTTGAGGTCGCCGGAGTAGATCGCGCGGCCGCAGATGACCCCTTCCACGCCCTCGCCCTCCACCGCGCACAGGTTGTCGATATCGGCCAGGTTGGACAGCCCGCCGCTGGCGATCACCGGGATCGACATCGACTGCGCCAGCTTGACGGTGGCATCGATATTGATCCCCTGCAGCATGCCGTCGCGGCCGATGTCGGTATAGATGATGGCCTCGACGCCGTAGTCTTCGTACTTGCGCGCCAGGTCCGCCACCTCGTGGCCGGTCAGCTTGCTCCAGCCGTCGGTGGCGACCTTGCCGTCCTTGGCATCGAGCCCGACGATGATATGGCCGCCGAAGGCCGAGCAGGCGTCTTTCAGGAAGCCGGGGTTCTTCACCGCCGCGGTGCCGATGATGACGTACGAGAGCCCGTCGTCCAGCCAGCGCTCGATGGTGTTGAGGTCGCGGATGCCGCCGCCCAGCTGCACCGGGATCTCGTCGCCGACCTCGGCGATGATGGCCTTGATGGCGGCCTCGTTGCGGGGCTTGCCCACGAACGCGCCGTTCAGGTCCACCAGGTGCAGGCGGCGGGCGCCCTGCTCCACCCAGTGGCGTGCCATGGCGGCGGGATCTTCGGAAAAGACGGTGGCCTGGTCCATGTCGCCTTGTTTGAGGCGTACACACTGACCGTCCTTCAGGTCGATGGCCGGAATGAGCAACATATGCGTGACGAGCGTGGTTGAGTGAGTGAGATTGAGCGAGACCGGCGCATGCCGGTCAGGTCGGGTCGATAGTCGATCGGATACGGGTCAGGTGCCGGGTCGGTCAGCGGTCGAGCATCGGGTCAACAAGCGAAAACAAGCGAATCGCGAATCGGCAAGCTGCGCTTCAGGGATTCCAGTGGACGAAGTTCCGGTACAGCTGCAGGCCCATGGCCGCGCTTTTCTCGGGGTGGAACTGCGTCGCGAAAATATTATCGCGCGCTACCGCGCTGGTAAACACGACTCCGTATTCCGTTTCGCCGGCAATATGGGCCGGATCCTGCGCCTGCACATAGTAGCTGTGGACGAAATAGAACCAGCTGTCGTCCGGGATACCGTCCCACAGCGGGTGCGGCCTGGCCTGGCGCACCCGGTTCCAGCCCATCTGCGGCACCTTGAAGCGCGAGCCGTCGGGTTGCGTCATGCCATCCAGCGCAAACCGTACGACCTGCCCTGGCATCAGCCCCAGCGCCGGGGTGCGATCCGTGCCGGCGCGGCTTTCAGTGCTGAATTCGAACAGCATCTGCTCGCCCACGCACACGCCCAGCATCGGCTTGCTCGCGGCGGCCTCGACCACCGCTTGCTGCAGCCCGGACGCGCCCAGCGCCGACATGCAGTCGGGCATCGCGCCCTGGCCCGGCAGCACCACGCGGTCCGCCGAGCGGATGCCTTCGGGCGCATCCACCACCCGGACATCGGCTTCCGGTGCCGCGGCGCGCAGCGCCTGCGCCACCGAGCGCAGGTTGCCCATGCCGTAATCCACAATTGCTATGGTAGTCATGATTTCAAAACAGGCAACAATGTCTTCAGCCCGTCCACGATGAATTCAACGGCCAGCGCCGACAGGATCAAGCCCATCAGGCGCGTGCCGATATTGATGCCGGTGCGCCCGATCACCCGGGCGATCGGGTCCGCCGCGCGGAATACCAGGTACACCACCGAGCCCAGCAGCGCACCGATGCCGACCAGGATGAGCAGCTGGTACCAGTGCTGGGTCTTGCCGGCATAGACGATCACCGTGCTGATCGAACCCGGCCCGGTCAGCAGCGGCAGCGCCAGCGGCACCACCGCAATGCTGGACTTTACCTCGGCCTCGTCCTCTTCTTCCGGGGTGGCCTTGGTGCGGCTGGTTTGCGCATTCAGCATGTTCATGGCCATCATGATCATGATGAGCCCGCCGCCCACCTGCAGCGATGCCACCGAGATATTGAAGAACTCGATGATCTGCTGGCCCAGCAGCGCGGACACCGCCACCACGATCGCCACCGAGATCGATGCGATCTTGATGGTACGCAGCTTTTCCGCTTCGGTCTGCAGGCTGGTCAGGCTGATGAAGAACGGGATCGCCCCGATCGGGTTGATCAGCGCCAGCAGCGAGATAAACGACTTGAGCGTATCCATCGGTTGCGGTTGCCAGCAGCGCTGGCCGTATTGGCTAGAGAGGTGGGCGGGCGCCGCAACCAGCCGGCACGCCTACGGATTCAGGATGCTCAGAGCGTACCCTTGGTCGACGGGATCGTGTTGGCCGCGCGCGGATCGAGTTCCACCGCCATGCGCAGTGCCCGGCCAAAGGCCTTGAACACGGTTTCGCACTGGTGATGGGCGTTGATGCCGCGCAGGTTGTCGATATGCAGGGTGACGCCCGCATGGTTGACGAAGCCGCGGAAGAACTCGATGGTCAGGTCCACGTCGAAGCTGCCCACGCGCGCACGCGTGAAGGGAACATGGAACTCCAGGCCCGGGCGGCCGGAGAAATCGATCACCACGCGCGACAGGCATTCATCCAGCGGCACGTAGCTGTGCCCGTAACGGGTGATGCCCTTCTTGTCGCCGATGGCCCTGGCCACCGCCTGCCCGAGCGTGATGCCCACGTCTTCGACCGTATGGTGGTCGTCGATATGCGTGTCGCCGGTGGCTTCGACCTCCAGGTCGAACATGCCATGCCGGGCGATCTGGTCCAGCATGTGGTCGAGGAACGGCACGCCCGACGCCAGTTTCTGGCGGCCGCTGCCGTCGAGATTCAGGGAAACGCGAATCTGCGTTTCCGAAGTATTGCGGGTGACCTCTGCAACACGCATGGTGTTAATCCTGCAGCGACGCTGCGAATGCCTCAAGGAACTGCGCGTTTTCTTCGGGCGTGCTGACCGTGACGCGCAGACAATTGGCCAGCAACGGGTGCATTTTACTCACGTTCTTGATCAATACCTTCCGCGCGAGCAGGCGCTCGAAGGTCTGTGCGGCATCCGGCACGCGCACCAGCAGGAAATTGGCGGCGCTGGGGAACACGGTGACCCGGGGCTGCGCCGCCATGCCGTCGGCCACGCGCGTGCGCTCGGCACGCAGTTGCGCGGCCTGTTCGTCCAGCACCGCCACATGCTCGAGCGCGAACAGCGCGGCGGCCTCGGTCAGCACGTTGACGTTGTAGGGCGGGCGCACCTTGTCCAGCTGCGCCAGCCATTCCGGCGCGCCGGCGAGGTAGCCCAGGCGGATGCCGGCCAGGCCCAGCTTCGATACGGTGCGCATCACCAGCAGGTTGCCGAAGTCGGTCAGGCGCGGCATCCAGCTGTGCTGGGCGAACGGCTGGTAGGCCTCGTCGACCACCACCAGGCTGTTGCAGACCTCGCCCTGCGCGGCGCGGATGATGGCCTCCATGTCGGCGGCATCGAACAGGTTGCCGGTGGGGTTGTTCGGGTAGGCCAGGTAGATGATGGCGGGCTGCTGCGCGGCCATTGCCGTCAGCATGGCGGCGCGGTCGAGCGTGAAGTCGTCGCGCAGCGGCACGCCGACGAACTGCAGGCCGGCAAACTGCGCCGACATCGCGTACATGACGAAGCCGGGCACCGGCGCCATTACCTTCGCGCCCGGCCTGGCCGCGGCCAGCGCCAGCATGCTGATGAGCTCGTCCGAGCCGTTGCCCAGCAGCACGTCCATGCCGGCCGGCACCTGCATCACGCGCTTGAGCGCGGCGCGCAGCGCTTCGCTGCTCGGCACCGGGTAGCGGTTCAGCGCCACCTCGCCCAGGCGCTCGGCCAGTTGCTGGCGCAGCGCGGGCGGCAGGCGGTACGGGTTTTCCATCGCGTCGAGCTTGACCAGACCGTGCGAATCCGGCACGTGGTAGGCGCCCATGGCGCGCACGTCGTCACGGATGATGCGTTCGATCAGGGAGGGCTCTACGGCTGACATGGAAGCTCCAGGTGGGTTGGGTCAGGGGTTCAGCTACGCTTGAAACGGTATTCCGCGCTGCGGGCGTGGGCCTGCAGCCCTTCGCCGTAGGCCAGTTCGGCGGCGATCTGGCCCAGCATCTGCGCGCCGCCCTCGCTTACCTCGATCAGGCTCGAGCGCTTCTGGAAGTCATAGACGCCGAGCGGCGACGAGAAGCGCGCGGTGCGCGAGGTCGGCAGCACGTGGTTGGGGCCGGCGCAGTAGTCGCCCAGCGACTCGCTGGTATAGCGGCCCAGGAAGATGGCGCCGGCGTGGCGGATCTTCTCGCTCCATTGGCGCGGGTTCTCGGCCGAGATCTCCAGGTGTTCCGGCGCGATCGCGTTGGCGATCTCGCAGGCCTCTTCCATGTCGCGCACCTTGACCAGCGCGCCACGGCCGGAGATGGAGGCGGCAATCACGTCGCGGCGCGGCATGGTGCCAAGCTGGCGCTGGATGCTGGCCTCCACGCGGGCGATATAGTCCGCGTCCGGGCACAGCAGGATCGACTGCGCCAGTTCATCGTGCTCGGCCTGCGAGAACAGGTCCATCGCCACCCAGTCGGGGTCGGTGGTGCCGTCGCAGATCACCAGGATCTCGGAAGGGCCGGCGATCATGTCGATGCCGACGGTGCCGAACACGCGGCGCTTGGCCGCGGCAACGTAGGCGTTGCCCGGGCCGACGATCTTGTCGACCTGCGGCAGCATCGCGGTGCCGTAGGCGAGCGCACCGACCGCCTGGGCGCCACCGATGGTGAACACGCGATCCACGCCGGCAATCTGCGCCGCGGCCAGCACCAGTTCATTGCGCACGCCGCCGGGCGTGGGCACGACCATGATGATTTCCTTGACGCCCGCCACGCGCGCCGGGATCGCATTCATCAGCACCGACGACGGGTAAGCGGCCTTGCCGCCCGGCACGTAGATGCCGACGCGGTCCAGCGGCGTCACCTTCTGGCCCAGCATGGTGCCGTCGGCCTCGGTGTATTCCCAGCTGTGGCTGCCGCATTCGATCTTCTGCTTCTCGTGATAGGCGCGCACGCGCGCGGCCGCCGCCTCCAGCGCGGCGCGGCGCTTGGGCTCGAGGTCTTCGAGCGCGGCTTCCAGCTGCTGCTGCGATACCTCCAGCGCGCCCATCGACGACGCTTCGACGCGGTCGAAGCGGCGGGTGTATTCCAGCACCGCGGCATCGCCGCGCGACTTCACGTCGGCCAGGATCTGCGCGGCGGCGCGATCGATGGCCTCATCCTCGCCGGCCTCGAAGGCCAGCACCTGACGCAGTGCCTCGGCAAAGCCCGGCTCGCTGGAATCGAGCCGGCGGATCGGCAGGCTTTCCATTTCGGTTGGGTTCATGACTTCTGTTCCTGTCAGGCGGCGACCCGGCCTCAGGCCAGCGCCGCTGAAGCGCGTTCGAAGGCGTCGAGGATCGGTGCCAGCCGCTCGCGCTTGAGTTTGAGCGCGGCCTGGTTCACCACCAGCCGCGACGAAATCTGCACGATCTCTTCCACTTCCACCAGATTGTTGGCGCGCAGCGTGCTGCCGGTGCTGACCAGGTCGACGATGGCATCGGACAGGCCCACCAGCGGGCCCAGCTCCATCGAACCGTACAGCTTGATCAGGTCGACGTGAACGCCCTTTTTCGCAAAATGCTCGCGCGCGGTCTGCACGTACTTGGTGGCCACGGCAAGGCGCGCGCCCTGGCGCACGGCCTTGGCGTAGTCAAACCCGGCCGGCACTGCCACCGACATGCGGCAGCGCGCGATGTTCAGGTCGATCGGCGCGTACAGGCCGGCCATGCCGCTTTCCATCAGCACGTCCTTGCCGGCCACGCCGAAGTCGGCCGCGCCGTACTGCACGTAGGTCGGCACGTCCGAGGCGCGCACGATCACCACGCGCACCGCCGGATCCGAGGTCGGCAGGATCAGCTTGCGCGAGGTCTCGGGATCCTCGGTGACGCGGATGCCGGCAGCTTCCAGCAGCGGCAGCGTCTCGGTGAAGATGCGGCCCTTGGACAGCGCCAGCGTCAGCTGGTTGGGCGATGCGTTGAAAGCGGGGCTCATCGGGCTTCAGTCCTTGGTGCTCAGGCAATGCGGCGGATCTTCGCGCCCACTGCCGACAGCTTGTCTTCCATGCGGTCGTAGCCGCGGTCCAGGTGGTAGATGCGGTCGATCACGGTCTCGCCGTCGGCCACCAGACCGGCGATCACCAGGCTGGCCGAGGCGCGCAGGTCGGTCGCCATCACGTTGGCGCCGGACAGGCGCGGCACGCCGTTGACCACCGCGGTGTTGCCTTCGACGGTGATGTCGGCGCCCAGGCGGTTCAGCTCCTGCACGTGCATGAAGCGGTTTTCGAAGATGGTCTCGGTCACGCGCGCGGTGCCCTCGGCGACGGCGTTCAGCGCCATGAACTGGGCCTGCATGTCGGTCGGGAAGGCGGGGTATTCCGAGGTGCGGAAGCTTACCGCGCGGGCGCGGTGCGGCATCGCCAGGCGGATCCAGTCGGCGCCGGTCTCGAGGCTGGCACCGGCTTCGCGCAGCTTGTCGAGCACGGTGTCGAGGATCTCGGGCTGCACGCCGCGCAGCACCAGGTCGCCCAGCGTCGCGGCCGCCGCGCACAGGAAGGTGCCGGCCTCGATGCGGTCGGCGATGACGCTGTGGCTGGCGCCGTGCAGGCGCTCGACGCCGTGCACCACCAGGCGGTCGGTGCCGATGCCGTCGATCTTCGCGCCCATCTTCACCAGAAGCTGGGCCAGGTCGGTCACCTCGGGCTCGCGCGCGGCGTTTTCCAGCACGGTCTCGCCTTCGGCCAGCGTCGCCGCCATCAGCAGGTTCTCGGTGCCGGTCACGGTGATCATGTCGGTGACCACGCGCGCGCCCTTCAGGCGCTTGGCGCGCGCATGGATAAAGCCGTGCTCGATGGTGATCTCGGCGCCCATCGCCTGCAGGCCCTTGATGTGCTGGTCGACCGGCCGTGCGCCGATGCCGCAGCCGCCCGGCAGCGACACGCGGGCCTCGCCAAAGCGCGCCACCAGCGGGCCCAGCACCAGGATCGAGGCGCGCATGGTCTTGACCAGCTCGTACGGAGCCTCGAGCACATTGACGTCGGCGCCGTTCAGGGTCACGCGCGCGCCGTCGAACTCGGCCTGCATCCCCATCAGGCGCAGCAGCTTGAGCGTGGTGCGCACGTCCTGCAGGTTGGGCACGTTGTCCAGCGCGACGGTGTCGGCCGTCAGCAGGCCCGCGCACAGGATCGGCAGGGCGGCGTTCTTGGCGCCCGAGACGCGGATTTCACCCTTGAGCGGGCCGTTGCCGTGAATCTGGAATTTGTCCATGTTCTATGGTTTGTTCCGGGCACGCGCCCGGCATCATTGTTCTGGAGCCGCGCAGGCGCGCGGCGCATGGTGCGTTCTTGATGCTCTACTTGCCTGCGTCCGCCTGCCACTCCGCGGGCGTCAGGGTCTTCATCGACAGCGCATGGATCTCGGCGCGCATGCGATCGCCCAGCGCCGCGTAGACACGCTGGTGGCGCTGGATCAGCCGCTTGCCTTCGAATTCGTTGCTGACGATGGTGGCAAAGAAATGCTGGCCATCGCCCTCGACTTGCAGATGTTCGCAGGGCAGTCCTTGGGCAATGTAGTCCCTGACTTGTTCCGGTGTAGGCAGCATGGGGTTCTCTTCAGCGTGATTCAGCTTGATTCAACAGGGCCGGCCGCCGCTCAGTGGCGCAGCTTGTATCCGGACTTCAACAGGCGCAGCGCCAGCGCCGCCAGCACCACGAACGCCGATCCGACCACCGCCAGGCTGAACAGCGGCGATACGTCCGAGACGCCGAAGAAGCCATAGCGGAAGCCGTCGATCATGTAGAAGAACGGATTGGCATGGGACACCGCCTGCCAGAAGGCCGGCAGCGAATGGATCGAATAGAACACGCCCGACAGGAAGGTCGCCGGCATGATCAGGAAGTTCTGGAACGCGGCCAGCTGGTCGAACTTCTCGGCCCAGATGCCGGCGATCAGGCCGAGCGTGCCCAGGATGCCCGCGCCCAGCAGCGCGAACACCAGGATCCAGCCGACGTTGGCGAAATGGAGGTTGGCGAACCACGCCGTCACCAGCAGCACGCCCAGCCCGACGGTCAGCCCGCGGATCACCGAGGCCACCACGTAGGCACCGAACATCTCCCAGTGCGACAGCGGCGGCAGCAGCACGAACACCAGGTTGCCGGTGATCTTCGACTGGATCAGTGATGAAGAACTGTTGGCGAACGCGTTCTGCAGCACGCTCATCATCACCAGCCCCGGCACCAGGAAGGCGGTGTAGCTGATCTGGTCGTAGACCTTGACCCGGTCTTCCAGCACATGGCCGAAGATCAGCAGGTACAGCACCGCGGTCAGGACCGGCGCGGCCACGGTCTGGAAGCTCACCTTCCAGAAGCGCAGCACTTCCTTGTACAGCAGCGTGCGGAAGCCCACCAGGCCGCCGACGGCCATCGGGCCGAGGCGGGTGTCGTCCAGGATTTCGATGTCGCCAGGCTGCTTCATGCCGCGGCCTCCATCGCCGGGTCGGGCAGCGCGCCGGGCATATGCCCTTCGCGGCGCATGATCTGCACGAATACGTCCTCGAGGTCGGCCTTGTTGATTTCCATGTCTTCGATCTCACACCCCGCTTCGCGGCAGGCGGCCAGGATCGGCTCCACCGCCTGGTAGCCCGACAGCCGCAGCCGCACCGCGCGCTCGCCGGGGTTGGCCGGCATGCGCAGCGGCTCCAGCGACGGCGGCAGGCCGCCGCGCGCAAAGGTCAGCACCAGCTGCAGGCCGGCAAATTGCGTCAGCAGGTTGCTGGTGCGGTCCAGCGCCACCACTTCGCCGAACTTGAGCATGGCGATGCGGTCGCACAGGGCCTCGGCCTCTTCGAGGTAATGCGTGGTCAGGATGATGGTGTGCCCTTCGCGGTTCAGGCGCGAGATGAACTTCCACAGCGTTTGCCGCAACTCAACATCGACGCCGGCAGTGGGCTCGTCGAGCACGATCACCGGCGGGCGGTGCACCAGCGCCTGCGCCACCAGCACGCGCCGCTTCATGCCGCCGGACAGCTGGCGCATATTGGCATCGGCTTTCCCGGTCAGGTCCAGGTTGGCCATGATTTCGTCGATCCAGTCGTCGTTGCGGGTCAGGCCGAAATAGCCTGACTGCAGCCGCAGCGTCTCGCGCACCGTGAAGAACGGATCGAACACCAGCTCCTGCGGCACCACGCCCAGCATACGCCGCGCCATCCGGTAATCGGCGACGACATCGTGCCCCAGCACACTGACGCGGCCGGAATCGGCCCGGTTCAGGCCGGCGAGGATCGAGATCAGCGTGGTCTTGCCGGCGCCGTTGGGCCCGAGCAGGCCGAAGAATTCGCCGCGTTCGACGGTGAAGCTGACGCCCTTGAGCGCCTGCAGGTTGCGGTAGCGCTTGCGAACGTCGTGGATTTCAATGGCTTTCATGGCCGATTGTTTGTGGCGAGTCCGGCTCTTTCAGGGGCCGGCCGCCAGGAAATGGGGAGCAAAGCGTGCCCGGATGTCCTGCTCCGGCATGGATCGGGCCGGCAACAGGCGGGGGGATGGGCGAACAACCCGGAATTATAGGGGATGCGGGGTCGGTCCCGCTTGATCCCCGCCGGATCCGCCCCGGGGGCTCGGCGGCCGCGCCAGCGGTCGCCGCGGCATCGCGTGCGGCCGCCTGGATGGCGACCGGCGATGCCGGATCAATGTCGGTGATGGAGTGCCGGTGGGATGGCGGCGGGCGCTGCCGCGCTCGCCAGGCCGAGCAGGCCGTCGACGCCGTACAGGCTGGCCAGTTGCGCCAGCTGCGCCGGCACGCCGCGCAGCACCAGCGCCTGGCCGCGCGCCACCGCGGCCCGATGCCATGCCAGCAGCACGGCGACGGCCGAGGAGTCCACCCGCGCCAGGCCGGCGCAGTCCACTTCGACGTCGCCCTGCGCCACGCGTGCCAGCCCGTCGCGCAGCACCGCGGCGGCATTCTGGTTGGTCAGCGAGTTACCCGGCGAAAGCATGGCGTCAGTGGCCTGGATGCGGAAAGAAGAAAGGGATCTGAAAACGAAGGCTCCCGCGCGGAGCGGGAGCCTGTGTCGCGAACGGCCATTGTAGTGCAACTTCGGCGCGCCGTGCTGCATTGCAGCGGCGCACCGCGGGCATGCCCCGTCAGCTCTTGGCGTTGGCGAGCTGGCGGTTGCGGTCCTGCAGCGTCTTGATCACGCCCTCGACGCCCTGCTGGCCGACGATGGTGTTGAAGCTGCCCTTGTAGGCTTCGGTCAGCCATGCGCCCAGCACGTTGATGTCATAGACCTTCCAGCCTTGCGCGGTCTTTTCCAGGCGGTAATCCATCTGGATCGGCTCGCCCTTGTTGATGACCTGGGTGCGGATGGTGGCATCGGTATCGTCGGCGGTGCCCCGGTACGGACGGTATTGCACGGTCTGGTCGCGGATCTGCGCGATGGCTCCGGCGTAGGTGCGGATCAGCAGGGTCTTGAATTCCTCGGTGATCTGCTTCTGCTGCTCCGGCGTGGCCTTGGACCAGTTGCGGCCCATGGCGATCTGCGTGGTCTTCTGGAAGTTGGCGTTGGGAATGATCTTCTGTTCGACCAGCGCGGTGATCTTGCCGATATTGCCGGCCTGCATGTCCTTGTCGGCCTTCACGGTCGACATCACGTCATTGACCACGGCCTTGACCAGCCCGTCCGGGGTGGCCGTTTCCTGGGCCGATACCTGGGCCTGCGCGGTCCCCGCGAAGGCAACCGCCGTCAGGAGGGGGAGCAACAGTCGCTTGAGCATGTGAGATTTCCTTCTTTATCAAAGAGGTCGTGACCCGCGCCTGCGCGTCGATACGCGGCCGGAAGGCCACGGGTCCTTGCAGATTGGAACATAGCGGCGTCACGCGCGTTGCCATCAAAAGCGCACCAGACGCCACCTACAAACAATTTGTTTCAGCGGTCACAGCGCATTCACAGCGCCAGTGTCGCCTTCGCCGCTTCAGCGGAAGCGCACTCCCGGCATACCCGGCAGCACCGGCGGCAACGGCATGCTCTGGCCTTCCGGCTGGGTCTCGCCGGCGGCGCCGGGCTTGGGCGGCTCCGCGGCCGGGGCCGAAGCGCCATCCGCCGCCGGAGCCGGTGCCGGAGCCGGTGCGGCGTCGGCCGCGGCGGGCGCCGGCGCCGCGTCGTCGGCCTCGGCCTCGTCGTCGCCACCCGGTGGATTGCCGTCGTAGATCAGGTACTGGCGCCGCTGCAGGTAGGAGTCACGCAGGAACGAGTACTTGTCCAGCGCCGCCTGCTCCAGCAGGTTGCTGGCACCCAGCAGCTGGGCCCGGCCGGCGACGATGCGCACCCCGACCAGCGAATTGCGCAGCGAAACCGGATAGAAGTACGCCGACGGATCGGCCTGGCGGTCGACCAGCATGCCGGCGGTGTCGCGGAAGGTGCTCGGGCCGAACAGCGGCAGCACCAGGTACGGGCCGGCCGGCACGCCCCACACGCCCAGCGTCTGGCCAAAGTCTTCCTTGTACTTGGGCAGGCCGGCCGGGGTGGCGATGTCGATCAGGCCGCCGATGCCCAGCACGGTGTTCATCGCCACGCGCATGGTGTCTTCGGCCGCGCGCGTCGGCTTGCCCTGCAGCAGGTTGTTCACCGCCGAATAGACGTCGCTGACATTGGAGAAGAAGTTCTCCACCGCGCGCTGCACCGGCGTCGGCGTGTAGTCGGCATAGAGTTCGGCCACCGGGCGCATGATGCCCTTGTCGAAGTCCTCGTTGATCTTCGAGACCTCGCGGTTGAACGGCTCGAGCGGGTCTTTCGGGTTGGCGGTGGGGCCAGTGGCGCAACCGGCAAGCGCCGCGGCGGTCGCGGCCGTAGCCATGAGGTTGCGGATGTGGCGGGGGGCGTTCACTTGAGGTCTCCAGCCGGGGCCGGCGCGCTGGCGCCGGGGGACGAGCCGCCGCCCGCATCGGCGGCCTTGTTGTACAGGAACTGCCCGATCAGGTTTTCGAGCACCACCGCGGACTGCGTCATGGTGATGCGCGCGCCGTTGGCCAGCATGGCGGTGTCGCCGCCGGCTTCGAGGCCGATGTACTGCTCGCCCAGCAGGCCCGAGGTCAGGATCTTGGCCGAGGTGTCCTTCGGGAACTGGTAGCGCGTCTCCAGGCTCATCTCGACGGTAGCCTGGTAGGTCTTGTCGTCGAATCGGATCGCCGCGACCCGGCCGACCACCACGCCCGCGCTCTTGACCGGCGCGCGCGGCTTGAGCCCGCCGATATTGTCGAAGCGGGCCTGCACGCTATAGGTGTCCTGGAAGCTGAAGGCGCTCATGTTTCCTGCCTTGAGGGCCAGGAAGAGCAAGGCGACGAACCCTGCCGCCACAAACAGTCCCACCCAGAAATCGAGTGTGTTCTTTTTCATTGGAATCTCTTTCTTCAACCCCGTAGTGTCTGTCGCTGCCGCCTTGTTATCGTAGCGGCCGCATCGTTGCGGCGGCCATCCGCCTCAATTGCTGAACATCAGCGCCGTCAGCAGGAAATCCAGTCCCAGCACCGCGAGCGACGCGATCACCACGGTGCGGGTGGTCGCGCGCGAGACGCCTTCCGGCGTGGGCTTGGCCTCGAACCCCTGGTACAGCGCAATGAACGTCACCGCGATGCCAAAGATAAAGCTCTTGATCACGCCGTTGAGCACGTCGGCGCGCACGTCCACGCCGCCCTGCATCTGCGACCAGAAGGCACCTGCGTCGACGCCGATCAGTTGCACCCCGACTACGTAACCGCCCAGGATGCCCACCGCGCTGAAGATCGCGGCCAGCACCGGCATGGCGATCACGCCCGCCCAGAAGCGCGGCGCGACCACCCGCTGCAGCGGGTTCACCGCCATCATTTCCATCGCCGTGAGCTGCTCGCCCGCCTTCATCAGCCCAATTTCGGCAGTCAGCGAGGTGCCGGCGCGGCCGGCGAACAGCAACGCCGTCACCACCGGGCCCAGTTCCCGCACCAGCGACAGCGCCACCAGCAGCCCCAGCGCCTGCTCGGAGCCGTAGCGGTTGAGCGTGTAGTAGCCCTGCAGCCCGAGCACGAAGCCGACGAACAGGCCCGACACCGCGATGATCACCAGCGACAGGTTGCCGACAAAAAAGACCTGGTCAGTCACCAGCCGGAAGCGGCGCAGCAGCGCCGGCGACATTGCCAGCACGGCCAGGAACATGCGCGTGGCATGGCCCAGCCCGGAAATGCTGCGGCGCACGGCCGCGCCGATGGTGCTGAAGAAGCCCGTCAGGAAGCCGGTCATCGCGCCCCTCCGGCGAAATCCTCGGCCAGCGATGGTCCGGCATAGTGGAACGGCACCGGGCCGTCGGCCTCGGCGTGGACGAACTGGTGCACGAACGGATCGGTGGAGGCGCGCAGGACCTCGGGCGTGCCTTCGGCGGCGATGCGCCCGTCGGCAATGAAATAGACGTAGTCGGCGATCTGGAAGGTCTCGTGCACGTCGTGCGAGACGATGATGGTGGTGGCGCCGAGCGCGTCGTTGAGGCTGCGGATCAGCCGCGCGGTCAGTCCCAGCGAGATCGGATCCAGGCCGGCGAAGGGCTCGTCATACATCAGCAGCGCCGGATCCAGCGCGATCGCTCGCGCCAGCGCCACGCGCCGCGCCATGCCGCCGGAGATCTGCGACGGCATCAGGTCGCGCGCGCCGCGCAGGCCGACCGCGTTGAGCTTCATCAGCACCAGGTCGCGGATCATCGACTCGGGCAGGTCGGTGTGCTCGCGCAGCGGGAAGGCGACGTTGTCGAACACCGACAGGTCGGTAAACAGCGCGCCGAACTGGAACAGCATCCCCATCTGGCGGCGCACGGCGTACAGGCCGGCGGTATCAAGCTGGTGAATGTCGGTGCCGGCAAAGCGCACCGCGCCCGCCTGCGGCCGCACCTGGCCGCCGATCAGCCGCAGCACCGTGGTCTTGCCGCAGCCCGATCCGCCCATCACCGCGATCACCTTGCCGCGCGGGAATTGCATGGTCAGGCCGGACAGGATCGGCTTGCCGTGGTCCGCGTAGGCGAAATCCACCGCAGTCAGTTCGACAAGGTTTTGAGCAGAATCGGTCACGTTGGCACCGGTCGGGACAGGGGCGCATTATAAGGTGTACTACCTAGCCCTGCTGGTACCCGTGTGTCTCGCGCCACATGAAGCGCGGCTGTGGTGCCTCAGAATTCTCCTGCCGGGCGGCAACTGGCCGATTTCCCCTGGAAACCGGCCACTGTCCCACCGCGCCGCGGTGCCGCTCAAGGCTCCTGCGCGATCGGCACGTCCCTGAGGATGACCTGCCACTGGATCGATTCCGAGCGGATCGCGGTGGCAAACGCCTCCGGCGAGTCGCGCAGCGGCGTCAGGCCGGCGGCCTGCAGGCGCGAGCGCACCTCGCGTTCGGCCATCACGCCGTCCAGCTCACCGGCCAGCCGCGCCACGATGGCGCGCGGCGTCTTGGCCGGCGCCATCACGCCGAACCAGGCCGCCGCGGCGTAGCCGTCCTGCCCGGATTCCTGCAGCGTCGGCACCAGCGGCGCCAGCGGGGAACGCGCCACGCCGGTCACGCCGACCAGCCGCAGCCCGCCGCTCTTGACCTGGCTCTGGACTGCCGCGAACGAACAGAAGCAGGCGCTGATGCGGCCGGCCAGCATCTCCTGCACCACCGCGGCCTCGCCCTTGGCCGTGACCAGCGGCACGCCGCCGCGCAGGCCGCGCACCGCGTACTCGGCGTACAGGTGGGAAGGGCTGCCGGGCTGGCCGTAGCCGTAGCTGTAGGAACCGGGACTCGACTTCACCGCGGTCATCCATTGTTCCGGGGTGCGCATCGGCAGCCGGGCGTCGATCACCAGGAACAGCGGCGTGGTGGCGACGCGCGCCACCGGCGTGAAATCGCGCACGACGTCGTAGGGCACCGGCTCCAGCCCCGGCTGGATCAGCATGTTGGCCTGGTGGAACAGCAGCGTATGGCCATCGGAGCTGGCCTTGGCGACGACATCGCCGGCAATGGTCCCGGCGCTGCCGGGACGGTTGTCGACCTCGACCGGCACGCCGAGCCTCGCCGACAGGCGCTCGGCCAGCATCCGCGCCACGGCGTCGGCGACGCCGCCGGCAGGGAACGGCACGATCAGACGCATCGGGCGATCAGGGAAGGACATGCTGCGCGCAAGCGGCTGGGTGCCGGCATGCGCGGGCCTGGCTGGCACGGCGAACGCCAGCGTGGCACAGCCCATGGCGACCAGGCACAGCACGCGCGGCAGCCAGCGCCGGGCGGCGGTGGCCGCGGGCAGGCGCGGCGCGAACTTCGCTTTACCTCGCCAAAGTCGCGACAGATTGCGCACTTCGGACATCGTTTTCCTCCGGCCCGTCTCCTGAGGAGGCGGCAAACAGGTTCTGGGGAAAATGGATAGGCGAGGCAGTTTCCGTTAGTTGTTTTTGAAAATTGTAAGGACAATGTCGGGGCCGCCACAGGCACGTAAACCATAGCCGGGAGAACCCTGAAGGCCTTGCTGCGCCTTGCCAAATGCGCCCTCGCGCCTGGCCACGCAAAGCGCGCCGCTATAATCCGCCGATGACGAATTTCACCGTGCGGCGCATGGTCTTGGCCGACCTGCCGGCCGTGCTGGCGGTGCAGGCCAGCTGCTATACCGAGGTACTGCTCGAAGGCGAGTCAGCGCTGGCCAGCCGGCTGGCGCTGTCGCCGGCCACCTGCTGGGTCGCGCACGATGCCGCGCAGCACGGCACCCTCGCCGCCTACCTGTTTACCCACGCCTGGCCCGAAGACAGCCTGCCGCCGCTGGACGGCGTGCTCGACGATGGCTGGCGCCTGCATGCCGCCCCGGACACCCTGACCTGGTTCGTGCACGACATGGCCGTGGCCCCGGCCGGCCGCGGTGCCGGGCTGGCGCCGCGCCTGTACGCAGCGGCGCAGGCGGCCGCGCACGCCGCCGGGCTGCGGCGCTCGCGGCTGATCGCGGTGCAGTCCGCGGCGCAGTGGTGGCGCAGGCTCGGCTACGCCCCGGTGCCGGCGCAACTAGCCGCGCGGCATGCCGGCAAACTGGCGGCATACGGTGCCAGCGCGGTACTGATGGAGCGGACGCTGGCCGGCTGACGCCGCCATCGCGCAGACAACAAAAAGCCCGCCGGCTTGCGCCAGGCGGGCTTTTTGTTGCGGCGCTGACGCCGGATCAGCGCGGCAGGTCGCTATGCCCCATCAGGAACGCATCGACCGAGCGCGCGGCCTGGCGGCCTTCGCGGATCGCCCACACCACCAGCGACTGGCCGCGGCGCACATCGCCGGCGGCGAACACCTTGGGCACGTTGGTGTGGTAGGCGCGCTCGCCTTCGGTCGAGGCCTTGGCGTTCTTGCGCGCATCGGTGTCGACGCCAAACGCTTCCAGCATCGAGCCCACCGGGTTGGTGAAGCCCATCGCCAGCAGCACCAGGTCGGCCGGCAGGATGAACTCGCTGCCTTCGACTTCCTGCATGCGGCCGTCCTTCCATTCGACGCGGCAGGCCTTCAGCGCGGTGACCTTGCCGTTCTCGCCGATGAATTCCTTGGTGGCAACCGACCAGTCGCGCTCGCAGCCTTCGTCGTGCGACGACGAGGTGCGCAGCTTGATCGGCCAGTACGGCCACACCAGCGGCTTGTTTTCTTCTTCCGGCGGCTGCGGCAGCAGCTCGAACTGGGTCACCGAGGTGGCGCCGTGGCGGTTGGACGTGCCGACGCAGTCAGAGCCGGTATCGCCGCCGCCGATTACGATCACGTTCTTGCCTTCGGCGCGGATCTCGTTGGCGCCGTCGCCGGCCACTTCCTTGTTCTGCGGAATCAGGAATTCCAGCGCGAAGTGGATGCCGGCCAGGTCACGGCCCGGCACCGGCAGGTCGCGCGGCACTTCGGAGCCGCCCGCCAGCACCACGGCGTCGAACTGTTCCATCAGGGCCTGGGCCGAGATGGTTTCGCGCGCATAGTTCTTGATGCCGGCCGGCAGTTCGCCGTCGGTCACCATCACGCCGGGGCGGAAGGTCACGCCTTCGGCCTGCATCTGTTCGATGCGGCGGTCGATCAGCGACTTCTCCATCTTGAAGTCGGGGATGCCGTAGCGCAGCAGGCCGCCGATGCGGTCGTTCTTCTCGAACACGGTCACGTCATGGCCGGCGCGTGCCAGCTGCTGCGCGGCAGCCATGCCGGCGGGGCCGGAGCCGACCACGGCGACGGTCTTGCCGGTCTTGTGGCGCGGCAGTTGCGGCCTGACCCAGCCTTCTTCCCAGGCCTTGTCGATGATGGCGTGCTCGAGCGACTTGATGCCCACCGGCAGCTCGTTGATGCCCAGCGTGCAGGCGGCCTCGCACGGGGCCGGGCAGATGCGGCCGGTAAATTCAGGGAAGTTGTTGGTCTGGTGCAGCACCTCGATCGCCGACTTCCAGTCCTGGCGGTACACCAGGTCGTTGAAGTCAGGGATGATGTTGTTGACCGGGCAGCCGTTGTTGCAGAACGGGATGCCGCAGTCCATGCAGCGCGCACCCTGGAGCTTCGCTTCGCTGTCGGACAGCGCGAACACGAATTCCTTGTAGTGCTTCACGCGCTTGACTACCGGTTCGTAGCCTTCATTCTGGCGCGGAAATTCGAGAAAGCCAGTCGCCTTACCCATGTTGCGTCCTTGGTCATGCTGCGCGGGACCGGCGGCGTCGCCGGCCCTGCGGTGGGGTCAGTATCTTGTCGGGACCGCGGCGGCTTGCCGCGGCCCTTCGCTACGTTGGTTTGCTGCGCTCGTCTCGCTCAGGCCGCGATGGCTTCGCGGTCGCTGTCACGGGCGGCCTGTTCCTTGGCGTACATCTCGCCCAGCGCGCGCTTGTACTCGGTCGGGAAGACCTTGACGAACTTGCGGCGTGCCGTGGTCCAGTCCGCCAGCAGCGCCTTGGCGCGCTCGGAACCGGTGTAGCGGAAGTGCTGCTCGATCAGGCTGCGCAGGATGGTTTCATCGAGCACGCGCTTGCCGTCGACCTTGTGCCACGAAGCCTGGGGCTGGCCCTTCTCCTGGTCGGCCGAGGCCAGCACCGCTTCCAGCGCCACCATCGAGGTGTTGCAGCGCTTGTCGAACAGGCCGTCCTCGTCGTAGATATAGGCCACACCGCCCGACATGCCGGCCGCGAAGTTGCGGCCGGTGCCGCCCAGCACCACCACCGTGCCGCCGGTCATGTACTCGCAACCGTGGTCGCCGGTGCCTTCCACCACTGCCACGGCGCCCGAGTTGCGCACCGCGAAGCGCTCGCCGGCGACGCCGTTGAAGAACGCTTCACCGGCGATGGCACCGTACAGCACGGTATTGCCGACGATGATGTTGCGGGTCGGATCGCCGCGGAACTCGTGCGGGGCGCGCACGATCACGCGTCCGCCCGACAGGCCCTTGCCAACGTAGTCGTTGCCGTCGCCCACCAGGTCCAGCGTGATGCCGTGCGCCAGGAACGCGCCGAACGACTGGCCGGCGGTGCCTTGCAGCTGGATGTGGATGGTGTCGTCAGGCAGGCCCTCATGGCCGTACTGCTTGGCGACCACGCCGGACAGCATCGCGCCCACCGTACGGTTGACGTTCTTGACCGGCTGGATGAACGACACGCGTTCGCCCTTCTCGATCGCCGGACGAGCCTTGGCGATCAGCACGTGGTCCAGCGCCTTGCCGGCCTCGGCCGACAGGCCGTGGTCCTGCACGTCGGTGTGGTACAGCGGCACGTCCGCGCCCAGCTGCACCTGGTGGAAGATGCGGCTGAAGTCCAGGCCGCGCGCCTTCCAGTGCTCGATGCCAGCCTTGGTGTCGAGCAGGTCGGCGCGGCCGATCAGCTCGTCGAAGGTGCGGATGCCCAGCTGGGCCATGATCTCGCGGGCCTCTTCCGCAACGAAGAAGAAGAAGTTGACCACGTGTTCCGGCTTGCCCTGGAACTTCTTGCGCAGCTGCGGATCCTGCGTGGCCACGCCCACCGGGCAGGTGTTCAGGTGGCACTTGCGCATCATGATGCAGCCCTCGGCAACCAGCGGTGCCGTGGCGAAGCCGAATTCGTCGGCGCCCAGCAGCGCGCCGATGACGACGTCGCGGCCGGTCTTCATCTGGCCGTCGGCCTGCACGCGGATGCGGTTGCGCAGGCCGTTGAGCAGCAGCGTCTGCTGCGTTTCGGCCAGGCCCAGCTCCCACGGCGTGCCGGCGTGCTTGATCGACGACCACGGCGAGGCACCGGTGCCGCCGTCATGGCCGGCGATCACGACGTGGTCGGCCTTGGCCTTGGACACGCCCGCGGCCACCGTGCCGACGCCCACTTCGGACACCAGCTTGACCGAGATATCCGACGACGGGTTGACGTTCTTCAGGTCGTGGATCAGCTGTGCCAGATCCTCGATCGAGTAGATGTCGTGGTGCGGAGGCGGCGAGATCAGGCCCACGCCCGGCACCGAGTAACGCAGCTTGCCGATGTAGTCCGAGACCTTGTGGCCCGGCAGCTGGCCGCCTTCGCCCGGCTTGGCGCCCTGCGCCATCTTGATCTGGATCTGGTCGGCCGAGGCCAGGTATTCGGCGGTCACGCCGAAACGGCCCGACGCCACCTGCTTGATCTTCGAGCGCAGCGAGTCGCCGGCCTGCAGCTCCAGGTCCTTCTCGATCACGCCGTCGCCGAGCACGCCCTTGAGCGTATCGCCCTGCTTGATGGGGATGCCGCGCAGTTCGTTGCGGTAGCGCTTCTCGTCCTCGCCGCCTTCGCCGGTGTTGGACTTGCCGCCGATGCGGTTCATCGCCAGCGCCAGCGTGGTGTGGGCCTCGGTCGAGATCGAGCCGAGCGACATCGCGCCGGTGGCGAAGCGCTTGACGATTTCCTTGGCGGGCTCGACTTCTTCCAGCGGAATCGCCTTGGCCGGATCGACCTTGAACTCGAACAGGCCGCGCAGCGTCATGTGGCGCTTGCTCTGGTCGTTGATGATGTTGGCGTATTCCTTGTACGTCTGGTAGGCGCCCTTGCCGTCGTCGGCGCGCACCGAGTGCTGCAGCTTGGCGATCGAGTCCGGAGTCCACATGTGCTCTTCGCCGCGGATGCGGAAGGCGTACTCGCCGCCGGCGTCCAGCATGTTCTCGAGCACCGGGTTGTTGCCGAAGGCGTCCTTGTGCAGGCGCAGCGCTTCCTCGGCGACCTCGAAGATGCCGATGCCCTCGACGTTCGACGGCGTGCCGTGGAAGTACTTCTGCACCAGCTCGCGCGACAGGCCGATGGCTTCGAAGATCTGCGCGCCGGTGTACGACATGTAGGTCGAGATGCCCATCTTGGACATCACCTTGAACAGGCCCTTGCCGACCGCCTTGACGAAGTTCTTGACCGCCTTTTCCGGCGACAGGTCGCCCGACAGGCCGCTGGCCATGTCGGCCAGGGTTTCCATCGCCAGGTACGGGTGCACGGCTTCGGCGCCGTAGCCGGCCAGCAGCGCGAAGTGGTGCACTTCACGCGCGGTGCCGGTCTCGACCACCAGGCCGGTGGAGGTGCGCAGGCCCTTCTCCACCAGGTGGTGGTGGATCGCGGAGGTGGCCAGCAGCGCCGGGATGGCGACATGGTCGGCATCCACCGGGCGGTCGGTCACGATCAGGATGTTGTAGCCCGAACGCACCGCATCCACGGCTTCGGCGCACAGCGAGGCCAGGCGCGCTTCGATGCCTTCCTTGCCCCACGCGGTCGGGTAGCAGATGTTCAGTTCGTACGAACGGAACTTGCCGCCGGTGTAGTGCTCGATGTTGCGGATCTTGGCGATGTCCTTGAAGTCCAGCACCGGCTGGGACACTTCAAGACGCATCGGCGGGTTGATGTTGTTCAGCTCGAGCAGGTTCGGCTTCGGGCCGATGAACGACACCAGCGACATCACCATGTTCTCGCGGATCGGGTCGATCGGCGGGTTGGTGACCTGGGCGAACAGCTGCTTGAAGTAGTGGTACAGCGTCTTGTTCTTGGACGACAGGATCGCCAGCGGCGAGTCGTTGCCCATCGAGCCGGTGGCTTCCTCGCCGGCCAGCGCCATCGGCGCCATCAGGAACTTGACGTCTTCCTGGGTGTAGCCGAAGGCCTGCTGGCGGTCCAGCAGCTTGGCCACCGGCTTCTTCTCGGCGGCGACGTCTTCCGGCTTGGCGTCGATCTCGTCGAGCTTGATGCGGACAGCGTCGATCCAGCTCTTGTACGGCTTGGCGTTGGCCAGGTTGTCCTTCAGTTCCTTGTCGTCGATGATGCGACCCTGCTCCATGTCGATCAGGAACATCTTGCCCGGCTGCAGGCGCCACTTCTCAACGATGCGCGACTCGGGGAACGGCAGCACGCCGGCTTCCGAAGCCAGCACCACGACGTCGTCCTCGGTCACGTAGAAGCGTGCCGGGCGCAGGCCGTTGCGGTCCAGCGTGGCGCCGATCTGGCGGCCATCGGTGAAGCAGATCGCAGCCGGGCCGTCCCACGGCTCCATCATCGCGGCGTGGTATTCGTAGAAGGCGCGACGGTTGTCGTCCATCAGCGTGTGCTGCTCCCACGCTTCCGGGATCATCATCATCATCGCGTGGACCAGCGGGTAGCCGGCCATCGTCAGCAGTTCGAGGCAGTTGTCGAACGATGCCGTATCGGACTGGCCCGGGTAGATCAGCGGCCACAGCTTGGGCAGGTCGTCGCCCAGCACCGGCGACGAGATCGCGCCGGTACGCGCGTTGATCCAGTTGACGTTGCCCTTGACCGTGTTGATTTCGCCGTTGTGGGCGACCATGCGGTACGGGTGGGCCAGTTCCCAGGCCGGGAAGGTGTTGGTCGAGAAGCGCTGGTGCACCAGGGCCAGGGCCGACACGGCGCGCTGGTCCTGCAGGTCCAGGTAGTACTCGCCGACCTGGTTGGCCAGCAGCAGGCCCTTGTACACGACGGTACGGGCCGACATCGACGGCACGAAGTATTCCTTGCCGTGCTTGAGCTTGAGCGCCTGGATGGCGTGGCTGGCGGTCTTGCGGATGACGTAGAGCTTACGTTCCAGCGCGTCGGTGGTCATGATGTCGCGGCCGCGACCGATGAAGATCTGGCGGATCACCGGCTCGGTCTTGCGCACCGTCGGGGACATCGGCATGGCGGCGTCGACCGGCACGTCGCGCCAGCCCAGCACGACCTGGCCTTCCAGGCGGACCGTGCGCTCCAGCTCCTGCTCGCAGGCCAGGCGCGAGGCGTGTTCCTTCGGCAGGAAGATCATGCCCACGCCATATTCGCCCGCGGGCGGCAGGCTGACGCCCTGCGCCGCCATTTCTTCACGGTAGAACTGGTCCGGGATCTGGATCAGGATGCCGGCGCCGTCGCCCATCAGCGGGTCGGCCCCGACCGCGCCGCGGTGGTCCAGGTTCTCCAGGATCTTCAGGCCCTGGGAAATGATCTCGTGCGACTTCTTGCCCTTGATATGCGCGACCATGCCGACGCCGCAGGCGTCATGCTCGTTGCTCGGGTCGTACATGCCTTGCGCCTGCGGACGCAGGTCGAGGGCGGAGGAAGACTCGCTGATTGACTCGCTGGTCTGCGCTTGGGCCGAAAGGTTCTTCATTTGGTCCACGGGCTGAATTCCGGTGAAGGCTGCGCGAACTGCTGGACTACCGGAACGGGGACCGCGCGCTTTCTGAAATCCACCCAGACCGGTGGACCGGCGGGAAGGGAAATGGGGACGAAGCTGTCAGCGGGCCGCAGCGGCGTACACGAGCGTGACGCGCCGCACAATGACTGTGGGTGGAGCAACTATATGGGAATCGCCTGCGCCTCGCAAAAAAATTAAATGGGGTCGGATTACATTAAATAACGCACCGTTTCGGTGAATCAATTAAATGGGGACACATAAGCTTTATGGCGTTTTTGCCGCATTTCCAGGCGCCGGATGCACCTTTTTGGGGCGACCTTTCGGCAAAGGCTGGACCCGTCGTGGACCATGTCTCTCCAGCTGCGCCAAGAATGCGTCGCCGCCGAGCGGCCAGCCGCTATGCGCATGGGCGCGCAACGTCTCCAGGGTCTTGCCGGACAGGCCTTCGGCGCTGAGCGTCCGGTAGTTCGATTGCCGTTCGAACGGGGTATTGCCCAGCTCCCAGTAGGCGGCGTGGTCGCTGACAAAGGGACTGGCCTCGATGCCGGCGTGGTGGCGGTAGCTGCTCCAGCGGTCGGCGTCTGGACTGTTGACCTCCCCCGCGCGCACCGCGTTGCCCTCGACATAGAGCATGGCCGGCAGCAGCCACTGGGCCGGATCGAACACGGCGGAACGGAAGCGACCCTCCCACAAGGTGCCGGTGCGGCCCGCGACGCGGTTGAAGTAGCGCGCGTAGCGGCGTCCGACCGCCTGCATGGTCAGGCTAAGCGCGTCCTCACTTTTCGGCGTTGCCACCAGGTGTACGTGATTGGGCCGCAGCGCATAGGCGTGGATAGCGAGGTCGTGCTCGCGCGCGGCCATGCGCAGGCAGTCGAGGTAATGCACGTAGTCGTTGGCGCCCAGAAAGACGGGCTGGCGGTTGTTGCCGCGCTGCAACACCAATGCGGGCAATCCGGTGGGGGAAAATCGGGGAAGACGGGCCATGACAGGGTCGTGCGGGCTGCGATGCCCGCATCATAGCCTGATCCGTCCCTAATTTTCAGGGCGCAGTGCCCTCGCTGACCGCGAAGATGCGGCGATGTTCGCGGATGGCGTAGCGGTCGGTCATGCCGGCAATGTAATGGGCAATCAGCCGCGACTGGTCGCCGCCATGGCTGGCCTGGTACTGGGGCGGCAGCAGGCGCGGATCGGACATGAAGGCCTGGAACAGGTCGCCGACGATGCGCTGCGCCTTGGCCGACATCCGCATCACCAGGTAATGCCGGTACAGGTGCCGGAACAGGAAGCGCTTGAGCGCCGCGGCTTCCTCGTGGATCTGCGCACTGAAGCCGACCAGCGGCCCGGCGGCCCGCACCGCGTCGATATTGCGCGGGTTGGTGTCGGCGATATTGCGGCTGGTGGTTTCGATCAGGTCGACGATCAGCGTGTTGATCATGCGCCGGACCGTCTCGTTGATGGCGCGCCGGCCATTGATGCCGGGGAAGGCCTCGGCCACCTCGGCCCGGTGGCGGCCCCACATCGGCACCTCGTCGAGCTGCTCCAGCGTCAGCAGCCCGGAGCGCAGGCCGTCGTCGATATCGTGGTTGTTGTAGGCGATCTCGTCGGCAAGGTTGGCCAGCTGGGCCTCCAGCGACGGTTGCGTGCCTTCCAGGAAGCGCCGGCCCAGCTCGCCCAGCGCCGACGCATTGACGCGCGAGCAATGCTTGAGGATGCCCTCGCGCGTCTCGAAGGTCAGGTTCAGGCCGTTGAAGCCGCCGTAGCGCTCTTCCAGCTCGTCCACCACCAGCAGGCTCTGCAGGTTGTGCTCGAAGCCGCCGTGGTTCTTCATGCACTGGTTCAGCGCATCCTGCCCGGCGTGGCCAAACGGGGTGTGCCCCAGGTCGTGCGCCAGCGAGATCGCCTCGACCAGGTCCTCGTTCAGGCGCAGGTTGCGCGCGATCGAGCGGGCGATCTGCGCCACTTCCAGGCTGTGGGTGAGCCTGGTGCGGAACAGGTCGCCCTCGTGGTTGACGAAGACCTGGGTCTTGTACTCGAGCCGCCGGAACGCCGTGCTGTGGATCACGCGGTCGCGGTCGCGCTGGAATTCACTGCGCGACAGCGACGCGGGTTCGGCGTGCACGCGCCCGCGCGTCTGCGCGGAGCGGGCGGCGTACGGGGCGAGGTGGCTTTCAAAGTCGGTCATGCAGCGCGTCCGGTGGCTGGGTCGGGGTGGCGAGGCATAACCGATCGGTCAGGCGACCGGTGCCTCGGTGGGAGGTTTCAGGACGGCGTGGGCCAGCGTCGCGCGCAGATCCGCGTCCGGCACGCTGGTAATGAACGCCTCGCCGAGCTTCTTCAGCAAAATGAACTTGATGCTGCCGGCCTCGGCCTTCTTGTCGACCTTCATCAGTTCGATATAGCGGTCGGCGCCCAGTTCCGGCGCCACCACCGGCAGCATCGCCGCCTGCGTCAGCGTGCGCACGCGCGCCAGCGTCTCGATATCGATAAAGCCCAGCCGGTGCGACAGGTCGGCGGCCATCACCATGCCACAGCCCACGGCTTCCCCGTGCAGCCAGGCGCCGTAGCCCATGCCGGCCTCGATCGCGTGGCCGAAGGTATGGCCGAAATTGAGGATGGCACGCAGTCCGCCCTCGCGCTCGTCCTGCGCCACCACGCCCGCCTTGATCTCGCACGAGCGCTGCACGGCAACCGCCATCAGCTCCGGGTCGCAGGCATTCAGCGCCTGGATGTTGCGCTCGATCCAGCCGAAGTAATCGGCATCGGCAATGGCACCGTGCTTGATGACTTCGGCCATGCCCGCGGCCAGTTCGCGCGGCGGCAGCGTGCGCAGCGTGTCAATGTCGGCGATCACCGCGTTGGGCTGGTGGAACGCGCCGATCATGTTTTTGCCCAGCGGGTGGTTGATGCCGGTCTTGCCGCCCACCGACGAATCCACCTGCGCCAGCAGCGTGGTCGGCATCTGGATGAACGGCACGCCGCGCATGTAGCAGGCGGCGGCAAACCCGGTCATGTCGCCCACCACGCCGCCGCCCAGCGCCACCAGCGTGGTCTTGCGGTCTGCGCTTGCCTGCAGCAAGGCATCGAAGATGCGGTTCAGCGTTTCCCAGTGCTTGAAGGCCTCGCCGTCGGGCAGCGTGACGGTGCGCACGGTCTTGCCCAGCGCGGCCAGGGTTGCCTCGACGCGCGCCGCATAGAGCGGGCCGACGGTTTCATTGGTGACGATGACGGCGTGCTGGCCGCGCACGTGCGGGCGCAGCAGCTCGGCGTTGTCGAGCAGGCCGGTGCCGATATGGATGGGGTAGCTGCGCTCGCCCAGGTCGACTTCAAGGGTAATCATGGATTGGGGTCCTGCGCCGGCGGCTCGACATCGCCCGCGGGCGGGGACGCCGGCTGCGGGGGATCGATCCGGAAACCGGCCATTTCAAGTTGCATCAACACCATATTAGCAAGCTGCGCCACCGAGGGCTTGCCAGTTTCGATGATGAAGTCGGCGACTTCGCGGTACAGCGGATCGCGCTCGGCGTACAGCGCCTCGAGCTTGCCCTTGGGATCTTCGGTCTGCAGCAGCGGGCGGTTGCGGTCGTGCCGGGTACGCAGCCACAGGTCGTGCGGGCTGGCGCGCAGGTATACGACCGTGCCGCGGGACTTCAGCACCTCGCGGTTCTCGGCGCGCAGCACCGCGCCACCGCCGGTGGCCAGCACGATGCCCTGGCGCTGCGCCAGTTCGCGGATCATCGCGGCCTCGCGGTCGCGGAAGCCGGCCTCGCCCTCGAGTTCGAAGATCACCGGGATGCGCACGCCGCAGTGCGCCTCCAGTTCGTGGTCGGAATCGAAGAACGGATAGTGCAGGCGCCGCGCCACCGTGCGGCCCACGGTGGTCTTGCCGGCGCCCATCAGGCCGACGAAAAAGAGGTTGGGTCGATCGGATTCCGGGCGGTCGGCATCGGATCGTTCGGCTTCGCGCCGATCCGGCGCCTGGCGCTGCGCCGCCGGCCCTGTCGCTGAGGCTGTCACGGGACTGTGGTTCGGGAGCGCGGCATGCGGGCCGTCCTCCCCGGTTGGGAACTGCATCATCTTCTTATGTTGTGGCGCGGCCGGCAAGTGCCGAATGCGGCATAGGCCGCATTTCTCGCCGTCGCGCATGCATTCCGGGCCGAGCCCGGGCCCGGCTGTTTGCGGCGCGCGGCGCAAAAAAAGGCCGCATCGGTCGATGCGGCCTGCCAGTCTACTGTATCCGGCGCCCGGCGCTACCTGAGCGACACGCTTTCGTTGAGGATGCGCGGGGTCAGGAACACCAGCAGCTCGGTCCGGTTGCGGACCTTGGCGTTGTTCTTGAACAGGTAGCCGAGCACCGGGATATCGCCCAGCAGCGGCACCTTGTCGACGTCGGTGGACTCGGTCTGGGTGTAGATGCCGCCGATCACCACGGTGCCGCCGTTCTCGACCAGCACCTGGGTCTGCACGTGCTTGGTGTCGATGGCAAAGCCCGAGGTGGTCTGGATCCCCACGCTGTCCTTGTTCACGTCCACGTCGAGCAGCACGTTGCCTTCGGGCGTGATCTGCGGCGTCACCTCGAGCTTCAGGTTGGCCTTGCGGAACTGCACCGAGGTGGCACCGCTGGACGTGGCGGCCTGGTACGGCAGTTCAGTACCCTGCTCGATCAGCGCCTTGATGTTGTTGGCCGTCACCACGCGCGGGCTGGAAATGATCTTGCCCTTGCCGTCCGCCTCCAGCGCCGACAATTCCAGCGCCAGGAAGCGCGTGGCGGCGCTGTTGAACAGGCTCACCGCGATATTGGCCGGGTTGGTGCCGTTGATGGATCCCGCCGGCAGGCTCAGGAACGGGCCGTTGTCGGAGGTCGCCCCCGGCAGCACGTTGTTGTAGGTGTTGCCGACGCGGGCATTGTTGTACTGCCCGGCAAAGCCCAGCTTGACGCCCAGGTTGCGGCTGAAGGTATCGGTGGCCTCGACGATGCGCGCCTCGATGATGACCTGGCGCACCGGGATGTCGATCTTGCCGATAAAGCTCTGCACCTCTTCCAGCTTGGAGGCGATATCCGACACAAAGAGCTGGTTGGTGCGCGCATCGGCCGTCAGCGAACCGCGCTTGGACAGCATGCGCGTGCTGGCGCCCGCCGCCCCTGCGGAACCGATGGGCGCGGCCGCGCCGCCACCGGCCCCCATGCCCAGCAGCATCCTGCGCACATCCTCGGCGCGCTGGTAATTGAGCTGGAACACCTGGCTGCGGATCGGCTCGAGGTCGTTGATCTGCTGCTGCGACTCGAGCTCCAGCTTCTCCTTGGTCTGCAGCTCCGCCTTGGGCGCCACCCACAGCACATTGCCGTTGCGGCGCGAGGCCAGCCCCTTCGCATCCATCACGATCTGCAGCGCCTGGTCCCACGGCACGTCCTTGAGCCGCAGCGTGATGTTGCCCTGCACGCTTTCGCTGGTGATGATGTTCAGGTTGGTAAAGTCGGCAAACACCTGCAGCAGCGAGCGGATGTCGATGTTCTGGAAGTTCAGCGACAGGCGCTCTCCCCGGTAGCCCGGGCCGCTGATCAGCTTGGTGGGGTCTTCCTTGACCGGCCGGACCTCGACCACGAACTGGGTGTCGGTCTGGTACGAGCTGTATTCCCAGTTGCCGCGCGGCTCGATGGTCAGGCGCGCATTGCCGTTGGCGTCGGAGGCGCGCATGCCCTGCACCGGCGAGCCATAGTCGCTGACGTCGAAGTGCCGCCGCAGGTTCTCCGGCAGCGTGGTGCCGAGGAAATCGACCACCACGTTCTTGCCCTGTTGCGCGATATTGATGCCCGACTCGCGCGAGGACAGGTCCACCACCACGCGCCCGGCGCCGTCCGCGCCCCGGCGGAAGTCGATAGCACGCACCGACGGCCGCCCCGCCGCGGCGCCAGGCGCCGTCGCGGCCGGCGCGAAGGTCGGCGCAGCGCTCTTGGCCGCCGGCGCCACGTTGTCCAGCGACACCACGAAGACATTGCCGCGCTGGTCGGTGCGATACGTGGCGCTGCGCGTCAGGTCGAGGATCACCCGCGTGCGGTCGCCGATCTGCATCACATTGGCAGACTTGACCAGCTTGCCGCCGTATTCATATTGCGCGCGCCGCTCGGCAAAGCCGGTATCGAAGAAGTCGATCGCGAGCCGTGCCGGATTCTGCGTGGTGAAGTCCGCCGGCTTCTGCGCCAGCGGCCGATCCAGTTCGACCACCAGCACGGTCTGTTCCCCGGTCGTGCTGACGTCCACCGACTTGATCCGGTTGCCTTGCGCCAGCGCAGCCGGTGCGGCGAGCGCAAGCCATAGCGCCAGCGCGGTGGCCATGGTCCTCATCACGGCGCCCGCGCGCGCACGATACCAGCGCGCGGGGGTCATGCCGCCGCGTCCAGCTTCAGGCTGGTCATTTTCTCTTTCCACTCGGATACCCCCTCCCGGACCAATTCGCGCAACACGATCTCCTGATCGGTGATGCGGACCACCCGGCCATAGCTCTGGCCGAGATACTGACCCACCTTCACATGGTGGATCTTGTTATCAACACGGACGATGCCGAAGGTTTCCCCCTGCTTCTTCATCATCCCGAGCATCTTGAAGTTTTCGAGCGGGTAGTCCTCGAGCGGCTCGCGGCGCCGGCCGGCTTCGGGCGAATCCGCCAGGGTCTTGTTCAGTTCGCCGATCTTGGCCTGCGCGAACGGCTCGGGCGCACTGGCCGCGGCGTATTCGCGCGGCACGTAGGGGCGGGCGTCGGGCACGGGCTCGGGCGGCTTGGTGCGGGCGCTGCGGGTCGCTTCCATCCACTGGCGCAGCGCATCCTCATCGCTGGCGCCGCAGGCGCCCAGCAAGCCGAGCGCCAGCGCCGCCGCCAGCGTGCGCCGCGACGCGGTCCAGGCCAGGGCGCGGGTTCGAACGGCACGGCTCATTTCGGACCTCCCGCCTTGGCGGCCGCCGCGGCCGCGGCGGCCTTGCGTTGCGCCGCCTGTTCTTCCGCGTCGAGGGCGCGGTAGGCCATCGCCACCGCCTCCATCGACAGCCCGCCATCCTTGGTATTGGCCAGCTGCAGGTTCTGCATCGACACGATCCGCGACAGCGCCGCGACGTCGGCATTGAACTGCGCCACCTCGTGATAGCGCCCGGTCACGCGCAGGTTCACCGGAATCTCGGCAAAGTAGGGCTTGATCACAGCCGCCTGCGGCTTGAACAGCTCGAATTGCAGCCCCCGCGCGACGCCGGCATGGTTGACATCGGCCAGCAGCGCATCCATTTCCGTCTTGTTGGGCAGCTGCCGCTCCAGCAGCGCCACGCGCTGCTCGACCTGCTTCTTCTGCTCGCGCAGCGCGTCGAGATTGGCCACCTGCGCCACCTTGGACTGGTACGCCTGCTTCAGGCTTTCCTGCTCCTGGCGCTGGCGCTCGAGTTCTTCGAACTTTGCGCTCCAGTAGAACTGCCAGCCCAGCAGCAGCACCACCGCCGCGGCCAGGACCGCGAATAGCACGCGCGGCGCGGCCGGCCAGGTCTCCGGCTCGTTCAGGTTGAGTCCGCGGAACTGGCTGGTCAGGTCAGCCAGGTTGATTTCGGTATTGAGCGCCATGGTCAGGCCTTTCCGCCCGCGGGTGCGGGGGCGGGGACAGGTACGGCGGCAGGGGCCGAAGCGCCCGCGGCAGCCTTCTTGCCGTCGGCCGGGGCCTCCGGCGCGCGGTACGCGAAGCGCATCGAGAAATCGAACAGCCGGCGCTGCTCGCGCAGGTTGTTGGTCATGGTGACCGCCTTGGACTCGACCAGCTCGGCCTTGTCGAGCCAGGCCACCCCGCCCAGGTTGCGCAGCAGCTCGGAAATGCGTTCGTTGGACTGCGCCACGCCGGCAATGGTGAAGGCCTCGCCGGCCTGCTTCAGGCTGGTCAGGTAGACGCCTTCCGGCACCTGCCGCACCAGTTCCTCGAGCAGCTGCACCGGGCGGTTGCGCTCGGTCTGCAGGCTTTCGACGGCCTTCTGGCGCTGCAGCAGCGCGTCGATGTCCTTTTTAAGACTGTTGACCTCGCGGATCTGACCGTCGAGCCTGGCGTTTTCCGCGCTCAGCACCTGGTTGAGCGCCACCACGGACGCGATGCGCCCGTCGATATAGACGCCGCCCAGCAGCACCACCGCCGCGCCCGCCGCGGCCGCTGCGCCCAGCATGGTGTAGACCTTCTTGCGCCGCGCCGCCTTGCGGGCTTCATGGTAGGGCAGCAGGTTGACCGAAGGCAGTGTGTTCGTTGACATCTCATGCCTCCGGTACGTTATTGCAGGCCGCGCAGGGCCAGGCCGGCACTGACGATATACGCCGGCAGGTCGCGCTGCAGGTAGCGCTCGTTGACCTTGGCGTTGGTCGCCATGTTGGCGAACGGATTCGCCAGCGTGGTGGTGATCTTGGTCTGGTGCTGGATTGCCGCCTGCACGCCGAACAGCGATGCGTGCCCGCCGGACAGCAGGATCTCGTCGACCCGGCCCAGGCTGGAACTGGCGATGAAGTTGCCGATCGCGGACTGCACCTCCATTGCCAGGGCATCGAGCGATGGCTTGAGCAACTGGGCGCGCCAGGCCTCGGGCAGCGTGTTCTTGCGCTTCTTGATCTCGGCCTTGAGCGCGTCGAGCGTGAACATGCGCGCCGCGCTTTGGGTAAGCTGGTCGCCGTAGCTGTTCAGCGGCTGCTCGTAGAGTTCTTTCCAGCCCTGGTAGAAGATGGCCTTGGAGCGGCTGCCGCCCAGATGGACTACCGCCACCACCGGCAGCGCGCGCGCGTCGGCCTCGGACATCTCTTGCGGCACGCCCAGCATCTGCACGATCGAGCGCTGCACCGCGTATTCCTCGACGTCCATCACCTGCGGCTTGAGGCCGGCCATTTCCGCCGCGGTCACGCGCTCCTGCACGCGATCGCTGTTGGCCGCGGTAACGCGCACGCCGATGCCACCCTCGGTCTCGCTGGGGCCGATCACGGCGAAATCGAAGTTGACGGCCTGCGACGGCGGATAGAGCCGGTGCGCCTCGGATTCGACCTGGGAATAGAGTTCGTCTTCGGACAGGTTGTCCGGCAGGCTGACCGTCTGCGATTCGGTCAGCATGGAGGGCACGCCCAGCACCACGTCCTTGGAGCGGATGCCGGCCTTGCCGAGCGCGCGCCTGAGCGCGATCCCGACTGCCTCGATATTGATGACGTTGCCATCGGCAACGGCATTGCGGTCCAGCAGTTCGCTGGCGCATTTTTCCAGCCGGTAGTCTTGCCTGCTGCCCCCCACGGAGAGCTCGACTACCTTGACACTGGACGACCCGATATCCACGCCGACCGTAGTCCGGCGCAGAAGCCCCGACAAAATGCCCCGACGCAAGGTGACCCCCTGACTTTTGAACTCGCCCCTGGCTTGAACGCTCTAATCGGGCGAGCCTAGTTTCTTGAATGAAACGTGTGCTTTTTATGTTGGCCGATTCTCACAAAATCCAGCATTGGTGGCAACGTGCCGAACTGGGCCGAACTTGTTTTTGAGAAGGCCCTCATCAATCCGTTGCCAAAACCCCACGGTCGTCGGGTTCCCTTCCATGCCTGCCTGTGCCGCGCGCTTCCCCCGTAGTCGCCCCCAACGTCGCCCTGCACGCCGGCATCCGTGGCCTTACATCTTGTAACAGCGCGATAGCGGCGCCCCCGCCACTGTGCGCCCGGGCGGGCCGATGCCGGAAGATATAATCGCGGGCACCCCTGACTAGGTATTTCCCTTATGGCCACAGCACAACACAAGCCGCCCCACCCTGCCCGCAGTTCGATCTGGACGCGGCTCATGTTCTGGGCGGTGGGACTGGTTGTCGCCGGTGCCGTCGTGATTGCGCTGCTGCTTGGCTACGCGCTGCTGGTGGCCGCGCCCAACCTGCCTTCGCTCGACACCATCACTGACTACCGGCCCAAGATTCCACTGCGGATCTACACCGCGGACAATGTGCTGATCGGTGAATTCGGCGAGGAGCGACGCAACTTCGTGCCCATCGCCGAGATTCCGGACGTGATGAAAAAGGCAGTGCTGGCGATCGAAGACGACCGCTTCTACGAGCACGGGGGTGTCGACTTCGTCGGCGTGATGCGTGCCGGCCTGGCCAACCTGCGCGGCGGGCTGTCGCAGGGCGCCTCGACCATCACCATGCAGGTGGCGCGCAATTTCTTCCTGTCCAGCGAGAAGACCTACACCCGCAAGATCTACGAGATGCTGCTCGCGTACAAGATCGAGGCCAACCTGAGCAAGGACCAGATCCTCGAGCTGTACATGAACCAGATCTACCTGGGCCAGCGCGCCTACGGCTTCGACAGCGCCGCGCGCGTGTACTTCGGCAAGTCGGTGCGCGATGTGACGCCGGCCGAGGCGGCGATGCTGGCCGGGCTGCCGAAGGCGCCGTCGGCGTACAACCCGGTGGTCAACCCGCGCCGCGCCAAGGTGCGCCAGGAATACATCCTGCAGCGCATGCGCGACCTGCGCTACATCACGCCCGAGCAGTACGACGAGGCCGTGCAGGCCGAGCTGAAAGTGCGCACCGAAGGCAACGAGTTTTCGACCCACGCCGAATACGTGGCCGAGATCGTGCGCCAGCTGATGTACGCGCAGTACCGCGAGGAGACCTACACGCGCGGCCTGACGGTCTACACCACGCTGACCAAGACCGACCAGGACGCCGCCTATGAAGCCGTGCGCACCGGCATCATGAACTACGAGCGCAAGCACGGCTACCGCGGTCCCGAGGCCTTTATCGACCTGCCCTCCGACCCGGCCGAGCGCGAGCAGGCCATCGACGATGCGCTGGTCGAGCATCCGGGCAGCGGCGACCTGCGCTCGGCCGTGGTCACCAGCGTGTCGCCCAAGCAGGTCAAGGCGACGCTGCTGTCCGGCGAAGTCGCGACCATCGAAGGCGCGGCGCTGCGCTTTATCTCGCCGTCGCTGTCGGCCAACGCGCAGCCCAAGATGAAGATGCGCCCGGGCGCGGTGATCCGCGTGACGCAGGACGAGAAAAACAACTGGTCGGTGACGCAGCTGCCGGAAGTGGCCGCGGCGTTCGTGTCGATCAACCCGCAGGATGGCGAGATCCGCTCGATGGTGGGCGGCTTCGATTTCAACCGCAACAAGTTCAACCGCGTGACCCAGGCCTGGCGCCAGCCCGGCTCGAGCTTCAAGCCGTTCATCTACTCGGCGGCGCTGGAAAAGGGCTTCTCGCCGGCCACGGTGATCAACGACGCGCCGCTGACGATCGGTCCCGATACCGGTGGCCAGGTGTGGGAACCGAAGAACTACGACGGCCGCTTCGAGGGCCCGATGACCATGCGCCGTGCGCTGGCCAAGTCCAAGAACCTGGTCTCGGTGCGGATCCTGCGAGCGATCGGCACGCAGTACGCGCAGGACTACATCACCCGCTTCGGCTTCGAGGCCGACAAGCACCCCGCCTACCTGCCCATGGCGCTGGGCTCCGGCGCGGTGACGCCGCTGCAGATGGCGGGCGCCTACTCGGTGTTCGCCAACGGCGGCTACCGCGTCAACCCGTACCTGATCCAGAAGGTGGTCGACGCGCGCGGCAACGTGATCTCCGAAACCCATCCGCAGCGCGCCGGCACCGATGCCGTGCGCGTGCTCGACGCCCGCACCGCCTTTATCGCCGACACCATGCTGCGCGACGTGGTGCGCTACGGCACCGCCAACAGCGCCAAGCAACGCCTGGGACGCAATGACCTGGCCGGCAAGACCGGCACCACCAACGACGCGGTCGATGCCTGGTTCGCCGGCTACACCCCCAACCTGGTGGCGATCGCCTGGATGGGCTACGACCAGCCCAAGAGCCTGGGCGTGCGCGAGACCGGCGGCGGCCTGGCGCTGCCGATCTGGGTCGGCTACATGAGCAAGGCGCTCAAGGGCGTGCCGGAGTCTCCGGAACGGCCAGCGCCCGAAGGCGTGCTGATGGTGGGCGGCGACTGGACCTTCGAAGAGAACGCCGGCGGCGCCGGCGTGGCGTCGGTGGGCCTGGGCGATCCGTGGCCGGGCAAGCCGGAAGAATCCACCACCCCGTCGGTCGATACCGAGTCCGAGAAACGCAAGATCCTGGAGATGTTCGGCGGCGCCTGAGCGCGCTCGCCAGACAGCAGAAAGCCGGCCGCGAGGCCGGCTTTTCTTTTTTGCGCTCCGGGGTCCGCCCCGGAGATGCCGGGGTCAGTGCAGGCTGAGACTGGCGCCCGCCTGCTCGCTGACGTAGCCCGACAGCGCCGCGTACAGTTCGCCGCCGTTGCGGGTATCGACCCAGCGCTCGCCCTCGCGGCGGAAGTGGAAGCCGCCCGCGCGCGCGGCCACCCACAGTTCCTGCATCGGCGCCTGGCTGTTGATGATGATCTTGGAACCGTTCTCGAATTCCAGTTCCATCACGTTGCCGGTGCGGCTGATTTCAATGTCAGCGTCGGCCGCGTCGGCGGCCGCCTCGACCGCGGCTTCGATGCGGTCCAGCTCGCGCGTGGCCAGGGCCAGGAACTCGCTTTCGCTCAAGGGGGGCATGCTAAACTCCGAGACCGCCGTTGCCGCCGCTGCCCGGACCGGGCGTACGTGGCGCGAACGGCTTTTTTTGTTAAGAATCCTCCGGATGACCGGCCATCGCGCCGGGTCATCCAACGCCTTGCCAACAAGCCAAAAGGACGACCCGATGCTGCGTCGTGTTGCGATTGTATCGGCGTTTGCCGCCGCCCTTGCGATGCCCCTGCTGGGCGGATGCGGTATCCGCGGGCCGCTGACCCTGCCCAAGGTGCCGCCAGAGCCGGCCCCGCCGACCGTGCCGGATCCGGGCCTGGGCCGTGCCGATGCCGTGCCGCCTGCAGCGACCACGCCGGCACCGGCATCGTCCCCCGCCGCCCCCACCACCCGATAACCATGACCGCATTTTTCCATCGCCAGGACGGCGCGCTCACCGTCGAGCAGGTGCCGCTGGCGCGTATCGCCGCCGAGTTCGGCACGCCGACCTACATCTATTCGCGCGCGGCGCTGACCGCCGCGTACCAGGCCTACGCCACCGCCTGCGCGGGCCGCAAGGCACAGGTCCAGTACGCGATGAAGGCCAACTCCAACCTGGCGGTGCTGCAGGTGTTCGCCCGCCTCGGCGCGGGTTTCGACATCGTCTCGGGCGGCGAACTCAAGCGCGTGCTGGCCGCCGGCGGCGATCCGCGCAAGGTGGTGTTCTCGGGCGTGGGCAAGAGCGCGGCCGAAATGGAACTGGCGCTGGCGCAGGACGTGCGCTGCTTCAACGTCGAGTCGATCCCCGAGCTGGACCGCCTGAACGAAGTGGCCGGCCGCGTCGGCAAGCGGGCGCGCGTGTCGCTGCGCATCAACCCCGACGTCGACGCCAAGACCCATCCCTATATCTCCACCGGCCTGAAGGGCAACAAGTTCGGCATCGCCTTCGAAGACGTGCTGCCGACCTACCGCGCCGCCGCCGCGCTGCCGCACCTGGCGGTGACCGGCATCGACTGCCATATCGGTTCGCAGATCACCGAGGTCGAGCCCTACCTGGAGGCGCTGGACAAGGTGCTGGACGTGGTCGAGGCGCTCGAGCGCGAAGGCATCAGCCTGGAGCACATCGACGTGGGCGGCGGCCTGGGCATCACCTACACCGACGAGACCCCGCCGGACATCACCGGCTTCGCCACCACGCTGCTGGAGCGCGTCGCCGCGCGCGGCCATGGCCACCGCGAGGTGCTGTTCGAGCCGGGCCGCTCGCTGGTGGGCAACGCGGGCGTGCTGCTGACCCAGGTGGAATTCCTCAAGCCGGGCGCGGCCAAGAACTTCTGCATCGTCGACGCGGCCATGAACGACCTGGCGCGCCCGGCCATGTACGAGGCCTACCACCGCATCGAGCCGGTGGCGCTGCGCGATGGCGCGGCGGTGACCTACGACATCGTCGGCCCGGTGTGCGAATCGGGCGACTGGCTCGGCCGCGACCGCACGCTGGCGGTGCAACCGGGTGACCTGCTGGCCGTGATGTCGGCCGGCGCCTACGGCTTCACCATGAGTTCCAACTACAACACCCGCCCGCGCGCCGCCGAAGTGATGGTCGACGGCGGCAAGGTGCACCTGGTGCGCGAGCGCGAGCTGGTCGAAGACCTGTTCCGCGACGAGCGCCTGCTGCAAGACTGATTCCCGCCGGCCCGGCCCGCCGCTGCTTATGCGGCGGGCTGGCGCGTCCCCGCGGCCGGCTTGCGCAGCCGCCACCACAGCCGCATCCCCAGCAGCACGAACACCACCGCGGCATAGATCGACACCTCGCCGAAGTCGTTCTTGCCCGCCTTGTGCCACCAGTAGTGCAGGATCGCCAGCACGGCGATGGCATAGACCAGCCGGTGCAGCGCCTGCCAGCGCTTGCCGCCGAGGCGGCGCACCATGCCGTTGGTCGAGGTCAGCGCCAGCGGCACCATCAGCATGAAGGCGGTAAAGCCGACCGTGATGAAGGGCCGCTTGTACACGTCCTTGATCATGTAGGCCAGATCGAAGCCGCGATCGACCCCGATCCATAGCAGGAAGTGCTGCAGGCCATAGAAAAACGCGAACAAACCCAGCATGCGCCGCATCCGGATCAGCCAGTTCCAGCCGGTCAGGCGGCGCAGCGGCGTGATCGCAAGCGTCAGGCACAGCATCACCAGGGTCCAGGTGCCGGTCGAACGCGTGACGAATTCGAGCGGGTTGGCGCCGTACTGTTCGGTCGCGCCCAGGTACAGCAGCCGCACGAACGGCAGCAGCGCCAGCAGCCACAGCACGAGCTTGAGCGCGCGCACCCGCTGCGGCGACAGCGTTGCCAGGCCTGCCGGCTTGCGCACGGCGGCCGCGGCGGTGGGGGAAGAGGTTGCCATGCGCTCGCCTTGCATCAGAAGAACTTCTTCAGGTCCATGCCCTGGTACAGCGCCGCCACCTGCTGGCCATAGCCATTGAACGGCAGGGTCTTGCGCTTGGGCGCGAACAGCGCGCCGAAGCCGCTGCCGCGCTCTTCGCCGATGCGGCGCTCGGTGGCCTGGCTCCAGCGCGGATGGTCGACGTCCGGGTTCACGTTCGAGTAGAAGCCGTATTCCTGCGGCGCGGCCAGGTTCCAGCTGGTCGGCGGCTGCTTGTCGACAAAGCGGATCTTCACGATCGACTTGGCACTCTTGAAGCCGTACTTCCACGGCAGCACCATGCGCACCGGCGCGCCGTTCTGGTTGGGCAGCACCTCGCCGTACAGGCCGAAGGTCAGCAACGCCAGCGGGTGCATGGCCTCGTCCATGCGCAGGCCCTCGCTGTACGGCCAGTCGAGCACGCCACTGCTGAGGCCGGGCATCTGCTTCTTGTCGGCCAGCGTGATGAACTGCACGTACTTCGCCCCCGGCTGCGGCTCGACGCGGCGGATCAGCTCGGCCAGCGGATAGCCGATCCAGGGGATCACCATCGACCAGCCCTCGACGCAGCGCAGCCGGTAGACGCGCTCCTCCATCGGCGCCAGTTTGGCCAGCTCGTCCAGGTCATAGACCTTAGGCTTCTTCACCAGCCCCTCGACCGCCACCTGCCACGGACGCGGACGCAGCGTGCCGGCGTGGCGCGCCGGGTCGGACTTGTCGGTGCCGAACTCGTAGAAATTGTTGTAGGTGGTCACCTCTTCGTACGGCGTGCGCTTCTCGGTGATGACGTAGGCGCTGTTGGGCGTGGCGGGCAGCCGGGCGCCATGCTGCCCTTGGGCGAAGGCCTGGCGCGCGAACCACGGCGCCAGCGTGCTGCCGGCGGCACCGGCGGCAGCGAGCGCCAGCATGCGGCGGCGCGCTTCGAAGACATGGCGCGGCGTGATCTCGCTGGCGGCAATGTCGCCGCCGCGCAGCCATTTGGGGGAAGGAATCAGCATGGTTTTCCTCGATTGCCTGGTCGTGCCGGCGCCGGCGGCGCCGCGTGCTTGCAGGGTTGGACTCCGGACTTGGTCGTGGAGTGCGGGCCAGTCCTGACAGTTTTTGTGATGGCGTCGAAATGACGCGTGCCTGGTGCGCCGGCCATGTGCCGCAAGCGCGGTGCCGGTGCGTTATCCGCCCTGGTATTGCTGGTACACCACCTGCGCCAGGGTCAGCAACCGGGCGCGTTCCAGCGGCCCCGCCAGCGCAAAGCCCAGGTCGCGGTCGATCCAGTAGAACGCCATCATCGGGGCGCGGCCCGGCGTTCGCCGCCGCGCGCCCTCGCCTGTCATGCGCTCGACGCGGAAGCCGGTATCGGGCGTCCCCTGCGCCATGCGCCGCAGCTGCAGCGACAGGCGCGTGCCGTCGTCGGCTTCATACATCAGGATCGCCGACGGGCCGCCCTCGGCCACGCCCAACCGGCCGCCGATCAGGTGGAAGCCCTGCGCGCGCAGGTCGGGCACCTGCAGCGCCGTGCCCAGGCGCCGGGACAGCCAGGCGACCAGGTGGGCCTCTTCGGTCGCGGCGACTTCCACCGGGTGGCGCATCTCCGGGGCGTAGACCGCGTGCGTGGCGAGCGCCTCGCGCGCAAAGCGCTCGCCCGGTGCCAGCACCAGCGTGCTGCCGCCAAGGCGGTCGTGCGCCAGCCAGCCCAGCGTACCACCGACGGCCAGCAGCGCGACCGACGCGCATGCGGCCGCCACGGCCATGGTCCAGCGCGGCCAGGGGCGGGCGCCATCGCGCCGGGCATCGCGGGCGCGGGTGCGCCCCTGGTCGCCGTGCAAACCCGGCGGCAAGGCCGCCAGGGGCACCGGTTCGTTGAGTACCGGGTCGAGCGCGCGGTGCAGCGCCTCGGCCTGCCGGCGCCAGGCGGCAACCTGTGCCGCCGCGTCCGGGTGCTGAGCCAGGTAGGCCTCGACGGCTGCGCGGCGCGCGCCGGCCAGCTGCCCATCGGCATAGGCGTGGAGATCGGCTTCGTGGATGCCCGCCATCATTTCACCCGTTGCAGCGCATTGGCGGCCGTGGGGGTTCGGGTCGGCGCCGCGCCGTCAAGCAGCCGCCGCATCTGTTCGCGTGCCCGCGCCAGCCGCGACATCACCGTGCCTGGCGGGATGTCGAGCACGCGCGCGGCCTCGGCGTAGGTCAATTGTTCCAGGCTGACCAGCAGCAGCACCGCGCGCTGCGGCTCGGGCAGCTGCGCCAGCGCCTGCGACAGGTCACGCCGCAGTCCCGGGTCTTCGGCGGGGCCGCTGACCTCGGGCAGGGTGTCGGTGGCCACCACCAGGTCCTTGCGGCGCAACGCGTTCAGGCGCAGCCGGTGCATCAGCGTCAGCAGCCACGGCAGCAGGCCATCGGCGCCGTCGCCCCACCACGCGCCGGGGCGCAGGCGGAAGCGCCAGCGGTAGCGCAGCGCGCGCTCGAGCGTGTCCTGCACCAGGTCGTCGGCCAGCGCCGCGTCGCCAGTGAGGCCGCGCGCATGGCGCCGCAGCCGCGGCGCCAGCGCAACGAGTTGGCCGTCAAACCCTTCCATGCCGTGATGGCTGCAGTGACCGGGGTGGCTCAGGTGGTGGCTGCCGCGTCAGGGCTTGGCCACGTGCCAGACGTTGTTGACGTTGTCGCCGGTGCGGTCGCCCGGCTTGGCGTCCTTGGCGAAGCGGTACAGCGGCAGGCCGCGGTAGGCCCACTGCTTGCTGCCGTCATCGCGCGTGATGATGGTGTACTGGCCCGAACCGCTGGTGCCCGGGGCCGCCATCAGCGGCGGCCAGTTTGTGGCACAGGGCCCGTTGCAGGCGCTCTTGCCGCTGCCGGCGGTGTCGCGGTCAAAGGTGTACAGCGTCAGGCCCTGCGGATCGGTCAGCACGCCATCGGTCACCTTCACCGTGGGCGGCAGATTGCCGGCGCTGCCACCGCCCATGCCCATGCCGGCACAACCGGCGAGCAGGACGGCCGCGCAGCCGAGCGCGAGCGCGCCGGGACGAACCAGGGATGCAGCAGCGTTACGACGCAGACTTGCCATGATCTTGTTCTCCATGCAATTCGGTGCCGCCAGCCGGCCCCGTCCCTCCAGTAAACACTGGATGTGATCCCTTTATTCCCGCAGCGGCCAAAAAAATTGAAAAAAGTCGAAAAAAAACCTGCCCGAAGGCAGGTCTTTTGCATTGCAGCATGCGCGGGTCAGAGCTCGCCGTAGCTGTGCAGCCCAGACAGGAACATGTTGACGCCGAGAAAGGCAAAGGTCGTCACCAGCAGGCCGACCAGCGCCCACCAGGCCGCCACCGTGCCGCGCAGCCCCTTCATCAGCCGCATATGCAGCCAGGCCGCGTAGTTCAGCCAGACGATCAGCGCCCAGGTTTCCTTCGGGTCCCAGCTCCAGTAGCCGCCCCAGGCTTCGGCCGCCCACAGCGCGCCGAGGATGGTGGCGATGGTGAAGAAGGCAAAGCCGACGGCGATCGCTTTGTACATCACGTCGTCGAGCAGCTCCAGCGACGGCAGGCGCTCCGCCAGGACGCCGCGCTGCTTGAGCAGGTAGGCCACCGCGACCATCGCCGCCAGCGCAAAGGTGCCGTAGCCAATAAAGTTGGCCGGCACATGGATCTTCATCCACCAGCTTTGCAGCGCCGGCACCAGCGGCTGGATCTCCTGCGCATTGCGGCTGACCGTGTACCACAGCAGGAAGCCCACCGCGGCCGACACCACCAGCATCACGAACGGGCCCAGCGCGCGCGTGGCGTAACGGCCTTCGTAGTACAGGTAGAACAGCGAGGTGATCAGCGTGAACAGCACGAAGACTTCGTACAGGTTCGAGATCGGGATGTGGCCGATGTCGGCGCCGAGCAGGTAGGACTCGTACCAGCGCACCAGCATGCCGGTAAAGCCCAGCACCACTGCGCCCCAGCACAGCTTGCTGCCGAGGCTGTAGCCGGTGCCGGAGCGCGTGGCCAGCCCGACCCAGTAGAACAGCGTCGACAGGAACACCAGCGCGCTCATCCACAGGATGGCCGACTGGCTCGACAGGAAGTACTTGAGAAAGAAGGCCTGTTCGGCGCGCGCGAGCTGGCCCTGGTAGAGCTGGATCGCGAACAGCGACAGCACCGCCAGCGCTACCATCAGCGGCCGCACCGGCTTCCAGTGCCAGCCGAGCAGCGCGAAGGTGGGCACGGCGCCGATCAGCACGGCCTTGTCGTAACCGTCCATCCATTGCCCGTATTGCGCCAGCGCCACGCCGGCGCCAGCGGCCAACGCCAGTGCGAACAGCCAGTCCACCCAGCTCAGGCGACGCAGGAAGGAAGGTTCGAGGTAGGCCTCGTCGGCGCCGGTGTCGGCGCGCGGGGTACCGCGCATGGCGCGATCGGCCTGGTTCACATTAGAGGACATAACGTACCTGCTCATTCAGTGGGGTGTGCCGGCGGGCTCCGCGGTGGCGCTGCGGCCCCCTGCGGCGCGGCCGATGTCGTCGCGCAGTGCGGTGAATTCCTTCTCGAAATCCATGGTGCGGCGCTGGGTCGACATCGCCATCAGCACATGGCTGCCGGCATCGCCGTCGGCGGCGTTGCCCGCGGCGGGCTGGCCGGCAGACTGGTCGCTGGACTTGTCCTTCACCCAGACCCAGACCCGGCGCTCGCGGATATAGAACATCGCGAACACGCCCAGCACCAGCAGCAGACACCCAAGATACACGATGTTCTTGCCCGGCGCACGGGTCAGCTGGAACACGCTGGCCTTGATTTCCTGGAAGTCGTCGAGCTGCAGGAACACCGGTGCGCCATAGAAGAAACTATCCGACAGCGCATTGATGGCCTGCTGCAGGAAGGCGCCGCTCTGGGCACTGTTGGCCACCACCGGCAGCCGGTCCTGCGCGCGCGCGAGCTGCCACAGCTCCCACATCGAACCGTTCAGGATCTTCAGCAGCACGTCGGCGGCCTTCTGCTGCTCGGCCGGCGGCACCGACTTTTCCAGGAAGGCCGCGATGGCGGTGAAGCCGCCCGGCGGCGAGTCCGGCGTGGGGCGCGTCGCCCCCGCGAACAGGTCGAGCGCGCGCAGCGCGCTTTCGGCCAGCTGCCGGCGCAGCTCGGCCTTGTCGTCGCCGGGCATCGATGCCAGCGCAAAGCGGCGCGCGGCCTCGCCGCGCAGCGCGCGGTCCTGCAGCGCGGCACGCAGGCGCATCCAGTCGGCCACGCTGCCCTGGTCGTCGGCGGGAATGCGCAGGTAGCGGAACTGCTCGCTGGGCGACTCGCGCATGCCGGCCAGGAACACCGACTGGCCGTCCATCTGCACCGGCACCATGTAGTTGTTGTACTCGCGCGCCTGTCCGGTGCGGTCGCGCAACTTGTACTGCACCGACGGGCCGACATTGCGCAGGGTCTTGGCGCGGTCGGTGCTGGCCGCGGCGCCGAGATGCTTGTCCAGCGTTTCGTTGAAGGACTTGCGCGCCACGCCGCGCGCGTCGGGCTTGCCCGAGGCATCGGTGACGTTCTCGATATTCATCAGCCGGAAGTCGCTGAACTCCACCGTCAGTCCGTCGCTGTCCGCGCTGGTGCCGGTGCCGGCCAGCGGCTTGTTGGCGCCCACCGCGCCGTCGATGGTGAAGGTGGCATGGCCGCTGCCCTGCATCGGGTAGCCGACGAACTTCAGGCGCGAACCGCCGTCCTCGAAGCTGGACTGGTAGATGGCGATGCCGTCGACGATCAGCGGCTCGTTCACCTTGATGGTGGCCTCGGTGCGCTTGCCGGTGGCGCGGTCGGTCACGATCACGTCCGAGGCAAACAGCTTGGGCATGCCGGTCTCGTAGAAGTCGACCTTGAACTTCTTGAGCGTGATCGCGAACGGCAGGTCCTGCACCAGCGCTCCATCGGCAATATTGAGAATTGCCGTGGAGACGGTCGAGCCCTCGGGCACGTAGGCGTTGCCGCGGAAGCCCGGGTTGTTCACCGACAGCCGGTGCTGCGGCGGGATCTCGCTGATCACCGCGTTGCCGCGGATCGGGGTCTTGTCGCCCAGCCACATCTGCGCGCGGATCAGCAGGTCGCCGTCGAGCAGGCCGCCGATGCAGATCACCACGATGGCGGTGTGCGCCAGGATATAGCCGACCTTGTTGGCGGCGCCGGCCTTGGCCGCCAGCAGCGTGGCGCCGTCATGCTCGACCGCCTTGACGCGGTAGCCGCGGTTGCGCAGCAACGCCGTGAGCCGGCCAACGGCCTCGGTGCGCGGACGGGCGCCGTCGAACTCGCCGCGATGGTGGAAGGCCCGAAGGCTGCGCTCGCGCACATGGTCCTTCCACGAGCGCATATCCGCGATCATCTTGGGCGCGTTGCGCACCAGGCACAGGCTGGTGGACACCACCAGGAAGGCCAGGATCAGCAGGAACCACCACGACCCGTAAACCTTCTGCAGCGACAGCGTGTGGAACACGTCGGCCCAGAACGGGCCGAACTGGTTGACGTAGTTGGGATACGGCTCGTTCTGCTTGAGCACGGTGCCGATCACGCTGGCGATGGAGATCACCGTCAGCAGCGCGATCGCAAAGCGCATCGAGGACAACAATTCGACCGCGTCGCGCAGCACGCGGTGAGAGGTCTTCAGGTGCAGCCCTGAAGTGGAAGCGGTCGACATGTGCAGTGAAACCTAAAACAGCGTACGGCCTGGAAATGAATAAAGGGTGGACATGCTTTGGCAAGCAGGCCACCCTTTTCGATTGTGACAAGCGCGTTCGGTTGCATGGCTGGCCGCGCCATCCGGCGGCGGCCGCTCAACCGATGCGCCGGCGCGCGTGGGCGCCAGCGTCGCGGAATCCCGGATCGTCAGCGAACCCCGGCGACGTAGTCCGCCACCGCCTTGATCTCGGCATCCGACATCTTGGCGGCGATGGTCGTCATGACCGGATTGTTCTTGCGGGTGCCCTGGCGGAATGCCACCAGTTGTGCCTCGGTATAGTCGGCCCACTGGCCGCCGATGCGCGGATACTGCGCCGGCATGCCTGCGCCGGCGGGGCCATGGCAGGCGGCGCAGGCCGGCACGCCCTTGGCGGCGATGCCGGCGCGATAGATCTTCTGGCCGGCTTCAATGCTGTCCTTGTTCTTGGCGGTGGCCGGCTTGAGCGACTGCTTGGCGAGGTAGGCGCCAACGTTGCGCATTTCCTCGTCGGTCAGCACCGACGCCATCGGCACCATGATCGCGTTGCTGCGGGTCTTGGCCTTGAAGTCGGCCAGCTGCTTGTGGACGTACTCGGGATGCTGCGCGGCCAGCTTGGGATTGGCGGCGGCCGCGCTGTTGCCGGCGGCACCGTGGCAGCTCAGGCAGGCGGGCACATTGCGATCGGGGGCACCTTGCGTGTACAGCGTTTCACCCTTGGCCGGGTCCGCCTTCGCGGCGGCCTGCTCTGCGGCAGATGCCAGACCGGAAAGGGCGGCGGCAGGAACGGCCAGAGCCAGGACACCCAGAATCTTCGCAATGCGGTTCATTCGCACACCTTCTCTGAATTGTTTTGGATACCGTGATGCGTGTCGGTCCGGCGCTTTGCCGGCGGTGAGGACGCGCCGGTGCAAAAGGCTGGGAATCGTGGCGACCCGCGAGCGGCTGACCGATCCGCGCAACGCTGGCCGTGGCGGCAGACCCCGCCAGCCCGCTCCCGCCGCCGCCACACCGTCCGGTGCAACGCGCAATGCGGGGCAAAGGCCCTGCCCACGATGGAACGACACACTAGGCTTCCCGCCCGGACGACGGCAGCCGAGGCACGCGGCATGGATGCCACGCGTCACCCGCTCAGGAGACCGTAAACCGGCGTATTGTACAATAAGTTATGTGCCGGATTGATGCCTTGCGCCTTGTCGTGCCCGCTTCGGGCTGCGCCAGATCAACCCCCGGCGGGCGGCCAGCGGCCGCAGCCATCCCACCCTGGCGGAACCCCGGCCCTGGCGCGCGCTGCGCGTGGCCTGCGCGGCCCGCCCCACTGCTCTAGCGCATGTCCCTTCTTCACCAGGCCCGCTTCTTCATCACCGTGAACCACCTGCGCGACCTGCCCGCCACGGCCGTGCCCGAGGTGGCGTTCGCCGGGCGCTCCAATGCGGGCAAGTCCACCGCCATCAACATCCTGTGCAACCAGAAGCGGCTGGCCTTTTCGTCGCGCACGCCCGGGCGCACCCAGCACATCAACTATTTCTCGGTGGCGCCGGTCAAGGCGCCCGATCCGCTGGCGTTCCTGGTCGACCTGCCCGGCTACGGCTATGCCGAGGTCTCGGGCTCGGCCAAATACCACTGGCAGGGCCTGCTGAGCGATTACGTGCAGACGCGCCAGCAACTGGCCGGCCTGATCCTGATGATGGACGCGCGCCGGCCGTTCACGGACCTCGATTGCCAGATGGTCGAGTGGTTCCTGCCCACCGGGCGGCCCATCCACGTGCTGCTGACCAAGGCCGACAAGCTCACCAACAGCGAAAACGCCAAGGCGCTGCGCGAAACCCGCAAGATGCTGCAAGGCTATGCCGAGCAGCTGGAAACGCCGGTGCCGATGACGGCGCAGCTGTTCTCCAGTCTCAAGCGCCGCGGCATCGAAGAGGCGCAGGGCGTGATCGCCGGCTGGCTCAACCTGCCCGAAGCGCGCAAGGCGGAACGCGAGCCCACCGCCGCGAACAGCGTGCCCCCCGCCGTGCCCCCTGCGTCCGATCCAGCCGCGTGATCCGGCAGCAGGCGCGCAAAAAAAAGCCCCGTCGCAAGCAACGGGGACAAACTTTCCCGCCGGTGGGGCGGGTACCCGCTCAGGGAGGAGTAGCGGGGAACACCGCGCCACGCAGCGCGCAACGCAAAGTGTCCGCGAGTATGATGGCGGGCACGCACAAAAGTTTAGTTTTTCTTCGGCCAGCCGCACGACGCTGCGCGCGCCGCGCTTGCCGGCCTGCATTCCGTCCTCTTCCGCCAAGAAGCCGCTATGTCCACCTTCCCCGAGTTCCGCCCGCGCCGCATGCGCCGCGATGATTTCTCCCGCCGCATGATGCGCGAGCATCGCCTGTCCCCGGACAACCTGATCTACCCGGTCTTCATCCTCGACGGCCAGAACCAGCGCCAGGCCGTCGCGTCGATGCCCGGCGTGGAGCGCGTGTCGGTCGACCTGCTGATGCCGGTGGCCGAAGACTGCGTCAAGCTCGGCATCCCGGTGCTCGCGCTGTTCCCGGTGATCGACCCGTCGCTGAAGACGCCCGACGGCATCGAGGCCACCAACCCGGACGGACTGGTGCCGCGCGCCGTGCGCGCGTTGAAGGACCGCTTCCCCGAGCTTGGCGTGCTGTGCGACGTGGCGCTCGACCCGTATACCAGCCACGGCCAGGATGGCGTGCTCGACGACAACGGCTACGTGATCAACGATGCGACGGTGGAGATCCTGGTGCGCCAGGCGCTGGCGCAGGCCGAGGCCGGGGTCGACATCGTGGCCCCGTCCGACATGATGGATGGCCGCATCGGCGCGGTGCGCACCGCGCTGGAAGACAACGGCCATATCCATACCCGCATCATGGCGTACTCGGCCAAGTACGCGTCGGCGTTCTACGGCCCGTTCCGCGACGCGGTGGGCTCGGCCGCCAACCTGGGCAAGGGCAACAAGATGACCTACCAGATGGACCCGGCCAACACCGACGAGGCCCTGCGCGAAGTGGCGCAGGACATCCTGGAAGGCGCCGACATGGTGATGGTCAAGCCCGGCATGCCTTACCTGGACATCGTGCGCCGGGTCAAGGACGAGTTCCGCTTCCCGACCTACGTGTACCAGGTCAGCGGCGAGTACGCGATGCTCAAGGCCGCCGCGCAGAATGGCTGGCTGGACCACGACAAGGTGATGATGGAATCGCTGCTGGCGTTCCGCCGCGCCGGCGCCGACGGCATCCTGACCTATTTCGCGCGCGACGCCGCGCGGCTGCTGAAGGCCTGACGCCGAACCGACTGCGCATGGAGTTGCTAGGGTTTTCAGCGAGCCAGGTTCACCCGCTCGCCTCTCTCACCGAGGCGAGCAACTTTCTGTCGGACAATGCGGCGTCGCTGTTCGTGTGGGCGGATTTTTCCACCGAAGAGGTAACCGCGGCGCCCGACGCCTGGCGCGAGCAGGTGCGCCAGCTTGCCGGCGCGCCCATCCTCGACCTGCACCTCGCCGACGCCATCAACGCGGCGCATCCGTCGTACTTCGATACGACCCATGCGTACGACATGGTGATCTTCCGCAAGCTCACCTTCGAAACCAGCCGCGCCATCGCCGAGGCCGAGCCGCAAGACGCCGCCGGCACCGCTAGCACCACCAAGCCGCCCGCGGCCGAGGCAGCGGCCCGGCAGAAGCGTTATGCGCCCGGCTTCCTGCCGGCACTGGCCAAGATCGATACCCAGCCGGTCACGTTCTTCATGTTCGACACCGTGCTGGTCACGGTGCGCTCCGGGCCGTCGCGCACCATCGATCAGGTGCGCCAGCGCCTGCTCGAGCTGTGCCAGGCGCCGCGTCCGCAAGCCGTGCCCGCGCGTGGCAACGGCCAGTCGCTGCTGCACGGCATCCGTCCGCCGAGCCGGCCCGAGGACCTGATGCTGCGGCTGCTCAACGCCATGGTCGACCGCTACCTGGAACTGCGCGCGCCGCTGACGCGCCAGCTCGACCGCTGGCAGCGCGCGCTGCTGAACTCACGTCGCAGCTTCTCCAGCTGGGAGGGCCTGCTGGATGCGCGCATCCAGCTGCGCAAGCTGGAACACCTGAGCGAGGAGCAGCGCGACGCGCTGCAGGAGTTCCGCGACAGCCTGCTGGACAACCGCTACAGCAGCGACCAGCCGGGCGGCGCGGCCAATGCGCCAGGGCGCGACGAGGTGCTGCTGGTGCGCATCAACGACGTGATGGAGCATATCCAGCGGGTGCTGGCGCATGCGCGCCGGCTTGAGGATTCGATCGAATCGGCGGTGCAGATCCACTTCTCGGCGGTGGCGCACCGCACCAACCGCACCATGCGGGCACTGACATTGATCACGGCGCTGTTCATGCCGCTGACGCTGATCACCGGCGTGTTCGGCATGAACTTCGAGCGCATGCCCTGGCTGCAGGAGCCGCAGGGCTTCTGGTGGTCGATCGGCCTGATGGGCGCGGTGGCGGTGGTACTGGCGGCGTTGTGGGGCGTGGCGCGGCAGCTCGAGCGCTAGCCGCAGGCCTGGGTACGCCCTGCGTACGCTTCAGGTACGCGTGCGCGTACCGAACGCGCGCTCCAGGCTTTCCAGGAAACGGTTGGCCGACTGGTAGCCGATCACGCGCACCGGGCGCTCGCGCCCGTCCGGGCCGAACAGGATGATGCCGGGCGGCCCGAACAGCCCGAAGCGCTTGAGCAAGGCCTTGTCGTCGGCATTGTTGGCGGTCACGTCCGCCTGCAGCAGCACGATCTCCGACAGCCGCGCGCGCACGCGCGGATCGACGAAGGTCATGCGCTCCATTTCCTTGCAGCTGACGCACCAGTCGGCATAGAAATCCAGCAGCACCGGCTTGCCCGCGGCGGCGGCCTGCGCCACCCGGGCGTCGAGTTCGGCCGCGCTGCGTACGCGCTCGAAACGCACCGCCTCCGCAGCGCCGGCGTTTTCGCCGCCACTGCGTGCCACGCTCAGGTGCGACAGCGGCTGCAGGGGATCGCGTCCGCCCGAGGCCACGCCGATCAGCACGATCGCGGCGGCAATGGCAAACAGCACGCCCACGCCCTTGCCCACCCGCACCAGGTTGCGCGGATCCGGCCCCAGCCCGTCGAAGGCGCCGAGAAACACCGCCGCCACCAGCAGCAGCGCCGCCAGCAGCAGCATCGTGGCCCACGCCGGCAGCACCGGCCCCAGCATCCACAGCGCCACGCCCAGCAGCAGGAAGCCGAAGAAGCGCTTGGTCACCTCCATCCAGCGGCCGGCGCGCGGCAGCAGGTTGCCTGCACCCACGCCGACCAGCACCAGCGGCACGCCCATGCCCAGCGCCATCGCGAACAGCGCGGCCCCGCCGGTCACCGCGTCGCGGCTCTGTGCGATATAGGCCAGCGCGCCCGCCAGCGGCGCCGTCACGCACGGCCCGACGATCAGCGCGGAGATCGCCCCCATCGCCGCGGCGCCGGCCACTTGCCCGCCCTGGCGGCGGTTGGACGATTCCGTGAGCCGGGTCTGCCAGCGCTGCGGCAGCTGCAGCTCGTACAGGCCGAACATCGACAGCGCCAGCGCCACCATCAGCGCCGCGAAGGCACCGAGCACCCAGGGCTTCTGCAACGCGGCGGAGAGCCCCTCGCCCAGCAGCCCCGCGGCCACGCCAACCGCGGTGTACACCACCGCCATGCCTAGCACATAGGCCAGCGACACCACCAGCGCGCGGCTGCGCGTGACGTGCTCGCCGACCACGATCGATGACAGGATCGGCACCATCGGCAGCACGCACGGCGTAAAGGTAAGCAGCAGGCCCAGGCCGAAGAACAGCGCGGCGATCAGGCCCAGGTTGCGGCTCGCCAGCGCGCCGGCGATGCGGTCACTGTCGTCGGCGCGCAGGGTCGCGGCCGCGCCCGGCACGGCGGGTGTTGCCGGTGCGGGGGCCGGCGCGGCCGCGGGCGCATCGCTGCGGCCGCGCTTGCCGAACAGGTCGGCCAGGGCGCTGCCGCCCACCTTGTGGACGCTTTCCATCGGCGGATAGCACAGGCCCTTGTCGGCGCAGCCCTGGGAAGTCACCGTCAGCGTCCATTTGCCGTCGGCGGGCGCTGCCTCGACCGGGATGCGGATGACCACGCTGTCGCGGTAGGTCTCCATTTCCTTGCCAAAGGTCTCGTCGAACTTGACCTTGCCCTGCGGGTAGGCCGGCGCGCCCAGCTTCACTCCGGCCGGCTGCGCGGCGAAGGCGAAGCGTTCGCGGTACATGTAGTAGCCCGGCGCGACATCGAAGCGCACCTCGATGGTCTTGTCGTCTGGCTGGCTGGCGGCAAAGCGAAAGGCTTGCTCCGGCGGCAGGAAGTCGTCCTCGGTGGCGGCGTGAAGGCTGCCCGCCAGGCACAGCCACGCCAGCGCCGCCAGCAGCGCTGCGGCAATATGCCGCGCCCACATCTGCCCGGGCGTGCCCGCCCGCCGTGCCAAACCGATAGTCATGAAGCCGATTCCTGTCTGTTCTGATCCTGGGGTGCTGCCGTACCTGCTGCGGCGCTGGCGGTCTCGCCGCGAACCCATTCCAGGTAAGGCCCGTAGCCCGCTGACGCGGGCCACGCGAGCAGCTCCGGCACCTCATAGGGGTGATGTTGCCGGATCACGGCCTCGAGCGCAGCGTAGCGTGCGCGCGTGGTCTTGATCAGCAGCGGCCATTCCTGCGCCCGTTCGAGCTTGCCCTGCCACCAGTACTCGGATTCGACCGGCGCCAGACGGTTCACGCAGGCGGCGGCGCGCGCCTCCAGCACGGCCCGCGACAAGCGCGCCGCGGTGTCGGCATCGGGAGCATTGGTCATGGCGACGAGCACCTCGTCCGGGCCGGTAAATTGGTCAGTATGGCTTTGCATCGACACTCCCCCGCGGCCGGCCATCGCCGCCCCGCACAAAACAAAAGAGCCAGGCGGATGCCTGGCTCGATTGTAAGCGGTGCGCCCGGAACCGTCGCACGACGGCTGCGGGCAGGAAACGCACTTATTCCGCGGCTTCTTCGGCCGGGGCTTCGGTGATTTCCGGGCGATCCACCAGCTCGACCAGCGCCATCGGCGCGTTGTCGCCCTGACGGAAGCCGAACTTCAGGATGCGGGTGTAGCCGCCCGGACGGGTGGCGTAGCGCGGGCCCAGTTCGGTGAACAGCTTGGTGACCATGTCGCGGTCGCGCAGGCGGGCGAACGCCAGGCGGCGGTTGGCAACGGTGTCCTTCTTGGCCAGCGTGATCAGCGGCTCGACAACCTTGCGCAGTTCCTTGGCCTTGGGCACGGTGGTCTTGATCAGCTCGTGCTGGAACAGCGAGTTGGACATGTTGCGCAGCATCGCGAGACGGTGCGACGAGGTGCGGTTCAGTTTCCGCAGACCATGACGGTGACGCATGATGATTCCTTTCAGTTAAGTGTTTGACCAGCTCTTCTATCGTCCGATGCGGCGGGACGCGGGCCGGTAGTCATACATGCCCCGGCCACAGCCGGGGCGGTTGCTGCGATGCGGGACGGATGCCCCGCGCCACAATTACTTTTCCAGACCTGCGGGCGGCCAGTTCTCGAGCTTCATGCCGAGGGTCAGGCCGCGCGAGGCGAGGACTTCCTTGATCTCGTTGAGCGACTTGCGACCCAGGTTCGGGGTCTTGAGCAGCTCGTTCTCGGTACGCTGGATCAGGTCGCCGATGTAGTAGATGTTTTCGGCCTTCAGGCAGTTGGCCGAACGCACCGTCAGCTCCAGGTCGTCGACCGGGCGCAGCAGGATCGGGTCGATCTGCGGCGTGCGGCTCGAAGCGGCCTCGGCGGCGGACTCGGTGCCTTCCAGCGCGGCGAACACGGACAGCTGGTCGACCAGGATGCGGGCCGACTGGCGGATCGCTTCCTCGGGCGAGATCACGCCGTCGGTTTCGATGTTCATCACCAGCTTGTCGAGGTCGGTACGCTGTTCCACGCGAGCGGATTCAACCGCGTACGACACGCGGCGCACCGGCGAGAACGAAGCGTCCAGCACGATGCGGCCGATGACCTTGCCCGACTCGTCGCCGAACTTGCGCACGTTGCCCGGCACATAGCCGCGGCCTTGCTCGACCTTGATCTGCATGTCCAGCTTGCCGCCGGCCGACAGATGGGCGATCACGTGGTTCGGGTTGATGATCTCGACGTCGTGCGGCAGCTCGATATCGGCGGCCGTGACCACGCCTTCGCCATCCTTGCGCAGCGACACCGTGACTTCGTCGCGGTTGTGCAGCTTGAACACCACGCCCTTCAGGTTGAGCAGCAGGTTGACGACGTCTTCCTGCACGCCGTCGATGGTGGAATACTCGTGGACCACCCCAGCGATCGTGACTTCGGTCGGGGCATAACCGACCATCGACGACAGCAGCACGCGACGCAGGGCGTTACCGAGCGTATGGCCGTAGCCGCGCTCGAACGGCTCCATCACGACTTTGGCGTGATGGTCGCCCAGAGGCTCGACGGCGATGATTTTTGGCTTGAGGAGTGCTGTTTGCATTAGGTTGTCCTTTTCAATACCCTCGGCTCGTTACACCGATAAGGCTGACGTTTGGAACCTGGAAATCCCATCGTAACGATGGGCGAAGCCCGACGCGCGCCAGGCGCGTCGGGCTGAAGGAGAAGCTTTGCGACGAACGCAAGCTCTGGGCCGGCTGCTCGCGGATTAACGCGAGTACAGTTCGACGATCAGGCTTTCGTTGATGTCGCCCGAGATATCGGCGCGATCCGGGACTTGCTTGAAGGTGCCTTCGAACTTCTTGGCGTCCACGGCGACCCAGGTCGGGAAGCCCGACTGCTCGGCCAGCGACAGCGCTTCGGCGATACGGACCTGCTTCTTCGACTGCTCGCGGATGGTGATGATGTCGCCCGACTTGATCTGGGCCGACGGCACGTTCAGGGTCTGACCGTTCACCAGGATCGCCTTGTGCGACACCAGCTGGCGCGCTTCAGCGCGGGTCGAGCCAAAGCCCATGCGGTACACCACGTTGTCCAGGCGCGATTCCAGCAGTTGCAGCAGGTTTTCGCCGGTGTTGCCCTTGCGGCGGTCGGCTTCGGCGAAGTAGCGGCGGAACTGGCGCTCGAGCACGCCGTAGATGCGCTTGACCTTCTGCTTTTCACGCAGCTGGTTGCCGTAGTCGGAGGTGCGGGCACCCGAGGTGCGGCCATGCTGGCCCGGCTTGCTGTCCAGCTTGCACTTGTCGGCCAGCGAGCGGCGCGAGCTCTTCAGGAACAGGTCGGTGCCTTCACGGCGGGAAAGTTTGGCCTTCGGGCCGGTATAACGTGCCACGTTGTCTTCCTTTGATCGATCACGGCGCCTTCAGGACGCGCCGTGAGTCCGCCAACGCAGTGCCGGCGCGGTGCAACAGGGCACACGCCAGACCGTGACGGACGGTGGGCTTATTAAGCGCGCCCCGTTGGGGAGGCGTGCTGCAAGCAATTTACCAATACGCCGGCATCATAATGTGCCTTTTACGACACTGACGCGGCGCAAAACGAAAACCTGCCGCATAAAAATGCAGCAGGTCAACGCGCGATACTAGCATATCCGAAACCGGCAGGTAAACCCGCCGAGTTCGGACACGCCAACGCATCAGATGCGGCGGCGCTTCGGCGGACGGCAGCCGTTGTGCGGAATCGGCGTGACGTCTTCGATGATCGCGATCTTGATGCCCAGCGCGTTCAGCGCGCGGACAGCCGATTCACGACCCGGGCCGGGGCCCTTGATACGCACTTCCAGGTTCTTGATGCCCTGGTCTTGCGCCACGCGGCCGGCGTTCTCGGCAGCAACCTGGGCAGCGAACGGGGTCGACTTGCGCGAACCCTTGAAGCCCTGGCCACCGGCGGTCGCCCACGACAGGGCGTTGCCCTGGCGGTCGGTGATCGTGATGATGGTGTTGTTGAACGAGGCGTGGACGTGCGCAATGCCGTCGGCAACGTTCTTCTTGACCTTCTTACGCGCGCGAGCGGCGTTATTCGGACCTTTTGCCATTAGTTTCTTCCTCTGCCTTCGGCTTTACTTCTTCAGAGCCACGCCGGCCTTGCGCGGACCCTTGCGGGTACGGGCATTGGTCCGGGTACGCTGACCGCGCATGGGCAGGCCCTTGCGGTGACGCATGCCACGATAGCAACCAAGGTCCATCAGACGCTTGATGTTCATCGTGGTTTCACGACGCAGGTCACCCTCGACCGTGACCTTGCCCACTTCGTCACGAAGCTTTTCCAGGTCGGCGTCGGTCAGGTCCTTGACCTTCTTGTCAAACGGTACACCGGTGGCCTCGCAAATCTTGCGAGCGCGCGAGCGGCCGACACCATAAATGGCCGTCAGGCCGATTTCGGTGTGCTTGTGGTTCGGGATGTTAACCCCTGCGATACGTGCCATTCGTCAATCCTCTTTCCGATTAGCCTTGGCGTTGCTTGTGGCGGGGATCCGACGAGCAGATCACGCGCACGACACCGTTGCGCTTGATGATTTTGCAGTTGCGGCAAATGCGCTTAACAGAAGCCAGCACTTTCATAATTTTCCTCTTCCTTCAATTCCTGTTCGCTCACTTCGTCCGGAAGACGATTCGTGCGCGCGACAGATCATATGGGGTCAGTTCGACCGTCACCTTGTCACCCGGAAGGATCCGGATGTAGTTCATTCTCATCTTGCCGGAGATATGGCCCAGCACTACATGGCCATTCTCCAGCTTGACTCGGAACGTCGCATTGGGCAGGTTTTCCAGGACCTCGCCCTGCATCTGGATGACGTCGTCTTTAGCCATACCTAGCCTGTACCGATCCGAAGTCAGCGCAAGGTCAGATTGCCCTTGAAATTCGCCTTCTTCAGCAGCGACTCATACTGCTGCGACATGACATAGGACTGAACCTGGGCCATGAAGTCCATCGTGACGACCACGATGATCAGCAGGGAGGTTCCGCCAAAATAGAACGGAACGTTCCAGCGCAGCACCAGGAATTCCGGCAACAGGCAGACCAGTGTGATGTAGATCGCACCAGCCAACGTCAGACGCACCAGGATCTTGTCGATATAGCGCGTCGTCTGCTCGCCCGGACGAATGCCCGGAATGAAGGCACCGCTTTTCTTCAGGTTGTCTGCCACTTCACGGCTGTTGTACACCAGGGCCGTGTAGAAGAAGCAGAAAAATACAATCGCAGCAGCGTACAGCAGGATGTAGACCGGCTGGCCCGGCGACAGCGTGGCAGCCAGGTCCTTGATGAACCGGCCGACCGTGCCCGTCGAGTCAGACGTGAACCAGCCCGCGATCGTCGCCGGGAACAGGATGATCGACGATGCGAAGATCGGCGGAATCACCCCTGCCATGTTCAGCTTCAGCGGCAGGTGCGACGACTGGCCGCCGTACACCTTGTTGCCGACCTGACGCTTGGCATAGTTCACCAGGATCTTGCGCTGGCCACGCTCGACGAACACCACGGCGAAGGTCACACCGATCACGATCGCCACGATGAAGATCGCCGCGATGATGCTCATGGAACCCGTGCGGACCAGTTCGAACAGTCCGCCGATCGCGTTGGGCAGGCCCGCCGCGATACCGCCGAAGATGATGATCGAGATGCCGTTGCCAAGGCCCCGCTCGGTGATCTGCTCACCCAGCCACATCAGGAACATCGTGCCGGTCACCAGCGTGATCACCGCCGTGGCCCGGAACATCAGGCCCGGATCCAGCACCAGCCCCGGCTGCGACTCCAGCGCGACCGCGATCGACAGCGCCTGGAACGTGGCCAGGACCACGGTGCCGTAGCGCGTGTACTGCGTGATCTTGCGCTGCCCTGCCTGCCCTTCCTTCTTCAGCGACTCCAGCTGCGGCAGCACGATCGTCAGCAACTGCATGATGATCGACGCCGAGATGTACGGCATGATGCCGAGCGCGAAGACGGTAAAGCGCGACAGCGCCCCGCCCGAGAACAGGTTGAACATCCCGAGGATGCCACCCGACTGACTCTGGAAAAGCTTCGCAAGCTGCTCCGGATCGATACCGGGCACCGGAATATGAGCGCCGATGCGGTACACGATCAGGGCCAGCACCAGGAACATCAGCCGGCGCTTGAGGTCGCCGTACTTCGCCGTGTTCCTGGCTTGCGCGCTTGCATTGGGTTTCGCCGTGGCCAAACGATGCTCCGACTATGACTGCCTATGCTGCGATGAATGCTGCCGTATCAGGCTGCGATCTGGCCGCCGGCGGCTTCGATCGCGGCCTTGGCGCCAGCGGTGGCGCCCAGACCCTTGATCGTCACCTTGCGGGTCAGCTCGCCGGCCTTGATGACCTTGGCGCTCTTGACCAGGTCGCCGACCAGGCCAGCCTGCTTCAGGACCAGCAGGTCGACTTCGGCCGCTTCCAGGCGCTCGATGTCACGCAGCGTGACTTCGGCGGTGAACGCCTTGGTCAGCGAGGTGAAGCCGCGCTTGGGCAGGCGACGATACAGCGGCATTTGACCGCCTTCGAAGCCCACCTTGTGGAAGCCGCCCGAACGCGACTTCTGACCCTTGTGACCGCGACCGGCGGTCTTGCCCAGGCCGGAGCCGATACCGCGGCCGACGCGACGCTTGGCGTGCTTCGAACCGGCAGCCGGTTTCAGGTTGTTCAGTTGCATCTTGCTCTCCAAGTCCCGATCAGGCCAGAACCTTGACCAGGTACGAGACCTTGTTGATCATGCCGCGCACGGCGGGCGTGTCCTGCAGCTCCGACACCGAGTTGATGCGGCGCAGGCCCAGGCCACGAACGGTGGCGCGATGATCCTCGCGCGTGCCGATCAGGCTGCGCACGAGTTGCACTTTTACGGTTTTCTGCGACATTGCGTTCACCTTAACCCAGGATGTCTTCGACCGACTTGCCACGCTTGGCGGCGATTTCGCCCGGCGTGCTCATCTTCTGAAGGCCGTCCAGCGTGGCGCGAACCATGTTGTACGGGTTGGTGGAGCCGTGCGACTTGGTCACCACGTTGGTGACGCCCATCACTTCGAAGATCGCGCGCATCGGGCCGCCGGCGATCACGCCGGTACCTTCCTTGGCGGGCATCATCAGCACCTTGGCGGCGCCGTGCTTGCCAACGACTTCGTGTTGCAGCGTGCCGTTCTTCAGCGAGACCTTGACCATCTTGCGACGGGCTTCGTCCATTGCCTTCTGAACAGCAACCGGCACTTCCTTGGCCTTGCCCTTGCCCATGCCGATGCGGCCATCGCCGTCACCGACCACGGTCAGCGCAGCGAAACCGAGAATCCGGCCACCCTTCACCACCTTGGTGACACGGTTGACCGAGATCATCTTCTCGCGGAGGCCGTCGTCGCGTTCGTCCTGTTGGACTTTTGCTTGCATCTTTGCCATGACGTATCTCTCTCTATGCGCTTAGAACTTCAGGCCAGCTTCGCGGGCGGCGTCTGCCAGGGCCTTGACGCGGCCATGGAAACGGAAGCCGGCGCGGTCGAAGGCGACGGTTTCCACGCCGGCAGCCTTCGCCTTCTCGGCGATGCGCTTGCCCACGATGGTAGCGGCAGCGGCGGTAGCGCCCTTGCCTTCCAGTTCCTTGCGCACTTCTGCCTCGACGGTCGAAGCCGAAGCCAGCACCTTGGTGCCGCACTCGGAGAAGACCTGGGCGTAAATGTTCGAATTCGTACGGAACACGGTCAGACGATTGACTTTCATCTCCGCGATCTTGGCGCGGGTCTGACGTGCACGGCGCAAACGAGCGTCTTTCTTGTTCATCATTGCACCCCTTACTTCTTCTTGGTTTCCTTCAGGATGACGCGCTCGTCGCTGTAGCGCACACCCTTGCCCTTGTAGGGCTCGGGCGGGCGGTACGCGCGGACTTCCGCGGCAACCTGACCGACTTTCTGCTTGTCCGCACCCTTGATCAGGATTTCGGTCTGCGTCGGCGTTTCAGCCTTCACGCCTTCCGGCATCTCATGGATCACGTCGTGCGAGAAACCAAGCTGGAGCTTCAGCGCAGTGCCTTGCAGCTGGGCACGATAGCCCACGCCAACGAGGTTCAGCTTGCGCTCGAAACCGGTGGTCACGCCCTTGACCATGTTCGCCGCCAGGGCGCGCATGGTGCCTTGCAGGGCGTTTGCTTCACGCGACTCGTCAGCCGGCGCGAAGGTCAGCGTGTCGTTCTCGACATTGACCTTGACCAGGCTGTGAATCGGCTGCGACAGCGTACCCAGCGGACCCTTCACGGAGAGCACGCCAGCTGCCACGTTCACTTCCGCGCCCTTGGGGAGCGCGATGGGAGCCTTACCTACACGGGACATGGTTCTCTCCTTAAGCGACGTAGCAGAGAACTTCGCCGCCCACGCCGGTGGCGCGAGCCTTGCGGTCGGTCATCAGACCCTGCGGGGTCGAGATGATCGCCACACCGAGGCCGTTCATCACTTGCGGAATGTCGCTGCGGCCCTTGTACACGCGCAGGCCGGGCTTCGAGACGCGCTCGATGCGCTCGATCACCGGACGGCCGGCGTAGTACTTGAGACCGATGCTCAGTTGTGCCTTGCCGCCATCTTCCTGGACGGCGTAGTCGTCGATGTAGCCTTCGTCCTTCAGGACCTTGGCGATTGCCACTTTCAGCTTCGACGACGGCATGACAACCGACGCTTTCTGCACGCCCTGGGCGTTGCGGATGCGCGTCAGCATATCGGCGATAGGATCGCTCATGCTCATACTGTTTCTCCTGTAGCCTGTGCGTAATTACCAGCTGGCTTTCGTCAGACCCGGAATTTCGCCCTTGAAGGCGATTTCGCGGATCTTGTTACGCGCCAGGCCAAACTTGCGGAAGGTACCGCGGGGACGACCGGTGATCGCGCAGCGGTTACGCTGGCGGGTCGGGTTCGCGTTGCGCGGGAGCTGCTGCAGCTCGAGACGCGCGCTGTAACGCTCTTCTTCCGACTTTTCTTGGTCGTCGATAATGGCCTTGAGGTTGGCGCGCTTGGCGGCATACTTTGCCACCAGCTTGGCGCGCTTCTTCTCACGTTCAATCAGAGCCAGTTTAGCCACGGTTACCCCTTAATTGCGGAACGGGAACTTGAACGCACCGAGGAGGGCCTTGGCTTCCTCGTCGTTCTTTGCCGTCGTCGTGATGCTGATGTTCAGACCACGCAGTGCGTCGATCTTGTCGTACTCGATTTCGGGGAAAATGATCTGCTCTTTCACACCGATGTTGTAGTTGCCACGACCGTCGAACGACCGGCCCGACACACCACGGAAGTCACGCACGCGCGGCAGGGCCACGGTAACGAAACGATCGAGGAATTCGAACATGCGCTCGCCGCGCAGGGTCACCATCGCACCGATGGGATAGCCCTGACGGATCTTGAAGCCGGCGATGGCCTTCTTGGCCTTCGTCACGACCGGCTTCTGACCGGCGATCTTGGTCAGGTCGCCCACGGCGTTTTCAATGATCTTCTTGTCATTGATGGCTTCGCCAAGACCCATGTTCAGGGTGATCTTGGTGATGCGCGGCACTTCCATGACCGACTTGTAGCCGAACTGCTCGATCAGCTTCGGCACAACCTGTTCTTTGTAAAACTCTTGCAGACGTGCTGCCATGCTCAACTCCTATACGTGCCCAGAATCAAGCTGCCACGACGGCGCCGGTGGTCTTCAGCACGCGCACGCGCTTGCCGTCTTCCACCTTGATGCCGACGCGCGACGGCTTGCCATTGGCATCCACGAGCGCAACGTTGGAAATATGCAGCGGCATGACCTTGTCGACCACACCACCGGTAGTGCCCAGCATCGGGTTCGGGCGGGCATGCTTCTTGGCGATGTTCACGCCTTGCACCGCAACCTTGTCGCCGAGGACGGCTTGCACGGTACCGCGCTTGCCCTTGTCCTTGCCGGTCAGCACGATGACTTCGTCGCCTTTGCGAATCTTGTTCATGGCGGCTCCTTACAGCACTTCCGGAGCGAGCGACACGATCTTCATGAAGCGCTCGGTACGGAGTTCACGAGTCACCGGCCCGAAGATACGGGTGCCGATCGGCTCGAGCTTGTTGTTCAGCAGGACGGCGGCGTTGCCGTCGAACTTGATCAGCGAACCGTCAGCGCGGCGCACGCCCTTGGCGGTACGCACGACGACGGCGTTGTAGATGTCGCCCTTCTTGACGCGACCGCGCGGCGCTGCGTCCTTGACGGTCACCTTGATGATGTCGCCAACGCTTGCGTAGCGGCGCTTGGAGCCACCCAGCACCTTGATGCACAGCACTTCGCGCGCACCAGTGTTATCGGCCACTTCGAGCCGGCTTTCTGTCTGAATCATGGTGTTTGTCTTCCCAACTTAATCCGCCAGGTGCGATAGCGCCCGTCGGTCAGTCTTGGTCCCGTCGGTTCCGGCCTTGCGCCAGCACCGTATGGGTTGATCAACTTTGAAGTCGGTAGGAACCTGGCAATCCGACTGAAAAACATCGGAGCCGCCTGGCCCTGGCTCGCTCAACAGGTCCGCCCGGGTGGTACAGCTAAGGCGAACGCAATAAAGCGGAAGTCCAGGATTATAGCTACATAATCCTGGACTTGCAAGTCAAGCTAAGAACGTGTTGTTCTTAGATGACGCGTGCAGCCTCTACCAGCCGGGAAACCACCCAGGACTTGGTCCGCGACAGCGGACGGCCTTCCTGGATTTCGACCTTGTCGCCTTCCTTGTACTGGTTGGCTTCGTCGTGTGCGTGGTACTTCTTGGAACGCAGCACGTACTTGCCGTACAGGGGATGCTTGACGCGGTTTTCCACCAAGACCGTAACGGTCTTGTCCATCTTGTCGCTCACGACACGGCCGACCAGGGTGCGGCGAAGCGACTTTTCCGTTTGTGCAGCTTCAGTCATTTCGCGTTCGCCTTTTCAGTCAGCACGGTTTGCACGCGCGCGATGTCCTTGCGAACCTTCTTCAGCTGGCTGGTGTTCTGCAGCTGTTGGGTTGCCTTTTGCATGCGCAGGCTAAATTGGGCCTTCAGCAGCTCGGAGAGCTCCTGGTTCAGGCCTGCGGCGTCCTTGCCGCGAAGTTCGGATGCTTTCATCCCTGCTCTCCTTACGTCCCGACCTGGCGCACCACGAAATTGGTGGCGATCGGCAGCTTGGCCGCTGCGAGGCGGAACGCCTCACGCGCCAGCTCTTCGCTCACGCCATCCATTTCGTACAGCATCTTGCCCGGCTGGATTTCAGCCACGTAGTATTCCGGATTGCCCTTGCCGTTACCCATACGGACTTCGGCGGGCTTCTTCGAGATCGGCTTGTCCGGGAAGATCCGGATCCAGATGCGGCCGCCACGCTTGATGTGACGGGTCATCGCACGACGTGCCGACTCGATCTGACGAGCGGTCAGACGGCCACGGCCCATTGCCTTCAGGCCGAATTCGCCGAAAGACACGGCGTTGCCACGGGTAGCCTTACCCGTGTTGCGGCCTTTCTGCTCCTTGCGGTATTTTCTGCGCTTAGGTTGCAGCATCGTTATTCTCCACTCTTCCCATCTGCGCCAGGCGCAGCGCGACGACCGGCACCGGCACCGCCGCGGCGGTTGCCACCCGGACGGCCTTCGCCTTCACGACGGCGGCCTTCCGGACGACCCGGGCGACGACGACGGTCGTCTTGCGGCTCTTCCACCACCGGCGCGTCATTGCGGCCGAGGTGATCCCCCTTGTAGACCCACACCTTGACACCGATGATGCCGTAGGTGGTTTCTGCTTCGGAGAAGCCGTAGTCGATGTCGGCGCGCAGGGTGTGCAGGGGCACACGGCCTTCGCGGTACCACTCGGTACGTGCGATTTCGATACCGTTCAGACGGCCGGCGCTCATGATCTTGATACCCTGGGCGCCCAGGCGCATCGCGTTCTGCATGGCGCGCTTCATGGCGCGGCGGAACATGATGCGGCGCTCGAGCTGCTGGGTGATCGAGTCGGCGATCAGCTGAGCATCGGTTTCCGGCTTGCGGATTTCCTCGATGTTCACGTGCACGGGCACGCCCATGCGACGCTGCAGTTCGGCCTTCAGCAGTTCGATGTCCTCACCCTTCTTGCCGATCACCACGCCCGGACGCGAGCTGTAAATGGTGATGCGGGCATTGCGGGCGGGGCGCTCGATCACGACGCGGCCAACCGATGCGTTCTTCAGCTTCTTCTTCAGGAAGTCGCGAACTTCGATGTCTTCCTTCAGCATGCCGGCGAACTTCGTGTTGCTGGCGTACCAGCGCGAAGCCCAGTTACGGCTGACAGCCAGACGGAAGCCAGTCGGATGAATCTTCTGTCCCATCGTGACTCCTTAGTTGCCGAGCGTCACAGTGATGTGACAGGTTTGTTTCTCGATGCGGTTGCCGCGGCCCTTTGCCCGTGCCGTGAAGCGCTTGAGCGAGGTTGCCTTGTCGACGTAGATCGATTTGACCTTGAGTTCGTCGATGTCGGCGCCTTCGTTGTGCTCGGCGTTGGCGATGGCCGATTCGACCACCTTCTTCACGATCCCGGCAGCCTTTTTCGGGCTGAACGTCAGGACGTTGAGCGCGCGCTCGATCGGCAGACCACGGATCTGGTCAGCGACCAGGCGCGTCTTCTGGGCGGAGATGCGGGCACCGCGATGAATCGCTTTCACTTCCATGATGGCACCTTACCTCTTCGCTTTCTTGTCAGCCGCGTGGCCCTTGAACGTGCGGGTGATCGCAAATTCGCCGAGCTTGTGGCCAACCATGTTTTCCGTAACGTACACCGGCACGTGTTGACGGCCGTTGTGAACGGCGATCGTCAGGCCGATGAACTCCGGCAGAATGGTCGAGCGGCGCGACCACGTCTTGATGGGCTTCTTGTCCTTGCCGCTCGTTGCAACTTCCACCTTCTTCAGCAGGTGGGCGTCGCAGAACGGACCCTTTTTAGCGGAACGAGTCATATCTTTAGCTCCTACCTACCGATTAACGCTTGTGGCGCTTCTGGACGATCATGCTGTCCGTGCGCTTGTTGCTGCGGGTACGGTAACCCTTGGTCGGGGTACCCCACGGCGACACCGGATCGCGGCCAGCAGCGGTCTTGCCCTCGCCACCACCGTGCGGGTGGTCGACCGGGTTCATCACCACGCCGCGGACCGTCGGGCGGATACCGCGCCAACGGGTCGCACCGGCCTTGCCGATGACGCGCAGGCTGTGCTCTTCGTTGCCCACTTCACCGACGGTGGCGCGGCACTCGATATGCACGCGACGCACTTCGCCGGAGCGCAGGCGAACCTGGGCGTACAGGCCTTCACGGGCCAGCAGCACGGCGGAACCGCCAGCGGCGCGGGCGATCTGGGCGCCCTTGCCCGGCAGCATTTCCACGTTGTTGATCGTGGTACCGACCGGAATGTTTCGGATCGGCAGGTTGTTACCGGCCTTGATCGGCGCTTCCGAGCCATTCAGCAGCGCTTGGCCGGCAACCATGCCCTTGGTGGCGATGATGTAGCGGCGCTCGCCGTCGGCGAACACGACCAGCGCGATGTTGGCGCTGCGGTTCGGATCGTATTCCAGGCGCTCGACCTTGGCGGGGATGCCGTCCTTGTCGTTGCGCTTGAAATCGACCACGCGGTAGTGGTGCTTATGACCACCGCCCTTGTGGCGGGTGGTGATATGACCATTGTTGTTACGGCCCGACTTCTGGAATTGCTTTTCCAGCAGCGGAGCGTGCGGGGCGCCCTTGTGAAGGTCCTTGTTGACGACCTTCACCATCGAGCGACGACCCGGGGAAGTCGGCTTGGTCTTGACGAGTGCCATGATTACTTGGCCTCCGCTTCAAAATTGATTTCCTGACCCGGCTTCAGCGACACGTAAGCTTTCTTCACGTGGTTGCGACGGCCCATGAAACGGCCGAAGCGCTTCTGCTTGCCCTTCTGGTTCAGGATCTGAACGGACTGCACCTCGACCTTGAACAGCAGTTCGACGGCGGCCTTCACTTCTGCCTTGTTGGCATCGCGAGCCACTTCGAACACGACTTGTTCATTCTTGTCGGCGACCAGGGTTGCCTTTTCGGAAACCACCGGCGCGAGCAGCACCTGCATCAAACGATGATCGTTCTTGGCTACTTGCGTCATTTCAGCAACTCCTCGATCTGCGCGACGGCTGCCTTGGTCACCAGCACCTTCTTGTAGTGCACGAGCGACAGCGGATCAGCCTGGCGCGGCTCGACAACTGCCACGTGCGGCAGGTTGCGCGAAGCCAGGTAGAGGTTTTCGTCGAGGCTGTCGGTGATGATCAGCACCGAGTCCAGGCCCATGGCCTTGAACTTGTCGGCCAAGAGCTTGGTCTTGGGCGCGTCGACGGTGAAACCGTCCACCACATTGATACGACCTTCACGTGCGAGCTGCGAGTAGATCGAGCGCATGCCGGCACGGAACATCTTCTTGTTGACCTTCTGGCTGAAGTTCTCTTCCGGCGAATTCGGGAAGATACGGCCGCCCCCGCGCCACAGCGGCGAGGAAGACATACCGGCACGAGCACGGCCCGTACCCTTCTGGCGCCACGGCTTCTTGGTCGTGTGCTTGACCTCTTCACGATCCTTCTGCTTGCGGTTACCGCTGCGCGCGTTGGCCTGGTAAGCGACGACGATCTGGTGAACGAGGGCTTCGTTGTAGTCACGGCCGAACACTTCGGGCGACGCGTCAACGCCGGCGCCGATCTGGCCATTGTCCTGGAGGAGCTTGAGTTCCATTACATGCGCTCCTTAAGCTTTGGCTTTGGCCTTGACGGCCGGGGTAACGATGACCTTGCCGTTCTTGGAGCCGGGAATGGCGCCCTTGACCAGCAGCAGCTTGCGCTCTGCGTCGATCTTGGCGATCTCCAGGTTCTGCACGGTGCGGGTGACATCGCCCAGGTGACCGGTCATGCGCTTGCCGGGGAACACGCGGCCCGGATCCTGCGCCATACCGATCGAGCCCGGCACGTTGTGCGAGCGCGAGTTACCGTGGGTGGCACGGCCGGAGGCGAAGTGGTAGCGCTTGATGGTACCGGCGTAGCCCTTACCGATGGTCACGCCCTGCACGTCGATCTTCTGACCGACTTCGAACAGGTCGACCGACAGCGAACCGCCAGCTTGCAGTTCGGCAGCCTTGGCTGCATCGATACGGAATTCGCGGATGATTTCGCCGGCTTCCACGCCGGCTTTGGCGAGGTGACCCGCCAGCGGCTTGGTGACGCGGCTTGCGCGTCGTGCGCCGAAGGTGACTTGAACCGCGGTGTAACCGTCGGTCTCGTCCGTCTTGATTTGCGTCACGCGGTTGTCGCCGACCTCGACCACGGTCACGGGAATTGCTTCACCGTCGTCCGTGAAAATACGGGTCATGCCAACCTTGCGACCTACAAGGCCAAGGCTCATGGTTTGCTCCATTCCCAGCTGCGATTGGCCGGGGCTGATTGATACACGAAAACTGTGTTTGCGCTTGTGCGCGGATGGGCTGCGCTAAAGAGGACTGCGCCTGGCCAAAACGGCCAACCCACTACCCGGAGACACGGGTAGCCTTACACTATAACCCTTCCCCAAGGAAAGGGCAATAAGCAATTGCGTTTCGCCGAGGGTGTTGTAGGAAGGATTCACGCAGATGTGCGCAAAAGCTGGCACGAAGGCGGCGCAAGGGCGGCAGGCGCCGCCCCCCGGCATGTAGAAGTCAGGCCGCGACACGCACGAAGCCGCCACCATAGAAGACCAGCGGGTCGCCCTCGTGCGCCGAGATGGATTCCACCGCGCCCACGATCAGAAGGTGGTCGCCCACGGGATCGGCCCGTTCGACGCGACACGCCAGTGTGGCCAGCGCCTCGTCCAGGTACGGCACGCCCTGGGGGCAGCGCGTGTGGCGCACGCCGGCAAACTTGTCCGCGGCGGGGGTGGCGAAGCGGCGCGCCAGGTCGCCGTACCCCGCGCGCAGGATGCTGACGCCGAACGGCCGGCCCGGCTCGAACAGCCCGGCGTTGGGCGAGTGCGACGCCAGGCTCCAAAGGATCAGCGGCGGCGCCAGCGACAGCGACGCGAACGAGTTGACGGTGATGCCGACCGGCCGCTGTTGCGCCGTGCAGGCACCAATGACCGCCACGCCGGTCGCGTAGCGGCCGCAAACCCGACGCAATTCGCGCGGATCGAGCGCGGGGGCGGCATGGCTTGAGGTGTCCATGTCAGGCGGCCTGCGGCAGGTGATGATCGATCAGCTGATGGCACGCCTGCGGGTCCATCCACCACGGGAAGTAGTCCTGCGGATTATCGAAGCCGTTGGCGATGCGGGCCGCCAGCGCCGGCGATTCCCCCGCCGCTCCCAGCAGCGCCAGGATGTGCGGCGGCGGCGGGGTCAGCAGCGAGTTGGTCCACGCCACCACATCGCCGGCGTATTGCCAGTAACTGGCGAAGGTCTGCGCCATCCAGTCACCGTCGAACGGCCGCTCGCCATGGGCGAGGATGGCGTCGAGGTAGACCTTGCAGCATTTGGCGGCATTGTTGGAGCCTTGCCCGGTAATCGGATCGTTGACCACCACGGCATCGGCCATGCCGAATACCAGCCGGCCCGACGGCAGCGTCAGCACCGGCTTGCGCACCGTCGGCGCGAAGCGGCCCGACAGGATGCCGTTGTCGTCGGTCAGCGCCACCCGCTCGCAGCGCTCGGCTTCCCATGGCGCATAGGTGCGCAGGATGCGCAGGCTTTCCGCGAGGTGGTGGTCGGGCGTGCGCGCCTCGGCCCAGCGGTCCATCGGGCCGCCGGGGATGCCCTCGAACACCATGATCTCGCACGGCCCCGACAGCGTCAGCGCGGGGAAAACGAAGTATTCGCCGACGCCCGGGATCAGGTTAAAGCACACCCGCGAGTACGGCTCGCGCGGCAGCATGCCGGTCACATAGGTCAGCGCCAGGGCGCGCTGGGGACGGTCAAACGGGCTGCGCGACGCATCGCGCTCGAAGCGGCTGACGATCTCGCCCTTGCCGGCGGCCAGCAGCACCAGGTCATGCTCGCGGGCCAGGTCCTCCAGTTCGTCAACGCCGACATCGACAATGCGCAGGTCGCCGCCGCGCGCCACAAAGGCCTCCATCCACGCCGGCATCTTCAGGCGCTGGTCGACCGCCTGCGCCGGGCGCTCCAGCGGCGCGGCCCAGTCGATGGCTTTCGCGCCGGGCAGCTCGGGATGCGGCACCGCCAGGCCGATGCCCTGCACCGGCGGGCACGTATCGTCCCACCAGTTCAGGCCGAGTTCGCGCTCGGTCTGCAGCGCGCGGTCGAACATGCACTGGCTGGACATGACCTTGCCGGCGCGAACCTGTTCCGGCGTGCGGTTGGACAGCAACGTGACGCGGTAGCCGTGGGCTTGCAGCCCGAGGGCCATTTGCAGGCCCGACTGGCCCGCTCCGACGATGGCGATGCGTTGGCGCATGACGTGGTCTCCTGAAGGATCGTTGTGGGGTTTTCAGCCGGCCAGCTTGCCGATGGCAGGCAAGTTCTGCTCCGGACCCATGGCGGAGTAGCCACCGTCGACGGCATAGTCCGCGCCGGTGACGAAGCTCGCGTGATCGGAGCAGAGGAAGAGCACCACCTGCGCTACCTCGTCCGGCTCGCCGACGCGCCCGAGCAGGTGGAACGGCGCGGCCACCGCATCGGTCCGGGCACGGTTGCCGCCGCTGACCTCGTCCATCAGCCGGCACCAGGTCCAGCCGGGCGATACCGAGTTCACGCGGATGCGGTCCGGCGCCAGATCCATCGCCATGCTCCGAGTCAGCTGCGCGATGGCCGCCTTCGACACCGGATAGAGCCAGCGCCCGGTCTGCGCCACGCTGGCCGAGATGCTGGTGAAATTGACGATGGCGCCGCCGCCGCGCGCGCGCATATGCGGATGCACCGCTTGCGCCAGCATCACGCCCGAGACCACGTTGACGTCGAGCGCCGCCAGCCAGTCGGCGCGATTCGAGCGCAAGCCATCGTCGAGATAGGTGCAGGCGAGGTTGACCAGGAAATCGACGCCTCCGAAGTGCTGGGCGACCTGGCCGACCGCATCGCGGACCTGCTCGTCCCGCGTGATGTCCGCCGCGATGAAGAGCGCGTCCTGGCCCAGTTCCGCGGCAACGCGCTCGCCATTGGCGGCGTCGATATCGAAGATCGCCACGCGCGCGCCAGCCTCGACGAAGGCCCGTGCCACCCCCGCGCCGATCAGCGTGGCGCCGCCGGTGACGATGGCCACCTTGTCCTGCAATCCCTTCATGGTTGTCTCCCTGTTGGTCTCCGGCTCGGTCACCGTTGTCCGGTACGGGGCCGGCCTCTGCGGGCCCGCTCCCGTTCCGTGCCGCCTGGCTTACTTGCCTTCGCTCTGCTGCCAGCGCGCCATCAGCGTGTTCGACGGCAAGGTCTCCTCCAGCAGCTTGCGCGCGGTTTCCACGCCCGCCACCGGCAAACCCGCCGGGTCCAGCTTGCCGATCTGCACCAGCACGCTGGCCTGGTCCCAGTAGATGTGCTCGTGGTAGAGCTTGTCGCCGCGGAACTTGACGATGGCGATCAGCGGGATCTCCACGCGCTTGCCGGTGGGCGGCACGCCGGGCAGCATCCAGTCGATCTCGCAGGTATGGGTGAAGCAGAACAGCATCTCGTCGACGATCTGCGTGGCGCCGACCGTGCGCGACAGCGGGATCAGCGTCGTGTCCGGCGGATTGCTGTGCACGAAGTGGTGCTGGTAGAAGCGGCGCAGCTGCGCGTGGCCGACACCGCCGGTCATGGTCGGGATATGGTTCACATAAGGCTGCGCCACCATCGTCGCCATGGTTGCATCGACATCGCGGGTGGCGAATTCATACTCGCAGTGCTTGTCCCACAGTGCCGAGAAGTCGTAGTGCGGCCCCATCTCGCGGCGCAGCGCGGCGATCGAGCGCTGGTGCGCCATCAGCGCCGAGGGCTTGTCGAAATGCTCGCCGCCGGCGCGCGCAAAGGCATGGTCGACGCCGGGATAGACGTACACCTCGATGTGGTCCCGGCCGGCCAGCGCCTCGCGGATCGCCGCCTGCGCCTGCGGCGGACAGAAGCCGTCCTGCTCCGCGATATGCAGCACCAGGCGGCCACGCACGTTGGCGGCCTCGCCCAGCGCGTGCTCGATACCCACGCCATAGTAGGACACCGCGCAGGCCACATCGGGCAGCCGGCAGGCCGCCAGGTAGGCCAGCTTGCCGCCCAGGCAGTAGCCCAGCACGCCGGCCTGGCCGACGCATTCGGGCCGCGCGCCCAACGTCGCCAACGCCGCGCCCACATCCTGCACGCCCCTGGCTTCGTCGAACTGCTGATAGAGGCCGAGCGCGCGCTGGAAGTCCTCGCCACGGTCGGTCAGCTCGATGCCGGGCGCGATCCGCCAGAACAGGTCGGGCACCAGCACCGTATAGCCCTCCTCGGCGTAGTAATCGGCCACCTGGCGCATGGTGGCATTGACGCCGAAGATCTCCTGGCACAGCACGATGCCGGGGCCCTTGCCCGCCGCCGGGGTGGCGAGATAGCCGCTGAAACTGCCTTCGGGGGTCTGGATCTGGATGGTCTGGCCCATGGCCTGCGCTCCTTGTCGTTCTCTGTTGGCTGACAGCTGGTGGAGGGTCGCGCTGCCGTGCTGGATCCCATGATGGTGGCTCCGCACCGCAGCAAACTAGCCGCTGGCTGCAGCGGCTATCCGATTAGTGCAGGAAAGTTCGGCTTCGGTCAACGCAACGCCGGGGGCGAGCGGGTCGATCCGCTATAGTGGTTGCGTGGACCATGCGGAGCGCATGGCGCCCCGGGCCGCGCTGCCGTGGACGCCAGCCAGCCCCGCGGCCACGCCAGAGGAGCGAGACCATGTTGCAGCTGCCCCCGACTGCCCGCGCGCCGGCGCCGCTGGCCCACGCCCTGCTGCACGATGCCGGGCGGCAGGTGTTCGCCTCGACCGACCTCGGGCAGACGCGCGCGGCGGTTGGCCGGGTCTTCAAGCCACACCAGCTCGATATCCGCGGGACCAGCCTGTCGGCGCGCATGCATCACGCCCCGCTTGGCGCGGTGTCGCTGAACCGGCTCGCCTACGGCGCCGATGTCACCATCGACCCGGGGCCGCTCGGAGACTTCCTGCTGGTGCAGATGCCGCTCAGCGGCCAGGCGGAGATCCGTTGCGGCGCGCAGCAGATCGTGTCGACGCCCGACTGCGCTTCGGTGCTGACACCCAGCGATCCGCTGCTGATGCGCTGGAGCGCGGACAACGACCAGCTCATCGTGCGTGTCGAGCGCAGCGCGCTGGAGCGCGTGTGCGCCGCCTATCTCGGGCATCGCCCGTACCCGCCGCTGCGCTTCCAGCTCGGCATGGCCTGGCGCAGCGCCGGCTGGTATCCATTGATGGAGTATCTGGCGCAGATGCTGTCGGTGGCGCCGGAAGCGGCTCGCCATCCGCTCACGGCATGCCAGCTCGAGCAACTGGTGATCGGCGCGCTGCTGACGCTGCAGCCGCACAGCCTGTCGGAGGCGCTGCAGCGGCATGGCAAGCCGCTGGCGCCGCGCCACGTGAAAGTGGTCGAGGAGTATATCCACGCGCATGCCGCCGCCGCGCTGACGCCGGCGCTGCTGGCCGAAATCGCGGGGGTCAGCCTGCGCAGCCTGTATGCGGGCTTCCGCGAGCATCGCGGGCTGAGCCCGATGGCCTACCTGCGCACGGTCCGGCTGGACCGGGTACGGCAAGACCTTCTCAACGATGCGGCGCTGTCGTCGGTGACCGGCGCCGCGCTGCGCTGGGGCTTTACCCACCTGGGACGCTTCAGCGCCGAATACCGGCGCGCGTTCGGCGAGTGCCCGGCCGAGACGCTGCGCCGGCGCGGCAGCGTGTAAGTGCCTGTGTGGCGCTGCCGTGCGGCGCGCCACCAAACAAAAACGGCGAACCGAGGTTCGCCGTTTTGCTGCAGCAGGCTGCGCAAGCAGCCCGAAGCATGATTACACCTTGATCTCGACGTCCACGCCGGCCGGCAGGTCGAGCTTCATCAGCGCGTCAACCGTCTTGTCGGTCGGGTCGACGATGTCCATCAGGCGCTGGTGAGTGCGGATCTCGAACTGATCGCGGCTGGTCTTGTTGACGTGCGGCGAACGCAGGATGTCGAAGCGCTGGATGCGGGTCGGCAGGGGCACCGGGCCCTTGACGATCGCGCCGGTACGCTTGGCGGTATCCACGATTTCGGCGGCCGACTGGTCGATCAGGCGATAGTCGAAAGCCTTCAGGCGGATACGGATCTTCTGGTTCTGCATGATATTTCCTTAAAAGAGCGATTGGGCAAGCTGCCCGTTGAATGGGGACATGCCCGCGGGCATGTCCCAGGAAGTGCTTAGTCGAGGATCTTTGCCACGACGCCGGCGCCGACGGTACGGCCACCTTCGCGGATGGCGAAGCGCAGGCCTTCTTCCATGGCGATCGGGGCGATCAGCTTGACGGTGATCGACACGTTGTCACCCGGCATGACCATTTCCTTGTCCTTCGGCAGCTCGATCGAGCCGGTCACGTCGGTGGTACGGAAGTAGAACTGCGGGCGATAGTTGTTGAAGAACGGGGTGTGACGGCCGCCTTCGTCCTTCGACAGGATGTACACCTCGCCGGTGAAGTGGGTGTGCGGCTTGATCGAACCCGGCTTGCACAGCACCTGGCCGCGCTCGACGTCTTCACGCTTGGTGCCGCGCAGCAGCAGACCGACGTTGTCGCCAGCCTGGCCCTGGTCCAGCAGCTTGCGGAACATTTCCACGCCGGTGCAGGTGGTCTTCACCGTCGGCTTGATACCGACGATTTCGATTTCTTCGCCGACCTTGATGATGCCGCGCTCGATACGGCCGGTCACCACGGTGCCGCGACCCGAGATCGAGAACACGTCTTCCACCGGCATCAGGAAGGTACCGTCAACGGCACGCTCCGGCGTCGGGATGTAGGTGTCCAGCGCGTCGGCCAGGCGCATGATGGCTTCTTCGCCCAGGTCGCCCTTGTCGCCTTCCAGCGCCAGCTTGGCCGAACCCTTGATGATCGGGGTGTCGTCGCCGGGGAATTCGTACTTCGACAGCAGTTCGCGAACTTCCATCTCGACCAGCTCGAGCAGTTCGGCGTCGTCCACCATGTCGCACTTGTTCAGGAACACGATGATGTACGGCACGCCAACCTGACGGGCCAGCAGGATGTGCTCGCGGGTCTGCGGCATCGGGCCGTCAGCGGCCGAGCACACCAGGATCGCGCCGTCCATCTGGGCGGCACCCGTGATCATGTTCTTCACGTAGTCGGCGTGGCCCGGGCAGTCAACGTGCGCGTAGTGGCGGTTGGCCGTCTCGTATTCGACGTGGGCGGTATTGATGGTAATACCGCGAGCCTTTTCTTCCGGCGCTGCGTCGATTTCGTCGTACTTCTTGGCGGCACCGCCGAACTTCGCTGCCAGCACCGTGGCGATCGCTGCGGTCAGCGTGGTCTTGCCATGGTCAACGTGACCAATCGTACCAACGTTCACGTGCGGCTTGGTCCGCTCGAACTTTTCCTTTGCCATTTTTTTAGCTCCTAATGGAATGCAGTCTTGTCGATTCATCACGCCGCCGCGCCCGGGTGGGTCGCGGCGGCATACAGCTTATTTACTTGCCCTTGGCCGCCATCACTGCTTCGGCGATGTTCTTCGGTGCCTCGGCGTAGTGCTTGAATTCCATGGTGTAGGTGGCGCGGCCTTGCGTGGCCGAGCGCAGCGCGGTCGAATAACCGAACATTTCCGACAGCGGGACTTCGGCCTTGATGATCTTGCCGCCGCCCACCATGTCGTCCATGCCCTGCACGATGCCGCGGCGGGACGACAGGTCGCCCATCACGGTACCGGTGTAGTCTTCCGGCGTTTCCACTTCCACGGCCATCATCGGCTCGAGCAGAACCGGGCTGGCCTTGCGCATGGCTTCCTTGAAAGCCATCGAGCCGGCCATGCGGAACGCGTTTTCGTTCGAGTCCACGTCGTGGTACGAACCGAAGGTCAGCGTGACCTTCACGTCCACCACCGGGAAGCCAGCCAGGATACCGGCCGTCAGGGTGTCGACGATACCCTTTTCGACCGCCGGGATGTATTCGCGAGGAATCACACCGCCCTTGATGGCGTCGATGAACTCGAAGCCCTTGCCCGGTTCTTGCGGTTCCAGCGTGATCACGGCGTGACCGTACTGGCCGCGGCCGCCCGACTGCTTGACGAACTTGCCTTCGACGTCCTCGGCCTTCTTGCGGATGGTTTCGCGGTAGGCCACCTGCGGCGCGCCGATGTTGGCTTCCACGCCGAATTCGCGCTTCATGCGGTCGACCAGAATTTCGAGGTGGAGCTCGCCCATGCCCGAAATGATGGTCTGGCCCGATTCTTCATCGGTGCGCACGCGGAACGACGGATCTTCAGCGGCCAGGCGGTTCAGGGCGATGCCCATCTTTTCCTGGTCAGCCTTGGTCTTCGGCTCGACAGCCTGCGAGATCACCGGCTCCGGGAACACCATGCGCTCGAGCACGATCGGTGCAGCCGGATCGCACAGCGTATCGCCCGTGGTGGCATCCTTCAGGCCCACCGCGGCGGCGATGTCGCCGGCCAGCACTTCCTTGATTTCTTCGCGCTGGTTGGCGTGCATCTGCAGAATACGGCCCAGACGCTCCTTCTTCTGCTTCACCGGGTTGTACACGGTGTCGCCCGAATTGATCTTGCCCGAATACACGCGGAAGAAGATCAGCTGGCCAACGAACGGGTCGGTCATGATCTTGAACGCCAGTGCCGAGAACTTTTCGTTGTCGTCGGCCTTGCGCTCGAGCTTCTTCTCGCTGTCGTCCTCGTCCGTGCCCGTAACCGGCGGAATGTCGACCGGCGACGGCAGGAAGTCGATCACGGCGTCGAGCATGCGCTGCACGCCCTTGTTCTTGAACGCGGTGCCGCACAGCATCGGCTGGATTTCGCAGGCGATGGTACGGTCACGCAGCGCCTTGACGATCTCGGCGCGGGTCAGCTCTTCGCCGCCCAGGTACTTTTCCATCAGCTCTTCGCTGGCTTCGGCGGCCGACTCGACCATCTTCTCGCGCCATTCGTCAGCGGTGGCTTGCAGTTCGGCCGGAATGTCCTGGTATTCGAACTTCACGCCCTGGCTGGCTTCGTCCCAAACGATCGCCTTCATTTCCAACAGATCGACGACGCCCTGGAAGCCGTCTTCAGCGCCGATCGGCACCACGACGGGCACCGGGTTGGCCTTCAGGCGGGTCTTCAGCTGGTCGTAGACCTTGAAGAAGTTCGCGCCGGTACGGTCCATCTTGTTGACGAATGCCAGACGCGGAACCCTGTACTTGTTGGCCTGACGCCAGACGGTTTCGGACTGCGGCTGCACGCCACCCACGGCGCAGTACACCATGCACGCGCCGTCCAGCACGCGCATGGAACGCTCCACCTCGATGGTGAAGTCCACGTGGCCCGGGGTGTCGATGATGTTGAAGCGGTGCTCGGGGTAGTTGCCGGCCATGCCCTTCCAGAAGGCGGTGGTGGCAGCGGAGGTGATGGTGATGCCACGCTCCTGTTCCTGCTCCATCCAGTCCATGGTGGCGGCGCCGTCGTGCACTTCACCGATCTTGTGGTTCACACCGGTGTAGAACAGGATGCGCTCGGTCGTGGTGGTTTTACCCGCGTCAATGTGAGCCGAAATACCGATGTTACGGTAACGCTCGATGGGAGTCTTACGAGCCACTTTAATCCTCTATTCGTCCGTGAGGCGCCGGCATCTCATGGCCCGCGCCCCTAACACAAACGGGCGAGATGTGTAAAAACACAGCCCGCCCGGCAACCAACAATGTTTTCGCTCGCTTTAGAAGCGGAAGTGCGAGAACGCCTTGTTGGCTTCGGCCATGCGGTGCACTTCGTCGCGCTTCTTCATCGCGCCACCACGGCCTTCAGCAGCTTCCAGCAGCTCACCTGCCAGGCGCAGCGCCATCGACTTCTCGCTGCGTTTTTTCGCGGCCTCACGCAGCCAGCGCATCGCCAATGCCAAACGACGCGACGGACGGACTTCGACCGGAACCTGATAGTTGGCGCCGCCCACGCGACGGCTCTTCACTTCCACCACCGGCTTCACGTTGTTGATCGCAACGGAGAACACTTCGATGGGGGCCTTGCCTGCCTTCTTTTCGATCTGGTCGAACGCGCCGTACACGATGCGTTCGGCAACCGACTTCTTGCCATCCAGCATCAGCACGTTCATGAACTTGGCAACTTCAACGTTACCGAACTTCGGATCAGGCAGAACGTCCCGCTTCGGGACTTCACGACGACGTGGCATCTTCTTTCCTTTAGATTCAGTTGAGAGCGCGGTCAGAGTTTCCCGCTCTCCGGCCACCAACTAGCTTGCATGCAAAGACAGCAAATTCGCCGGGTGACCACTTACTCGACGGCACGGTTGCCAAAAAGGCGCTCCGTTGTACCGCCGCCTGGTGACAGCACCATGACTTGCGCCACAGGCTATCGTTTGTTGCTTCGGGCCTTGCTGGCCCAGGCTGCCTGAACTTAGGCTGCCTTCGGACGCTTCGCGCCGTACTTCGAACGGGCCTGCTTGCGGTCCTTCACGCCTTGCAGGTCCAGCGAACCACGGACGATGTGGTAACGCACACCCGGCAGATCCTTCACACGGCCGCCGCGGATCAGCACGACCGAGTGTTCCTGCAGGTTGTGGCCTTCACCGCCGATGTACGAAATGACTTCGAAACCGTTGGTCAGGCGCACCTTGGCGACCTTACGCAGTGCCGAGTTCGGCTTCTTCGGCGTCGTGGTGTACACACGGGTGCACACGCCACGGCGCTGGGGGCAGTTCTCAAGCGCCGGGCTCTTGCTCTTGATGACTTCCGAGACGCGCGGCTTGCGAACCAGTTGGTTGATAGTTGGCATTGTTCAATCCAGCTTGGTTTGACGAAAAACGCCCCTCGTGCCGGCATGCGCCAGGCTGGAGAGGCAACTACGGGTTTTGGGCGGGAGAGGTGAGCGGGCGCTCTGGAGACGGGACTGTGCGGTAACAGCATGCCAAAGAGCGCGAGCCGGCACCCGGATCCCGCGTCTGCCGCCACCCGTCCATGGAAACCCAGTCCGGTAGGCTTGCCGGCAGCGACCTGAGGGCCACTTATCCGACGGGCGAGCGAAATCCAAAGCCAAAAACTCGAATCTGGCATCCTAGCAGCGGAATCGTATACCGTCAAGCCGTATACCCGACTGGCAGACCCGGGCGGCTAGGCCCCGCGCAGCGTGTCGAGGATGCCCTGCCCGTAGCGCTCCAGCTTGGAGGCGCCAATCCCGGGAATGCCTTGCATCGCCGAGAGCGAACCCGGCGCGGTGCGCGCCAGTTCGGCCAGCGTGGCGTCATGGAAGATCACGTAGGCCGGTACGCCATGCTCGCGCGCGGCCTCGGTGCGCCAGCGGCGCAGCGCCTCCCAGTTGGCCAGCGTATCGGCGTCCATGTCGGCGGTATGGTCGATGCGCGTGCCGCGCGCCGCGCGCTCGCCGGACTTGCCTGGCCTGGCAGCCTGGCGGCGCAGGATGATCTGGCGCTCGCCCTTGAGCACCGCGCGGGCGTCTTCGCCCAGCAGCAGCGCGCCATGGCCGCCATGGTCGATGGTCAGCAAGCCTTGCGCGATCAGTTGGCGGAACACCGTGTGCCACTCATGCACCGACCGGTCCTTGCCGATGCCGAAGGTCGAGACCTTGTCATGGCCCCATTGCTTGATCTTTTCCGAGGCATTGCCGCGCAGCACGTCGATCAGGTGGGTCGCACCGAAGTGGATGCGGCTTGCCTGCGCGGTGCGGTACACGCATGACAGCGCCATCTGCGCCTCGCGCGTGCCGTCCCAGGTGGCCGGCGGCTCGAGGCAGGTATCGCAGTTGCCGCAGGGCTCGCTGGCTTCGTTGAAATACGCCAGGATGCGCACGCGCCGGCAACCCGCGGTTTCGCAAAGCCCCAGCAGCGCATCGAGCTTGGCCGACGACACGCGCTTGAAGGCCTCGTCCGCTTCGGATTCGTCGATCATGCGCTTCTGCTGCACCACGTCGCCCAGGCCGTAGGCCATCCAGGCATTGGCGGGCAGCCCGTCGCGGCCGGCGCGGCCGGTTTCCTGGTAATAGCCCTCCATGCTCTTGGGCAGGTCCAGGTGGGCGACAAAGCGGACGTCGGGCTTGTCGATGCCCATGCCGAAGGCGATCGTCGCCACCATCACCAGACCTTCCTCTTCGCGGAAACGCGCCTGGTGGTGCTGCCGCACCTGGGCATCCATGCCGGCATGGTAGGCGAGCGCGTTGATGCCCTGCCCGCTGAGCCACTGCGCGGTGTCCTCGACCTTCTTGCGCGACAGGCAATAGACGATGCCGCTGTCGTGGGTGCCATCGGCCGCGGTATGTTCCGCCTTGATAAAGGCCAGCAGCTGCTGGCGCGCATTGTCCTTCTCGACGATGCGGTAGCGGATGTTGGGCCGGTCGAAGCTGGAAATGAAGATGCGCGCATCGTGCAGCGCCAGCCGCTCGACGATCTCTTCGCGCGTCAGCGCGTCGGCGGTCGCGGTCAGCGCGATGCGCGGCACGTACGGGAAGCGCTCGTGCAGCACCGACAGCTGGATGTACTCCGGCCGGAAGTCATGGCCCCATTGCGACACGCAGTGGGCTTCGTCGATGGCGAACAGCCCGACGCGGGTGCGCTCGAGCAGGTCGAGGAAGCGCGGCGTCATCAGCCGTTCCGGCGCCACGTAGAGAATTTCGATGCGTCCGGCCAGCAGGTCGCGCTCGACCGCCGAGGCCTCGGCGCCGGTCAGCGTCGAGTTGAGCACCGCGGCGCGCACGCCGGCCTCGGTCAGCGCCGCGACCTGGTCCTGCATCAGCGCGATCAGCGGCGACACCACGATGCCGACGCCGTCGCCGGCGCGCTGGCGCAGCAGCGCCGGGATCTGGTAGCACAGCGACTTGCCGCCGCCGGTCGGCATCAGCACCAGGCAATCGCCGCCCGCGGCGACGTGGTCGATGATCTCGGCCTGGCGCCCGCGGAAGGCGTGGTAGCCGAAGACATCCTTGAGGATCGCCAGTGCTTGCGACATGGACAACGGAAATGCTGGAGCCGGAAAAGCCGTAACCTTACCACTAAGGGGGCCGGCCGCCGCGCCCGCGCGGCAAACTCTCCGATCTTTCTCACGAAAGGCCGCGCCGCGCGCGGACAAAAAAAAGCCCGGCTGGATCAGCCGGGCTTTGGTCCGCCTTGCGGCGGTTATCACTGCAACGAGATCAGGCGTTGTCGCCTTCGCCCTCGGTCGCCTGCACCACCGGCGGCTCGATGAAGAGCGACTGCTCTTCTTCGGCGATCGCCTGGGCGCGTTCGCGCTCGGAGGCCTCGCGCGCCTTGCGGGCACGGTGGTAGGCCAAGCCGGTACCGGCCGGGATCAGGCGGCCGACGATCACGTTTTCCTTCAGGCCACGCAGGTCGTCGGTCTTGCCCATGATCGCGGCTTCGGTCAGCACGCGCGTGGTTTCCTGGAACGATGCCGCCGAGATGAAGCTGTCGGTCGACAGCGACGCCTTGGTAATACCCAGCAGCAGGTTCTCGTAGGTCGCCGGACGCTTGCCTTCGGCGATCACGCGGTCGTTCTCGTCGAGCAGTTCCGAACGCTCCACCTGTTCACCCGGGATGAACTTGGTGTCGCCCACGTCGACGATCTGAACCCGACGCAGCATCTGGCGAACGATCACCTCGATGTGCTTGTCGTTGATCTTCACGCCCTGCAGACGGTACACGTCCTGGACTTCGTCGACGATGTAGTGCGCCAGCTCTTCGATGCCCTTCAGGCGCAGGATGTCGTGCGGGTCCGCCGGACCTTCCACGATCATTTCGCCCTTGTTCACCACCTGGCCGTCGTGCACCAGCACCTGCTTTTCCTTCGCGATCAGGAACTCGTGGGCATTGCCGTCCAGGTCGGTGATGACCAGGCGCTGCTTGCCCTTGGTGTCCTTGCCGAACGAAGTCGTGCCGGTGACTTCCGCCAGCACGGCGGCATCCTTCGGCGAACGCGCTTCGAACAGCTCGGCCACGCGCGGCAGACCACCGGTAATGTCGCGGGTCTTCTGCGACTCGGTCGGGATACGCGCGAGCACTTCACCCACGTGCACCTGCTGGCCGTCCTTCACGGTAATCAGCGCGCCGACCTGGAAGCCGATGGTCACGGAATGGTCCGTGCCCGGGATCTTCACTTCCTGGCCGTTGGCGTCGAGCAGCTTCACCTGCGGGCGGATGCCCTTGGTTGCGGCCGTGCGGCGCTTGGCGTCGATCACCACCAGGGTCGACAGGCCCGTCACTTCGTCCATCTGCTTGGCGACGGTCACGCCTTCTTCGACGTTCTCGAACTTGATCGTACCGGTGTATTCCGACACGATCGGGCGAGTCAGCGCGTCCCACGTGGCCAGCTGCGTGCCAGCCTTGATGGCCTGGCCGTCCTGCACCAGCAGCGTGGCGCCGTACGGGATCTTGTGGCGCTCACGCTCGCGGCCGTGGTCGTCGGTGATCAGCGCCTCGCCCGAACGCGAGATGACGATCAGCTCGCCCTTCGCATTGGTGACATAACGCATGGTCGCCGTGAAACGCACGGTACCGGTTGCCTTGGCTTCCACGCTCGATGCCACTGCCGCACGCGATGCCGCACCACCGATGTGGAACGTACGCATGGTCAGCTGCGTGCCCGGCTCACCGATCGACTGGGCGGCAATCACGCCCACCGCTTCGCCCGAGTTCACCAGCACGCCGCGGCCCAGGTCGCGGCCGTAGCACTTGGCGCACAGGCCGTAGCGCGTGTCGCACGACAGCGGGGTGCGAACCTTGACCTCGTCCACGCCGATGTTGTCGATCAGCTCGACCAGGTCTTCGTCCAGCAGCGTGCCGGATTCGATCGCGGTTTCCTGGGTTTCCGGGTTGACCACGTCAGCCACGGTCACGCGGCCGAGGATACGGTCACGCAGGGCTTCGATCACTTCACCGCCTTCGACCAGGGCCTTCATGGCCACGCCGTTGGAGGTGCCGCAATCGTCTTCCACCACGACCAGATCCTGCGTCACGTCGACCAGACGACGGGTCAGGTAACCCGAGTTCGCGGTCTTCAGTGCGGTATCGGCCAGGCCCTTACGGGCGCCGTGGGTCGAGATGAAGTACTGCAGAACGTTCAGGCCTTCACGGAAGTTCGCCGTAATCGGCGTTTCAATGATCGAGCCATCCGGCTTGGCCATCAGGCCGCGCATGCCAGCCAGCTGGCGGATCTGCGCGGCGGAACCCCGTGCGCCCGAGTCGGCCATCATGTAGATGGAGTTGAACGACTCCTGCTTCACGGTCTTGCCTTCGCGGTCGACCACGTCCTCGTGCTGGAGCTGCTCCATCATCGCCTTGCCCACCTGGTCGCCGGCGGCGCCCCAGATGTCCACGACGTTGTTGTAGCGCTCCTGGTCGGTCACCAGGCCCGACATGTACTGCTTGTCGTATTCCTTCACCTTGGCCGAGGCCTCGGCGATGATCTTTTCCTTCGCCGGCGGCACCAGCATATCGTCGATCGCGATCGAGATACCGGCGCGGGTCGCCAGGCGGAAGCCCGACTGCAGCAGCTTGTCGGCAAAGATCACGGTCTCGCGCAGGCCGCAGCGGCGGAACGCCGTGTTGATCAGGCGCGAGATTTCCTTCTTCTTCAGCGGCTTGTTCAGCACCGAGAACGGCAGGCCCTTGGGCAGGATCTCGGACAGGATCGCGCGGCCGACCGTGGTGGCCTGCAGCGTGATCTTGGGCGCGAAACGCGCGTCGCCCTCGGCATCCTTGTCGACCAGCTCATACTCGGTGATACGCACGTTCACGCGCGAAGCCAGTTCGACTTCCTTGTTCTCGTAGGCGCGGATCACTTCGCTGATGTCGGCGAAGGTCATGCCTTCGCCCTTGCCGTTGATCTTGTCGCGGGTCGTGTAGTACAGGCCCAGCACCACGTCCTGCGACGGCACGATCGACGGGTCGCCGTTGGCCGGGAACAGCACGTTGTTGGAGGCCAGCATCAGGGTGCGGGCTTCCATCTGCGCTTCCAGCGACAGCGGCACGTGGACAGCCATCTGGTCACCGTCGAAGTCGGCGTTGAACGCCGCGCAGACGAGCGGGTGCAGCTGGATGGCCTTGCCTTCGATCAGCACCGGCTCGAACGCCTGGATACCCAGGCGGTGCAGCGTCGGCGCACGGTTCAGCATCACCGGGTGCTCGCGGATCACCTCTTCGAGGATGTCCCACACCACCGGGGTCTGGCTTTCGACTTCCTTCTTCGCCGCCTTGATGGTGGTGGCGATGCCCATCGTTTCCAGCTTGTGGAAGATGAACGGCTTGAACAGCTCGAGCGCCATCAGCTTGGGCAGGCCGCACTGGTGCAGCTTGAGCGTCGGGCCCACCACGATGACCGAACGGCCCGAGTAGTCGACGCGCTTGCCCAGCAGGTTCTGACGGAAACGGCCGCCCTTGCCCTTGATCATTTCGGCCAGCGACTTCAGCGGACGCTTGTTGGCGCCGGTCATCGCCTTGCCGCGACGGCCGTTGTCCAGCAGCGAGTCAACCGCTTCCTGCAGCATGCGCTTTTCGTTGCGCACGATGATCTCAGGGGCCTTCAGCTCCAGCAGGCGCTTGAGGCGGTTGTTACGGTTGATGACGCGGCGATACAGGTCGTTCAGGTCCGAGGTCGCGAAGCGACCGCCGTCCAGCGGCACCAGCGGGCGCAGCTCGGGCGGCAGCACCGGCAGCACTTCGAGGATCATCCACTCGGGCTTGATGCCCGAACGCTGGAAGGCCTCGAGCACCTTCAGGCGCTTGGCGAACTTCTTGATCTTGGCTTCGGAGCCGGTGGCCTGCAGTTCGGCGCGGATCTGTTCGATCTGCTTCTCGATGTCGATGCCGCGCAGCAGCTCACGGATGCCCTCGGCACCCATCATGGCGACGAATTCGCCCTCGCCGTACTCGTCGCACTTCGCCAGGTAGTCGTCTTCGGACATGATCTGGCTCTTCTTGAGCGGGGTCATGCCGGGTTCGATCACCACGAACGCTTCGAAGTACAGCACGCGCTCGATGTCGCGCAGCGTCATGTCCAGGACCATGCCCAGGCGCGACGGCAGCGACTTCAGGAACCAGATGTGCGCGGTCGGCGCGGCCAGTTCGATATGGCCCATGCGCTCGCGGCGCACCTTGGCCAGCGTCACTTCAACGCCGCACTTCTCGCAGATCACGCCGCGGTGCTTCAGGCGCTTGTACTTGCCGCACAGGCACTCGTAGTCCTTGATCGGGCCAAAGATCTTGGCGCAGAACAGGCCGTCGCGTTCCGGCTTGAACGTACGGTAGTTGATCGTTTCCGGCTTCTTCACTTCGCCGTACGACCACGAACGGATCTTCTCGGGCGAGGCCAGGCCGATCTTGATCGCGTCGAACTGCTCTTCCTGCTGTACCTGCTTAAAGAGATCGAGCAATGCTTTCATTGCAACTCCTTGTTTCGCCACCGTCCCGGAGTCTGTCCGGGTCGATGGCATTCATCCTGTGGGAAATCCTTCGCTGGTGGGTGCCCGCCGTGGCCAGCACCCGCATCGTCTCGATCAGTAGCGATCGAGGTCGATGTCGATACCCAGCGAGCGGATTTCCTTCACCAGCACGTTGAACGATTCCGGCATGCCGGCGTCGATCGAGTGCTCGCCCTTGACGATGTTCTCGTACACCTTGGTACGGCCGTTCACGTCATCGGACTTGACCGTCAGCATTTCCTGCAGCACGTACGACGCGCCGTAGGCTTCCAGTGCCCACACTTCCATCTCACCGAAACGCTGGCCACCGAACTGGGCCTTGCCGCCCAGCGGCTGCTGCGTCACCAGCGAGTACGGGCCGGTGGAACGTGCGTGCATCTTGTCGTCGACCAGGTGGTGCAGCTTCAGCATGTGCATCACACCCAGCGTGACCGGACGCTCGAACGCTTCGCCGGTGCGGCCGTCGTGCAGCGTGACCTGCTGCTTGGAAGCCGTCAGGCCCTTCTCGGCGGCAATCTCGTCCGGGTAGGCCAGGTCGAGCATGCGCTTGATTTCCTTCTCGTGCGCACCATCGAACACCGGGGTCGCGAACGGCACACCCTTCTTCAGGTTGTGCGCCAGCTCCAGCACTTCGGCATCGCTCAGGCTGTCCAGGTCTTCCGGCTTGCCGCTCTCGTTGTAGATCTGCGAGAGCAGCGTGCGCAGTTCCTGCGCCTTGGCCGAAGCCTTGAGCATGTCGCCGATGCGCTGGCCCAGGCCGCGCGCGGCCCAGCCCAGGTGGGTTTCCAGGATCTGGCCCACGTTCATCCGCGACGGCACGCCCAGCGGGTTCAGCACGATGTCGGCCGGGGTACCGTCCGCCATGTACGGCATGTCTTCGATCGGCACGATCTTCGACACCACACCCTTGTTACCGTGACGGCCGGCCATCTTGTCGCCAGGCTGCAGGCGGCGCTTGACGGCCAGGTAGACCTTGACCATCTTGATCACGCCCGGCGGCAGTTCGTCGCCTTGCGTCAGCTTCTTGCGCTTCTCTTCGAAGGCCAGGTCGAATTCGTGGCGCTTCTGCTCGATGGCTTCCTTGACGGCTTCCAGCTGGGCGGCCAGTTCCTCGTCGGCCGGACGGATGTCGAACCAGTGGTACTTGTCGATGTCCGCCAGGTACTCCTTGGTGATCTTGGCACCCTTGGCCAGCTTCTTCGGACCGCCGTTGACGGTCTTGTCGACCAGCAGACGCTCCAGACGCTGGAACGCGTCGCCTTCCACGATACGCAGCTGGTCGTTCAGGTCCAGGCGGTAGCGCTTCAGTTCGTCGTCGATGATCGACTGGGCACGCTTGTCGCGCGTCACGCCTTCGCGGGTGAAGACCTGGACGTCGATCACGATGCCGCTCATGCCCGACGGCACGCGCAGCGAGGTGTCCTTCACGTCCGACGCCTTCTCGCCGAAGATCGCGCGCAGCAGCTTCTCTTCCGGCGTCAGCTGGGTCTCGCCCTTCGGCGTGACCTTGCCCACCAGCACGTCGCCGGCTTCAACCTCGGCACCGATGTAGGTGATGCCCGACTCGTCCAGGCGAGCCAGTTGGGCTTCGGCCAGGTTCGAGATATCGCGCGTGATTTCTTCCGGTCCCAGCTTGGTGTCGCGGGCGACGACCGACAGTTCCTCGATGTGGATCGAGGTATAGCGGTCTTCGGCCACCACACGCTCCGAGATCAGGATCGAATCCTCGAAGTTGTAGCCGTTCCACGGCATGAACGCCACCAGCATGTTCTGGCCCAGCGCCAGCTCGCCCAGGTCGGTCGAGGCGCCGTCGGCAATCACGTCGCCGCGGGCAACGTGGTCGCCAACCTTCACCATCGGACGCTGGTTGATGTTGGTGTTCTGGTTCGAGCGCGTGTACTTGATCAGGTTGTAGATGTCCACGCCGACTTCACCGGCGACGGCTTCGTCGTCGTTCACGCGGATCACGATACGCATCGCGTCGACGTAGTCGACCACGCCGCCACGCATCGCCTGCACGGCCGTACCCGAGTCGACCGCAACGGTGCGCTCGATGCCGGTGCCGACCAGCGGCTTGTCCGGACGCAGGCAAGGCACGGCCTGACGCTGCATGTTCGCGCCCATCAGTGCACGGTTCGCGTCATCGTGTTCCAGGAACGGCACCAGCGAGGCAGCGGCCGACACGATCTGCGACGGCGCCACGTCGATGTACTGCACGCGGTCCGGCGTCACCATACGGGTTTCACGCTCGGAGCCTTCGCGCGCCGACACCAGTTCGTCGGTCAGGTTGCCGTCGGCATCGACGGTCGCGTTGGCCTGCGCCACCACGTACTTGCCTTCCTCGATCGCCGACAGGTAGTCGACCTCGTCGGTCAGCTTGCTGTCGACCACCTTGCGGTACGGCGTTTCCAGGAAGCCGTATTCGTTCAGGCGGGCATACAGTGCCAGCGAGTTGATCAGACCAATGTTCGGACCTTCCGGCGTTTCGATCGGGCACACGCGGCCGTAGTGGGTCGGGTGCACGTCGCGGACTTCAAAGCCGGCGCGCTCGCGGGTCAGGCCGCCCGGGCCCAGTGCGGAGACACGGCGCTTGTGCGTGATCTCGGACAGCGGGTTGGTCTGGTCCATGAACTGCGACAGCTGCGACGAACCGAAGAACTCGCGGATCGCCGACGAGATCGGCTTGGAGTTGATCAGGTCGTGCGGCATCAGGTTCTCGGTCTCGGCCTGGCCCAGACGTTCCTTGACGGCACGCTCCACGCGCGACAGGCCGGCGCGGAACTGGTTCTCGGCCAGTTCGCCGACGCAACGCACGCGACGGTTGCCCAGGTGGTCGATGTCATCGACCTCGCCCTTGCCGTTGCGCAGGTTGACCAGGATCTTGATGGTCTCGAGGATGTCCTCGTCCTGCAGCACCATGGCGCCTTCGCCGCTGGGGCGGCCCAGGCGGCTGTTCACCTTCATGCGGCCAACGCGCGACAGGTCGTACGACTCTTCGCTGTAGAACAGGCGCTGGAACAGCGCTTCCACGGCTTCCTCGGTCGGCGGCTCGCCCGGGCGCATCATGCGGTAGATCGCGATACGCGCGGCGGTCTGGTCGACGGTCTCGTCCACGCGCAGGGTCTGCGACATGTACGGGCCCTGGTCCAGGTCGTTGGTGTACAAGGTCTGGATCTGCTTGACGCCGGCTTCGCGCAGGTTTTCCAGCAGCGCTTCGGTCAGCTCGTCGTTGGCGTTGGCGATCACCTCGCCGGTATCCGGGTCGATGATGTTCTTGGCCAGCACGCGGCCCAGCAGGTAGTCTTCCGGCACGCTGATCAGCTTGGTGCCGGCCGAGTCCAGGTCGCGGATGTGCTTGGCGTTGATCCGCTTGTCCTTCTCGACCACCACGCGGCCGTTCTTGTCGGCGATGTCGAAGCGCGCGACTTCACCGCGCAGGCGCTCGGGCACGAACTCCAGCTGCGCGCCTTCCGACTGCAGCGTGAAATTGTCGAACACGAAGAAGTGCGCCAGGATCTGTTCCGGGGTCAGGCCGATCGACTTCAGCAGGATCGTCACCGGCATCTTGCGGCGGCGGTCGACGCGGAAGTACAGGATGTCCTTCGGATCGAATTCGAAGTCCAGCCAGGAACCGCGGTAGGGGATGATGCGTGCCGAGAACAGCAGCTTGCCCGAGCTGTGGGTCTTGCCCTTGTCGTGCTCGAAGAACACGCCCGGCGAGCGGTGCAGCTGCGAGACGATGACACGCTCGGTGCCGTTGATGACGAACGAACCCGTGGAAGTCATGAGCGGAATCTCGCCCATGTAGACTTCCTGCTCCTTCACTTCCTTGACCTTGCCCGGGTTCTCGCGATCGTTGATGATCAGGCGAACCTTGGCGCGCAGCGCCGAGTGGAACGTCAGGCCACGCTGCTGGCATTCCTTGACGTCAAACGGCGGGTTGGACAGGTGATACGAGACGAACTCCATACGGGCAAGCCCGTTATGCGAGGAGATCGGGAAAATCGCGTTGAAAGCGGCCTGCAGGCCTTCGGTCTTGCGACGTGCGGGTGGCGTATCCGCTTGCAAGAACTGGGTGTAGGATTCAATCTGGGTGGCAAGCAGGAATGGAACCTGATGTACCGTCGCGCGCTTCGCAAAGCTTTTGCGAATGCGCTTCTTTTCGGTGAAGCTGTACGCCATGGGATCTCCGAATCATCGCAGGGCTGGCTGGACCTGGCCGGACCTGAGGTGTTCAGCGACTGGGAGGGGATTTGGCGGTTGGCCGCTACCAACCTCTGGCTGACGGTGTCCGCACGCTGCGGGCGGTGTGGTCGTCGCTTCAGCGCAACGCCTGTACTCGCCCGGGGGACACCCGACCAAACTTGTCTTCTGCAGTCGGTTCAGAAGACAAACATCAGCAGCAACCACTTAGTGTGCCACTGATGTTTGGCCTCTGCTGAATCGCAGGCAAATGCACCGTCGCCGCGAGTCGCAAAAATCACATTTACCGCGTTAGCGCTGTGCCGAGTGTTGACTAAAACACAAACGCACAAGCGCAAAAAGGCTGGCGCCGGGAATTTCCCTTTGCCAGCCCTGTTCGCGTGCCGCAGGGGCACGCGAGTACAGCATTACTTGACGTCGACCTTGGCGCCGGCGTCTTCCAGCTTCTTCTTGGCTTCGGCAGCAGCAGCCTTGTCCACGCCTTCCTTGACGGGCTTCGGTGCGCCATCGACCAGGTCCTTGGCTTCCTTCAGGCCCAGGCCGGTGATTTCGCGAACAGCCTTAATCACGCCAACCTTGTTGGCGCCGACTTCGGCCAGGATCACGTTGAATTCGGTCTGCTCTTCGGCAGCAGCAGCACCGGCAGCGCCCGGAGCAGCAGCCACGGCCATGGCAGCGGCCGACACGCCAAACTTCTCTTCGAACGCCTTGACCAGGTCGTTCAGTTCCATCACGGACATCGCGCCAACGGCTTCCAGGATGTCGTCTTTGGTGATTGCCATTTGAAATACTCCTACTAGATTTGATTCGGTATCGGTAATGCGATCTTGCGATGCGCGGCCTGGATTGCCTTAGGCGCCGGCAGCTTCCGCTTCCGCGGGAGCGCCTTCTGCCTTCTTGGCGGCCAGAGCAGCCAGCAGACGGGCGAAGCCCGACACCGGTGCCTGCATCACGCCCAGCAGCTGAGCAATCAGTTCGTCGCGGCTCGGGATCGAGGCCAGCGCCTTCACGGCGGCAGCGTCGAGAACCTTGCCGTCATACGACCCGGCGCGCAGGACCAGCTTGTCGTTGGTCTTGGCGAAGTCGTTCAGAACCTTGGCCGAGGCCACTGCATCTTCGGAAATACCGTAGATCAGCGGACCGGTCATCTGCTCTGCGAGGCCTGCAAACGGCGTACCTTCGACGGCACGGCGGGCCAGCGTGTTCTTCAGAACGCGCAGGTACACGCCTTGCTGGCGAGCGGCAGCACGCAGCTTGGTCAGATCGCCAACCGCAATGCCGCGATATTCGGCAACGACGATGGTCTGGGCCTTGGCGACTTGCGCCGAGACCTCAGCAACGACGGCCTTCTTATCTTCAATATTGAGTGGCACGGTTAAGCTCCAAAATGACGCTGGGTCTCCGGCAATACCGGAGCCTTCACGTCAGCACAAACGAACGGCGTCCGATTGGCCCGAATCATCCGGGTCGAGGCCCGGCTTCATCAATCCCTTCGGGTGCGCCATCTGCGCTGGCTGGCTGAAACGTCTGGCTCAGGCGTAAAGCCTTCGCTCGCGCTCCAACCGATTAAGCCCTTTCCGCCCTGCTGCCGCGGACAAAGGACACCAGCGGTCTTTGATAACCAGCGATGCCGGCCGATGCTTGCGCATCGAGCACAGCACCACTGCCCAAAGCCTTGCTCCCTTCCTTGCGGTCCGGAGACGACCCTCGCCACTGGCCAGGGTCTTCAATTCTTGCTTGCCGACCGGTGTTATCGGGTTCCGGTCAGCAATGTGCCGTCAGCTCAGGCTGCCAGCGTAGCCTGGTCCACACGCACGCCCACGCCCATGGTCGAAGAGACCGCGACCTTGCGCAGGTAGACGCCCTTGCTAGTGGCCGGCTTGGCCTTGACCAGCGCGTCCAGCAGCGCCGCCAGGTTGCTCTTCAGCGCGGCGTCTTCGAACGAACGGCGGCCGATGGTGGCGTGGATGATACCGGCCTTGTCGACACGGAACTGGACCTGACCGGCCTTGGCGTTCTTCACGGCCTGGGCCACATCGGGGGTCACGGTACCGACCTTCGGGTTCGGCATCAGGCCGCGCGGGCCCAGGATCTGGCCCAGCGTACCGACGACACGCATCGTGTCCGGCGAAGCGATCACGACGTCGAAGTTCAGGTTGCCGGCCTTGACTTGCTCGGCCAGGTCTTCCATGCCGACGATGTCAGCACCGGCGGCCTTGGCGGCCTCGGCCTTGTCGCCCTGGGCGAACACGGCCACGCGCACCGACTTGCCGGTACCGGCGGGCAGCACCACGGAACCACGCACCACCTGGTCCGACTTCTTGGCGTCGATGCCCAGCTGCACGGCCACGTCGATCGACTCGTCGAACTTCGCCGAGGCGCAGCCCTTCACCAGGCCCAGGGCCTCGTCGATCGGGTAGAACTTGGTACGCTCGATCTTCGCCTTGTTGGCGGCGACGCGCTTGGAAACCTTAGCCATTTACAGACCCTCCACGGTGATGCCCATCGAACGAGCCGAACCGGCGATGGTACGCACGGCGGCGTCCAGGTCGGCGGCGGTCAGGTCAGCGTTCTTGGCCTTGGCGATTTCTTCAGCCTGGGCGCGGGTGATCTTGCCAACCTTGTCGGTGTGGGGCTTCGGCGAACCCTTGGTGATGCCGGCTGCCTTCTTGATCAGCACGGTCGCCGGCGGCGACTTCATCACGAAGGTGAAGCTCTTGTCGGCGAAGGCGGTAATCACCACCGGCACCGGCAGACCGGGTTCCATACCCTGGGTCTGGGCGTTGAACGCCTTGCAGAACTCCATGATGTTCAGACCACGCTGACCCAGTGCGGGACCAACGGGCGGGGAGGGATTTGCCTTACCAGCCGGAATCTGCAGCTTGATAAAGCCAATGATCTTCTTGGCCATCTCTACTCCAATCCGGATCGCTCCACGCAGGGGTTGCGATCCTGTTGAGTCGTAACGCGCTGTCGCCGCACCGGTGGCACGGCCTCACGCTCCTCTTTGGCAGTGCCCTGGGGCACCGCCGCTGCCCGTTGCCGCCCTTTCGGCCGACAACCGGCAAATTCCTTAAACCTTCTCGACCTGGCCGAACTCGAGCTCGACCGGCGTTGCACGTCCGAAGATGGTGACCGAGACGCGCAGGCGCGACTTCTCGTAGTTCACTTCTTCCACGTTGCCGTTGAAGTCGGTGAACGGGCCGTCCTTGACGCGCACCATTTCGCCCACTTCAAACAGCGTCTTGGGACGCGGCTTCTCGACCCCTTCCTGCATCTGGGTCATGATTTTGTCGACTTCGCGCTGCGAAATCGGGCTCGGACGATTGCGGGCACCGCCCACGAAACCGGTAACCTTGCTGGTGTTCTTCACCAGGTGCCAGGTCTCGTCGGTCATTTCCATTTCCACCAGCACGTAGCCGGGGAAGAAACGACGCTCGGTGACCGACTTGTGGCCACCCTTGATTTCCACCACTTCTTCGGACGGCACCAGGATGCGGCCGAACTTGTCCTGCATCTCGGCGCGCTCGATGCGCTCCTGCAGCGCGCGTTGCACGCTCTTCTCCATGCCGGAGTAGGCATGCACCACATACCAGCGCTTCTTCGACGAAGGCGATTCCGGCGCGGCGGTTTCCTGCTGGGCGTTATCCGTCATGTGCTACCTCTTATTTCCAGCCCAGTACGAGTGAAAACACGATCCACTCGATGAGCTTGTCCGCCGACCACAGGAACAGTGCCATGATGACGACAAAAACGAAGACCAGCCCCGTCATCTGCCCGGATTCCTTGCGCGTCGGCCAGACGACCTTGCGAACTTCCCGATACGATTCCTTGGCGAACCCGATAAAGTCCTTGCCCGGTGCCGACACCAGCGCAACCACGATACCCAGTGCAATACCACCGAACAGTGCGGCGCCACGTACATAAGACGGTTGCTGTGCCAGTGCATAGAAACCGATGACGCCCGCAACCACCAGCAGCACCGCGACGCCAAGCATCCACTTGCCGCTGCTGGCGTTCACGGTTTCAACATTGGGATTGGCCATGTTTCGCAAACGAGACTAAGCCGCGTCACGATTGCTCCTCGCGACGCGGCTGATTGATTTGGCAGGGGCAGAGGGAATCGAACCCCCAACCTTCGGTTTTGGAGACCGACGCTCTGCCAGTTGAGCTATACCCCTAAAACAACTTCGGGGTCGACGCTTGCGCCAACCCCTCTGGCAACGAATGCGGCCGGTTGGTGCCGCATTCGCTATCGAACAGCTTAGTCGAGGATCTTTGCCACGACGCCGGCGCCGACGGTACGGCCACCTTCGCGGATGGCGAAGCGCAGGCCTTCTTCCATGGCGATCGGGGCGATCAGCTTGACGGTGATCGACACGTTGTCACCCGGCATGACCATTTCCTTGTCCTTCGGCAGCTCGATCGAGCCGGTCACGTCGGTGGTACGGAAGTAGAACTGCGGGCGATAGTTGTTGAAGAACGGGGTGTGACGGCCGCCTTCGTCCTTCGACAGGATGTACACCTCGCCGGTGAAGTGGGTGTGCGGCTTGATCGAACCCGGCTTGCACAGCACCTGGCCGCGCTCGACGTCTTCACGCTTGGTGCCGCGCAGCAGCAGACCGACGTTGTCGCCAGCCTGGCCCTGGTCCAGCAGCTTGCGGAACATTTCCACGCCGGTGCAGGTGGTCTTCACCGTCGGCTTGATACCGACGATTTCGATTTCTTCGCCGACCTTGATGATGCCGCGCTCGATACGGCCGGTCACCACGGTGCCGCGACCCGAGATCGAGAACACGTCTTCCACCGGCATCAGGAAGGTACCGTCAACGGCACGCTCCGGCGTCGGGATGTAGGTGTCCAGCGCGTCGGCCAGGCGCATGATGGCTTCTTCGCCCAGGTCGCCCTTGTCGCCTTCCAGCGCCAGCTTGGCCGAACCCTTGATGATCGGGGTGTCGTCGCCGGGGAATTCGTACTTCGACAGCAGTTCGCGAACTTCCATCTCGACCAGCTCGAGCAGTTCGGCGTCGTCCACCATGTCGCACTTGTTCAGGAACACGATGATGTACGGCACGCCAACCTGACGGGCCAGCAGGATGTGCTCGCGGGTCTGCGGCATCGGGCCGTCAGCGGCCGAGCACACCAGGATCGCGCCGTCCATCTGGGCGGCACCCGTGATCATGTTCTTCACGTAGTCGGCGTGGCCCGGGCAGTCAACGTGCGCGTAGTGGCGGTTGGCCGTCTCGTATTCGACGTGGGCGGTATTGATGGTAATACCGCGAGCCTTTTCTTCCGGCGCTGCGTCGATTTCGTCGTACTTCTTGGCCGCACCGCCGAACTTCGCTGCCAGCACCGTGGCGATCGCTGCGGTCAGCGTGGTCTTGCCATGGTCAACGTGACCAATCGTACCAACGTTCACGTGCGGCTTGGTCCGCTCGAACTTTTCCTTTGCCATTTCGCGACTCCTGTCTCGGTAGCGATATTGCCAGTGCGTGGTATTTGGTGCCCATGGGCAGGATCGAACTGCCGACCTCTCCCTTACCAAGGGAGTGCTCTACCACTGAGCCACATGGGCGAAACTAGACGTACTACTTTATGACAGCAACCGCGCGACTGGAGCGGGTGAAGGGAATCGAACCCTCGTCGTAAGCTTGGAAGGCTTCTGCTCTACCATTGAGCTACACCCGCCTGGGTCTTTCCTGCTTCTTCACCGGCGTTGCCGGCTGCTGTCTTGCATTCTGGTGGAGAGGGCTGGATTCGAACCAGCGTAGGCGTAAGCCAACAGATTTACAGTCTGCCCCCTTTAGCCACTCGGGCACCTCTCCGCAGAGAACTATCGATTATGGGCTTCCTCGCCGCTCCTGTCAAGCACTTTCCGTTGCGGATGCTGTGCTGGCATGGAATCGGGAGGGCGTTCCGGCGTGGCGTCTGGCGCTGCCTGACCGCTCCCACAAGCGCAGTTTAGATTTCTGCGTTCTCACCCTATAGGGGCTTCGCCGAACGGCTTCTGGCGGCTCTGGAGCGGCCAGGCGTCGCTGCGCGACAGCGTCGGACCGGGCGGGGGAAAAGCAAAAACCCCTCGCAGCACACGCTGTCGAGGGGTTTTGCACAATAAGAGCCTGGCGATGACCTACTTTCACAC